>NZ_LZKU01000045.1 GCF_001672975.1 Mycobacterium sp. 1465703.0
CGGGATGGTTGCGGTACGTGGGGTGCGCGTTGTGGCCGCCGGTGTATCCCACCCGGGTGGAAACCACGCCGGGCAGCAGTCATGAGCAACGTCAACGAGATCGCCGTCCTCGCCGGTGGCTGCTTCTGGGGCATGGAGGAGCTGTTTCGTAAGCTGCCCGGCTACGTTGTGGTGTTTCGCGGCCTCACCGTTCGTGAACAGACTCAGGTATTCCCCATAACCCTGGGCTTCCAGGTCGTCGCGATGGATGAATCGCAGCGAGGCAGAGTTGATGCAGTAGCGCAACCCGCCGGCGTCCCTTGGCCCGTCTGTGAATACGTGGCCCAGATGACTATCGCCGTGGGCTGATCGCACCTCGATCCGTTCCATGAAGTGGCTGCGGTCACGCTTTTCAACGATGTTGTCTGCGTCGATGGGCTGGGTGAAGCTGGGCCAGCCACTTCCACTGTCGTACTTATTCACCGAGGCGAAAAGTGGCTCACCAGAAACGATGTCGACATAAATGCCGGGCTCGTGGTTATCGCAGTATTCGCCGGTGAACGGACGCTCGGTACCGGCCTCTTGGGTGATGTGGTATTGCTCAGGGGTTAACGCGTCTACCGCGTCCGGGCTCTTGCTGTATTGGCGTGGCATCCGATCTCCTTCATTGGTGCGCCGCTGATATGACGAGGGCGCTGAGTGTTTTATTAGGATTTCCCGCGTTGTCGGGTTAATTGCGGCCGGCCATGATGCCGCCGTCGACATTGAGAATCGCGCCGGTGACCCAACTGGCCTCGTCAGAGAGCAGATACGTCACGGCGTTGGCCACGTCGGCCGGGGTGCCGACTCGTCCCAGCGGATGCAGCGGCGCGAACGTGTCGAGCGTGGCGTCGATCTCGTCTTTGGGGATGAAGCCCTCATAGAGCGGGGTCTTGACGACGGCCGGCGCCACCGCGTTGACCCGGATCTTGTGCTCGGCAAGTTCGATGGCCAAGTTATGCGTCAGCGCATGCAAGCCGGCCTTTTGCATCGAGTACGCCGACGACGGGGTCGCACCGATCGCCTGATGGGCCCACATGCTGCCGATGTTGACGATGGACCCGCCCTCACCGCGGGCGATCATGCCCGCAACGACGGTCTGCGTGAGGAAGAACAAGGCATAGTTGAGATCCATGTACGAGTCATAGAAGTCCGCGTCGTACTCGAGAAACGGCTTGGGGATGAAGAACCCGGCCGCGTTGACCAACAGCGTCGCATCAGCGTGCTCCTCAGAAAGCACACGTTGCACATCGGCGACCGTGCTGCGATCGGTCAACTCCGCAGTGATTCCCCAGGCTTGGCCAGCCCCGCCGGTCAACTCGGTCACGGTGTCCTCGACACGGTCTTTCGACCGGCCGACGATCACCGCGCTGCCGCCGTGGCCAACGACATCGATGGCGACCTGCCGGCCCATACCGGCGCTGCCTCCGACGACGATGACCTTCTTGGAATCGAAGTGCATGGTGAGACCCTTCTGCTAATTGTTCCCGACGGCTCCCGCTGGGCCATATCCGCCTTTCGCCCCGCAAGAAGAGTTGTAGCCTTGGCGTCGACACCCGGTGATCCGCATGTCGACGTTTAACTAGGGCCAGTCTGCTGACCGGCAGGGTGAGCCGTCATCACCCCAGCGTTGTTTCACCCGGGTGAGTTTCTGGCGGGGTGCTGAGTTACAAACGCGCAGCAAAATATTGACCACTCACGCGATCCTCCAAGTATGTTAGCCTGGAAGTGGGTTGAAATACCCAGAAGACGGGCCCGGTAGACGAAACGCCGGTGCCGCAAGGTAATTACTCGCTACCGTGACTACGCAGAGCCCTGAGGCGACGATGAAGGAGCGTCAACCATGTATGGCTCAGATGAAGAAGTGGTGCTGATCACCGAGGCCACAGCTTTGCCAGGCAAAGGCGACGACCTGCGGCGCGCGCTTGTCAAGTTACTCCCCCAGTCGTTGGCCGAAGCGGACGTCAGCACCTTTCGCCTCCACGAAGACCGCGACAAGCCTGGACATTTCACGCTTTACCAGCGGTTCCGAAACCAGCACGGCGTCGACCTTCATGTCCAAACCGATCATTTCGCGCTCAGCGTCGAAGCCTTGGCCCAGTTCGCTGAGGGTGGCAAGCCCCAGGTCACCTTCTACCATGTAGTGAGTCGGTAAGCCCTTCTGATTTGATAGCCGGACATGATTGATGACAACGCGGTCGGCCTGACCCCACGGGGTCGGGCGACGCATGCCCGCATCGTCGGAGCGGCCGCTGATCTGGTGTACAAACGGGGACTGCACAACACTGCGGCGAGCGACGTGCGCAAGGCTGCCTCCGTAAGCGGGTCGCAGATGACGCACTACTTCAACGACAAACATGCGATGGTGCGCGGCATCATCGCCTGGCGCCGTAATGAATTGATCGCGTTTCACACGTCAGGCGAGCTGACCAGGCTAGACACTTTCGAGGCGCTGCAGAAGTGGGCCGACCTCAACGTCCAGAAGCAACTCGATGTGAAATGTGGCGGCGGATGCACATTCGGGTCCTTGGTGGGCGAATTGGTTCCACCCCAAGACGATATCCGCGGTGACGTCTGCGCGGTCTACGACGAATGGGTCGCGCTGTTTCGCACCGCATTGACCTCCATGCGCAAACGTGGAACCCTAAGCGCCGACGCCGATCCCCTGCACCTCGCCAGGGTGCTGGTCGCTGCCCACCAAGGCGGATCGCTGCTCGCGCAGACGACCCATTCCATCAATCCGCTGCGCGACGCGCTCAATGCCGCCGTCGACTACGTCCGTACGTTCGCTACCCGGCCGGTGACCGTTGCCGCTAAACGCGGCGGTAAAACAGCATCGGAGCGCACGCGTTAGCTAGCCACCGCGCGATGCCCCGGCAGCCTGAGCCACCGCCCCTGGCCTCGCCGACCGTCGGTCACGCGGGCGAGCGGCGAACTGGCGCAGGTAGCTCAACGCGAAGGTCAGGGCGTCCCGATCCGGCCAGGTCTTGCCGTACGCGCCGGTCATCAGGCCTCCGCCTTCGTGGGCGGTCACCAGCACGTTAGCCAGAGCCACCGGATCAGCGGACTCAACAAGCAATCCGCTCTTCTTCATTCGCGTCAGGCCACGACGTAACAGCGCCGTCCATTGCCGGTAGCCATCGGCGAGCAGTTCGCGCGTCGGCTCGTTCTGCTTGCTCAGTTGGCCGGCCAGCATCCCATACGTCGGCAATGCTTGTTGGCGATTTCGGCGCTGACTCGAGACCAACGTGAGCTCGGCCCACTTCTCGTAATCCTCGAAGGTGTCCAGATTGTTCAGCGCCGGCTGCCGATGAAAGTCCAGCAGCACCTCGGTTTGCCGGGCGATGACGGCGCGTATCAGCGCGTCCTTATCGGCAAAGTAGTGGGACAGCTGTGAGCCACTGACCATGGCGGCTTGCCGTACCCGATCCTGGCTTACCGCCGAAACACCTTCCGTCACAAACAACTCGGCGGCACAGCTGAGGATGCGGTCGCGCGTTGCTCGTCCACGACGTGTCACTGGCAACTGGGCGGGCATGGCGTCAGATTACCCGGTCGTTGCCGATATGGGCGCTACGACCCACTTCAGTTCGGCGCTGGGGCGCAGGCCGGCTCTGGCAGATCCAAATCCGACTTGCTCAGTCGGTAGATCTCGAGAGTCAGGTTGTAATACTTGTCGGTCTCACCGACCCATTCCATGCCGACTCGCCGCGCCGTAGCCACCCCGCGATGATTGCCTGGCCGCACGACGGCGAAGACCTCGCTTACACCAACATTGGTGAATGCTTGATGGGCCACTGCGTGACCGGCTTCCGCGCCGTAGCCGTGACCCCACTGCGCCGGTGCCACCTGCCACCCGATCTCGAGATCGTTGCGGCCGGGTGGAAGTGGAAGCAGTGCCACTCCCCCGATCAGGTCGCCAGAGTTTCTATCGGTAATGGCCCATCGGCCCAGGGGCAGGCCGGTCGCGTCGCTTTCGGCGATCCACTCGCCCAATAGATCGCGCATGTGCGCCTGGTCGGTGATCAACGGCAGCGCCGGACACAGCCAACGCGAAACCTCCGGCGCTCCGTAGATTTCATAGGCGGCCGCGGCATCGTCGACTTGCCACGGGCGCAAGAGAAGCCGAGTCGTCAGGATGCGTCGGGTGTCGGGGTCCCATTCAACGTGACGATGCTCAGCCATGCCGCCTCCTGGTTAGTCATACTGGGGCAAATCACCCAGTCGTCATAGACTACCTGGCGTTGCGAATGCACGCTTGGCGCCCAGCGGTGCCTGGGGCCGTCAGAACGAGTCTGCGCACGGCCGGCCGTCACTGTTTGAATAGCGCGACGGCGGCGACACCGGCGCCCACATGCTGCGGTCTGGGATCAGGACGGTGCTGACCTTCATCTTCTGCAGGGAAGGCAAACAGACTTTTCGCGCGAGATAACTCACGCTGCGAAGCCGCCGTGACGTAGTCGAACTCGCCGTCAAATTCCGACTAAGTTCGTAATATCCTTCCCATGCAATTGAGCGCCGGCCAGGTTTTTGCTGGCTACATGATCGTCCGCCCGCTTGGTTCAGGAGGAATGGGCGAGGTCTACTTGGCTGATCACCCGCGACTCCCCCGCCAGAACGCCCTGAAGGTGCTTCCAGCCGATGTATCTGCAGACGCTGACTACCGCGCCCGCTTCATCCGCGAGGCCGATCTCGCCTCAAAGCTATGGCACCCGCACATCGTCGCCGTTCATGACCGGGGCGAGTTCAACGGGCAGTTGTGGATATCGATGGATTACGTCGACGGTCTTGACGGGGCTCAACTTCTCGCCAACCGCTACCCAGACGGAATGCCCGTCGAGCAGGTCGTGCGGATCGTCATCGCCGTGGCTAGCGCGCTGGACTATGCGCACAAACAGGGCCTCTTGCACCGTGATGTCAAACCAGCCAACATCATGCTCACCCATCCTGACGGCGATGATGATGACCAGCGGGTCTTATTGGCCGACTTCGGCATCGCACGAAATGTCGACGACATCAGCGGACTTACCGCCACCAACATGGCGGTCGGGACCGTCGCCTACGCCGCACCAGAACAATTGATGGGTGAGAACCTCGATGGCCGCGCTGACCAGTACGCCCTAGCCGCCACCGTCTACCACCTGCTGACAGGGAGACAGCCCTACCCCCATTCCAACCCGGCGGTGGTGATCAGCCGTCACCTCAACGCAGCACCGCCAAAGCTCTCAGATATCCGCGACAGCCTAGTCAAATTCGACCCACCCTTAGCCACCGCGCTATCCAAGAAACCTGACGACCGGTACGCACGAAGTTCGGATTTCGCACGCGCACTCGTCGAGCAGAACACATCACCGGTTGCTGCCGTGCTGGCCGCAGCACCAACCCAACCGGCACCGGTTGCCCCGCGAGCTGCTGCCGAAGCGGGCGACAATCAGTCCCGCGCAGAGACAGTGAGCGCATCAGGACGGGCACTACATAAACGCCTGATACTGGCCGTCGCAGCCACCGCCCTAGCTGCCATCGTCGTCGCAGTCGTCGCCTTGCGCCCCTGGGTAGAACAAACTTCTGCAGCTGGGCTTGAGGCGACCCACGATACATCGCTGGCGCAACCAACGAGAAACACCGGACCTCTCACCGGTTACTACACAGCAGATTACGGACCTGAGATCGAACTAGGCAGCAGCAAAGGCCTTAACCCCGATGCCGCCCAAGGCATCCTCGAAATTCGTTCTGCATGCACTCCCACCGGCTGTGTGGCCGTAGCCAAAGCAAAAACCGGCCCAAACATCAACCGCACCCTTATTTTCGATGACATCGGTGGTCAGTGGCTCTCAGTCGGCACCGCCCTCAGCACATCTCCTGCCATCTCGAAGGGAATGAAGGCAGGCTGCGAACAAGGACTTGCGCCTGAGGTGTGGGAAACCGTGTCACTACAACCGCGGCAAAACGGCACCTTCACCGGCCAATACGAGGTCACCGACGCCAACAACTGCAACACATCTCGCACCGTCAACCTGACACGAACCGGTGACGTCGACATCGCCAGCATTGGTGACGCCGCCGCACTGCCGCCGCGGAAGCCTTCGCCGGCGGCAGGATTCCGCGGTCAGTACCGCTACACCCACAGCGCAGCTGCCGGCTCGCACGACGTGCTGGGATTTGTACAGACCCGCTGCCTGCGCACCGGCGAACGTTGCATGAGCTATTTCTATGAGTCCAGATCAGCAGAACCGTTCGTATTTGCCGACGGCCAATGGATTCTTCACTACAACGCTCCCGTTTCATGCGGAAGTGCTACCGGTCCCCGAGTCCGGATTGACCGAAGCGCCGAGCTGGATCTACCGCAGCCGACATCCGACCCGATTGAGGTACTCGCGGGCCAAGGACAAGAAACAGTATCCAGCGGCCCATGCGCTGGAACACAAAACTTCAACCTAAGGTTCGAGCGCACCGGAGACTAACGAGGCTTCTAGCGTAAGAAGCGGTATTCGCTTGAGCCAGATCGTATCTCGAACGCCCGCGACTTAGGTGGTGACTGAAAGCGCGTATTGGTTTTACCGCTGTTTCATTGTCCCTGCGGGGGCAATGCGATGCCCCGGTGCAGGCACGGTGAACCCGAATGGTCGGTGAGCCCGAATACATTCTCTGGCCTGTGATGGGCTGACAGGATTTGAATTTGCCATCTCGCAGAATGCGCTCGTATGCTGTGGACAGCAAAAATGGCTTCTAGCTGCTAAACACGGGAATCCGACCCTTGCCCACAAGTGTCAGCGAGTGTCACTATTGGCCTACAGATCGCACACAGATCGCACGAAAAGCTGACAAGAATGGCAGGCAAACAGGGACGCCGCGGCTGGGGCTGGATACGACGACTCCCGTCGTCCAAGCGTTACCAAGCCTCATACATCGGGCCCGACCTGGCACGCCACTACGCGCCCAGCACGTTTGCGACCCGCATGGATGCCGAACGCTGGCTGGGTGACGAGCGCCGGCTCATCGATCAACAAATCTGGACCTCGCCGAAGCATCGCGTCGGGCAGCGCAAAGCTGACGTGATCACCCTCAACGAATACGCCGACCGCTGGATCGAGCAGCGCACCGTCAAGCCGACCACCCGGATCGAGTACAAACGCATCAAGAGCAGGCTGCTCGCCGACACCTTGGGCAAGGTGCCGCTGAAAAACATCAGCAGCGACCTGGTGCGCGGCTGGTACTCAGCGCTGGGCAACGACACACCACGACGCAACAGCCACGCCTACGGCTTGCTGCACGCCATCATGTCGACCGCGGTCGCCGATCAACTGATACCGGCCAACCCGTGCATGATCCCGCGCGCCATGAACCCGAGCCGCAAGCGTGAGCCGGTCATCCTGTCGGTCGGCGAGATCGCGCGAGTGGCCGACGCGATCCGCCCGGAACGTCTGCGTTGTTTCGTGCTGGTGTCGGCTTGGCTGGGGCTGCGTTGGGGCGAGGCTATCGAGCTGCGCCGCAAAGATGTTGACGACACCTGCGAAGTCATCCTCGTATCGCGGACCGTCACCCACCGTGGCGGCCTCAAGCCGGGGAGCCCGAGGGGCTCCGGCTGCCGCATCGACACACCCAAGTCGGGTAAGGCCCGCGCGGTGGTGGTACCGCCGCACATCCGCGCCGACCTCAAACACCACCTGGAAACCTTTGTGGGCAAAAAGCCTGATGCGCTGCTTTTCCCGGCGCTGCGCGACGGCTGTCACCTCAATGACTCTGTGTTCGCCAAGCATTTCGCGCCAGCACTGAAAACTGTTGGGCGCGAGGGTGTGCGCATTCACGACTTAAGGCATTTCGCCGGCACTCAGACCGCCCGTGTCGGCAACTTGGTGGAGACGATGGGTCGGTTGGGTCATTCGACGGTGAAAGCGTCACTCACCTATCAGGCCATCGTGAGCGGCCGTGACCGTGAGGTCGCCGCCGCGCTGTCGGCACTAGCCACAACAGCCGAGCAGCCCACCAACTGATTCATCGCCCGCTGCTGGTTCCTCCTGCGCTGTGGGCTGTCTTTTGCGTTTCATAGGTGTGTCTAGGAAAAAGTTTGCAACACATAAAAACCGGGATTTGCGTGGCATAGCCTGGCACTGGCTGGCATAGGCTGGCATTCACGTAATTCCTTGCCGCGGCAGTCATTTCTCGGCGCTTGCGGACATTGGCCGCGCGGTGGTACACCCGTCGTCGACAATCCTTGAAATGCAGACCCACGGGTCGCACGACCGGGGGGCGACACCGAAAAGACGTCCGGGCAATACGTGCCCAGGAATGCCGCCCCAACACCCGTGGTGCTTTTGGTCTTTCATATCGGCACGACAAAATTTCAGGAGCACCACGATGGGTAAGAAAATCAGCCTCGACACCGCAGCCGACGAGCTGGGTGTCTCTAAACGCACTGTGCGGCAGCTCATCTCGGATGGTGTGCTGCCCGCGTTCAAAGTGGGCCGCACATCCGCGGTGCGCATCGACGCCGACGAGCTGCCCCAAGTGCTGCGCCCGATCACCCCCAACGGCAAGCTGTGAGCCGCCAGCCGAACTCCCACAACTAAAAACGCTCGGCCCGCACCCCAGTGAAGGTGACGGACCGAGCAACAACGGAGAAAACCAACCATGGAGGACGATGCAGCAGCACCTGGCAGACAAGCCAGCCAGGGAACCCACTTCAAGCCACCCACGGGACCGGGTCGCTGCACCGGCTGCGGCTTCTATGTTGCGCGGCAAGGCCATCGCAGCGGCTGCCACCGCGACGCGCCGGTAACACCCGGCGAGGCAGACTTCGGCGCAACCAGGCCGTGGCCTGATCCGTCGCAGGATTTCATCGGCAACGTCAATGCAGCCGATCACGCGCGAAGCGTGTTCCTCAAGCCGGTCGGCAACCCGCACGGCTGGCGGGTGAAAAGCGACACTCGCGGCGATGCCCACGCCCGGCTGCGCGGCGTCGCCGAGCACGTCTCCAAACAAACAGAAGGCGTCACCAACAACGCATTGAACTGGGCCGCACACAAGATGCGCGGACCCGTCGCCAGCGGCGAACTCACCATCCACGAAGTGCGGGACGCACTTTGGAACGCATGCATCACCAACGGCTACATCCAACGGGACGGGGAAAACCAAACCCTCGCCACCATCGCCTCCGGCCTCGGCGTCAGCAAGGCGGACCTATGCTGATCGAACCCAGCCGCTCCTGGCGCTCGATTGATCTCGGGCCGATCCTGTCCGGTCAATGGTCGCCGCCGCAGCCGGCAGTCGGCGCTCGCCGCGACGGCATCGGACTGTTCTATCCGCGCAAAATGCACAGCGTGGCCAGCGAATCCGAGGCAGGCAAAACCTGGCTTGCAATCTCTACCGCATATCACGAACTGCGACAAGGCAATTCGGTGCTCTACATCGACTTCGAGGACGACGAAAACGGAATCGTCGGCAGACTACTCACCTTCCACACACCGCATGAATGGATACGCGAACGATTCCACTACAAGCGGCCCACACAATCGGTGAACACCGAAATCAACCTCGCCGACCTGTACGAGACTGTCGAGCAACACAACCCGACACTCGCGGTGATCGACGACCAGACCGGGCGGACAACGATGCGGCCGCGGGGCAATTTTCTTCGCCGTCGACGACCGCCACTACCACCGAGACGGCACCAGTAACCGTCGCTGCTGGGCGGCGCTCAGCGGCGGGGTGTCTAGCGCCGCATAAAACTCCCGCGCAACGGGTGGGTGCTGGGGCTTCCTTTCCCCCCTCGTCGACACCCGCCCGGGGTGCGGTTTGAGCACCGGGCGGGCCGGGGCTTTTTCTCCTGAGGCCACGGCCCGCCACAGGTGCATTTGCGTTGCCCGCGCCGGACGCAGTAGTGGGCCAGCAGTTGTGTGTCGCCGCGCCGTTTTGGACCTAGATTCCCAATTTCGGAATCGGCTTTCGATTACTAGAATTTGCGGCTGATTAGCGGAATTTCCTTGTGTTACAACAGCAATCGGACAACACTTGCTCGTATGGAGACCACTGTTGACAGACCCCCACCGAACAGCAGCATCAGCGTGGCCCCGTTCATCGGGCCCTACGACGGCGGCGAGGAACGCCTGGTGCGCGTCGCCGGTTTCGGCGCGACCGACTATCTCACCTCATCCGAGGCGCGTGCGCTGGCTCGTGCGTTGGATGTGGTCTGCCGCGAAGTCAAGTGATTCGAATGAATCACTCTCAGGGTTGGTCGCTGAGATGATCACTACGTGGGCCGCCAGTCGACATGTCTGAGGTATCGAATGTCGGTTTTCACAGGCGCCTCGGACACGCCGAGTTGGCGTTCGGCGGCGCGCACTACGGCATCGGGGTCACGGTCGGCCTCAGCACGCGATATCGGAATCACAACCAAACTGCCACGGATGCTGCGACGCCAGTACACCCCTCGGTGGTCACGAAAAAAGATGTCGAGATCGTCGGCTGTCACCGACGAATGCGAAAGCGGGACCAGCACTTTCCATTGACCGTTTCGCAGGACGCTCAACCGGGTGCGTGCAAGGCGATCTCTGGCCGGCTCAAATTCATGCGGTTCGGTATCGACGATACTGCCCATTTCGTCCCGCGCTTTATGGGGCGTATCCGCTCGCTTACAGGTGACCACCACGAGCAGGTCGTATACGACGACCTCTGAGGCGTTGCCTAACGCCACATACACGTAGTGGTTGACTTCCTTCTCGTACTTGCTCGTGACGTGTTCCATGAGCCATCCGGTTATGAGTTCGGCCTGTTCGCGCCTCTCCTCGCTGCGCCGGACGCGCTCATTGTGGAAGAACACCCATAAGGCGACGACTAGTGCTCCCACGGTGCCAACCGCTGCGAAGGCTTCAACGGCGTACCCCACTGCATGTGCAGGTGTTCGTGGCCGACTGCAACCGTGAGAGCTAGGTCTATGACGCCCAACGTCACGACAACGCCAGCGAGCACAAGCGCTGCCGCTGCCCACCACGAACGCGCAACGACCCTGGCCAGCCGTGCTCGCCAACCGCCGCCGCCGGTCGGTTCGTTCATACGACGCACACTAAGAGCCTTGTCCGGCAGTTATGCGCTGCCGCGCCGGGCGGACTCATGCGAATGGTGCAGCGTGTGCCGCGCGTCACGCCCGCCAGCGCGTCATTCCCAGCGCTCAGAATCGCTGCTGGCGGGTCGGGACGTGTGAGCGCGTGTGTGATCGCAGCGGGCGACCCGCCGAGCGCTCGCCTGATCGCACACCGATCACACATGGCTTGCTGACTTGACACTAAAACACTGTCTGAGCTGCGTGGGTTCCGCAAGCCGGGATGAGTGCATACAGAAAACGCCCCGACCGGAGCCGGGGCGTTCCTCCGTCGTGTCAGGCGGGCTGCCGCACGGCAGTCCCCTGGTTGTTGTCGATCACGTAGCGCCAGATTCCGTCCGTGCCGCGGCGCAGGACATCGCTCGCCGAGCCATGGAAGTGCACCTGCTTGCCGTCGGGACCTGTGCCGTCAATTGCCCAGTCCAGAATGATCAACGCGATGTTGTCGTTCGTGAACACGTGGCGCGTTTTGGCCTTCAGCGGCAGTCCGAAACTGACCAAGTACTCAAGATCGGCAGCCATCTCGGCGAGACCGGTGACGGGTCGCCCGTCAGGCTTGACGAGCATGACCTCCGGCTCGTACAAGGGCAACAGCTCGTCGACCTTGCCGGAATTGAATCGCTCAACCAACGCCGCGACCATGTCTTCGGGCTTGGTGGGGAGGGCGGACATCGGGGGTCTCCTGTTCATGTTGGCGAACTGCATTACGACGACGTCAACGCCAGGCCCGGGACCATTTGCTCCCCTCTGGCCGGGTGATCTGTCGTTTCACCCAGGGTGATTTGTCGTTTCAACCGGGTGATTTGTCGCCGTTCCTGAGTCGTCGGACGTCGCCCGGCTGGCCATACCCGCCCAAAGTCTCCACCGGGCACGCGCCCAAAGTCTGGCCTGATCGCACACCGATCACACATGGTTTACTGACTCGACACGGAAACAGTGTCTGAGCTGCGTAAACTCTGGTCGGGCTGACAGGATTTGAACCTGCGACCACTTGACCCCCAGTCAAGTGCGCTACCAAACTGCGCCACAGCCCGCGCGCCGGTGCGTCCACCGGCAGCAGGTCGAAAGCCTACCGCAGACCCACCCGCGGCCCGTCACTACCTCGCTGAACTGCGAGTCTTCGCGTCGCGGGCATTCTCGAAGCAAGCGTCCACCTTCTCGGTGCAGATCGGCAGGCCGCGGCCAGTTCGGAAAGATCTCAGTGGTAGCTCGGGAAGCATTGGGTGATTTCCAACTGCGCTAGCGGAGTCGAGAGTCACCAAATGGTTCCGGAGAGACGGGGAACATTCCCGGAGAGACCGAAGCGTCCCGGACAACCCCCGCTCAGCGCCGCCTGCCTCCCCTCTTCTCGCGCACCCGCACGTTGATCCGGATCGGCGACCCCTCGAACCCGAAGGTCTCGCGCAGCCGGCGTTCCAGGAAGCGCCGGTAGCCGGCCTCTAGAAAGCCCGTGGTGAACAGCACGAACGTCGGAGGCCGGGCGGTGGCCTGGGTGGCGAACAGGATGCGCGGCTGCTTACCGCCGCGCACCGGCGGCGGCGTGGCCGCCACCACCTCTTTCAGCCAGGAATTCAGCGGCCCGGTCGCGATCCGGGCATCCCAGGACGCCAGCGCCGTCTCCATGGCGGGCACCAGCTTTTGCACCGCGCGCCCGGTTTTAGCGGAGATGTTGACCCGCGGCGCCCACCGCAACTGCACCAGTTCCCGGTCGATCTCACGTTCCAGCAGCTCGCGCCGGTCCTCGTCGACCAGGTCCCACTTGTTGAAGGCCAGCACCAGGGCCCGGCCGGCTTCGATCACCATCGACAGCACCCGCTGGTCTTGTTCGGTGAGCGGTTCCGATCCATCGATCAGCACGATCACCACCTCGGCCGCATCGATGGCCGAGTGCGTGCGCACCGAGGCGTAGAACTCGTGCCCACTGGCCTGGCCGACCTTGCGCCGCAGACCCGCGGTGTCGACGAACCGCCACACCTTGTCGCCCAGCTCGATCAGCGAGTCCACCGGGTCGACCGTCGTCCCGGCGACGTCGTGCACCACCGAGCGCTGATCGCCGGCAAGCTTGTTCAGCAGTGAGCTCTTGCCCACGTTCGGCTTGCCGACCAACGCCACCCGCCGCGGACCGCCCGCTGTGGGCGCCACTTCAGACACCTCGGGCAATGCGGCCAGCACCTGATCGAGCAGATCCGCCACGCCGCGGCCGTGTATCGCGCTGATCGCGTGCGGCTCGCCAAGCCCCAGCGACCACAACATCGCGGCGTCCGCCTCGGCCTTGTCGCTGTCAACCTTGTTGGCGGCCAAAAAGACTGGCTTGCCAGACCGTAGCAGGATCCGGGCGGCGGCCTCGTCGGCCGTGGTGGCGCCGACCAGAGCGTCGACCACCAGGATCACCGCATCGGCGGTGCGCATGGCCACCGATGCCTGCTCGGCCACCAGTTGCTGCAGCCCCTTGGCGTCTGGCTCCCATCCCCCGGTGTCCTGCACGACGAATCGGCGCCCAGTCCACAACGCGTCGTAGGACACCCGGTCGCGGGTGACGCCGGGGATGTCCTGTACCACCGCTTCGCGTCGGCCCAGGATCCGGTTGACCAGTGTCGACTTGCCGACATTGGGTCTGCCGACCACCGCCACCACCGGCGCCGGGCCGGCTTCCTCATTTTCGTCCAAACCGAATTCGACGGAATCCCAGTCGCTTTCGTCGCTCCACGTGCCGTCTTGAGTCACCGCACCGCTCCGCTTCGCTGTTTGACCAAGTCCCGCAAGTGGGAAATCACCTGCGGCTCGGTCATTTCGCTGGTGTCGACGACGACCGCATCCGGCGCCGCCCGCAGCGGCGACACCGGCCGAGTGGAATCCAGGTGGTCGCGCCGGCGGACGTCGGCCAGCACCGCCTCGTAGTCGTCGGCCAGACCGGCGGCCACATTCTGATCATTGCGCCGCCGCGCCCTTGTCTCGGCCGACGCGGTCAGGAAGATCTTCACGGGCGCGTCGGGAAGGACGACGGTGCCGATGTCGCGGCCCTCGACGACCACACTGCCGGGCCCGTCGGCCATTTCGCGCTGCAGGCCGACCAGCCGGGTACGCACGGCGGGAACCGAGGACACCGCCGATACCGCACCGGTGACCCGGTCGCCACGGATCTCCGCCGAGACGTCTTCGCCGTCAAGAAAATACCGGTCGCCGTCGGGATGATAGTCCACCGACATGTGCACCGTTTCGGCCATCCGCGCGACGGCCGCAGCGTCGGACGGGTCGATATCGGCGCGTAATACGGCCAGTGTCACCATTCGGTACATTCCGCCGGTGTCCAGGTAGCGAGCCTCCAGTGCCCTCGCCAATCCCTTTGACACCGATGACTTTCCGGTTCCCGCCGGGCCGTCGATGGCCACCACGATATCGCTCACAGGCCCACCGCTTGATACAGCTGGCCGACCTCGTGGTGAGCCAGGGCGCGAATGGTGCCCGGCCGCTGCTTTCCCAGCGAGACCGGGCCGATGTCGGTGCGCACCAACGACTCCACCGGAAATCCGGCGGCCGCCAGCAGCCGGCGCACAATGCGATTGCGGCCTTCGTGCAGCGTCACCCGCACCAGCGTCTTGCCGGGAATGGCATCCACCACCGCGAACTCGTCGACTTTGGCCACTCCGTCGTCCAACTCGATCCCGGCGCGCAGCTTCTTGCCCAGACCTCGGGGCACCGATCCAGTCACCGTCGCCAGATACGTCTTGGGCACCTCATGGGAAGGATGCATCAGCCGGTGCGCGAGTTCGCCGTCGTTGGTCAGCAGGATCAGCCCTTCTGTGTCGGCGTCCAATCGCCCGACGTGGAACAGGTTCTTGTTGCCGCGGACTTTGCGCTCGACCAGATCACCGATGCACGGCCGGCCGCGGTCGTCCGACATGGTCGAATGCACGCCGCGCGGCTTGTTCAGGGCCAGGTATACCTGCGAGTCGTCGAGGGCCACGCGGGCCCCGTCGACGCGGATCACCGAGGAGTCCGGGTCGACGCGGGTGCCCAGTTCGGTCACCACCTGCCCGTCCACCTCGACGCGGCCGTCGATGATCATCTTTTCGGCGGCTCGCCGCGACGCAATTCCGGCCTGGGACAATACTTTTTGCAGCCGGATCCCCTGCGCTTCTTCCATCAATCCTGGTCCACGTCGAACGACAGCGCCTGATCGGGTGATTGGCCGCCCGAGAGTTTGACGAAACGTGGTTCGCTGTCCAAGGATTCGCTGAGGTCCTCGATCGTGTCCACGTCCGGGAGCAGCGGCGCGATATCGGGCAGGTCGGCCAGCGAGGTCAACCCCAGCCGCTCCAGGAACAGGTCGGTGGTGGCGAACGTCGCCGCGCCGGTGTCCTCGTCGGTTCCGGCTTCGGTGATCAGTCCGCGCGCCAACAGCGTGCGCATCACGGCATCGACGTTGACGCCGCGAACCGCGCTGACCCGGGCGCGTGTCACCGGCTGGCGGTAGGCGACCACAGCCAGCGTTTCCAGCGCGGCCCGGGTGAGCTTGGACCGCGCGCCGTCCAGCAACAGCTTCTCCACGTAGGGGGCGAAGCGGGCGCGGGTGTACATCCGCCAGCCCTCGCTGTTTTGCCGCAAATCGATGCCGCTGTCGCGTTCGGTGAATTGCTCGGCCATCTCCCGCAACTTGGTGGCGATCCGGTACACCGGTTGTTGGGTGGCGGACGCCAGCGCCTCGGCCGTGACCGGGGTGTCAACCACCAGCAGCAGCGCCTCCAGCACCGAGCCGAGTTCCTCGGAGTCCATCGGCGCGACTTCGGCGATGTCGGGGATGCCTGCGATGTCGGAGGCGAGATCGACATCCGGCATGTCTTCAGTCATCTATTCGTCCCGCACTTCTACCAAGGCTTCACTGACCGGACGTTCCCCGGTCCACGAGATTTGGAGCACGCCAAGCGGCTCTGACTGGTCGAATGCTACCGCCCGGGACCGATACAGTTCGAGCAGCGCCAGGAAGCGACCCACCACCTCCATCGACGCCTCACAGTCGGCGACCAGCTCGGAGAACGTCGCCCACGCGCCGGTGCCCCGCGCTTCCAGGAACGCCAGCAGCTTCTTGGCCTGCTCGGGAACCGAGACCTGGACCTGATGCAGGTGCCCGACCGACACCGTCGGGACCGGCCGTGGGCTGAAAGCAATGGCGGCGATCTGGGCGAAGCGTTCGGCGTCGACGCCGAGCATCACCTCGGGCAGCAGTTCGGTGAACCGATCCTCCAGCGACACCGAGCGCGGATAGCTGCGCAGCGCGGTGGCCTCCAGTTCGGCGAACATCTCGGCGACGTGCTTGAACGCGCGGTATTGCAGCAGCCGGGCGAACAGCAGATCGCGCACCTCCAGCAGCGCCAGGTCCTCATCGTCGTCGACCTGTCCGGCCGGCAGCAGCCGCGCGGCTTTCAAGTCCAGCAGCGTCGCGGCGACCACCAGGAACGCCGTGGTTTCCTCCAGCTCGAGCTGCGGACCGATTTCGCGGGTGTAGGCGATGAAATCGTCGGTGACCTGGTGCAGCGCCACCTCGGTCACGTCGAGACGATGGGCGAAGATCAGTTGCAGCAGCAGATCGAACGGACCCTCGAAATTGGTCAGGCGGACTTGGAAGCCAGCTCCGTAGCCGTTCTGCTGTGGCGCCGCACCGTTTACGGTTTCTTTCACGCGCCGAATCGGTCGATGAATTCGCGGGCCAGCGCCCGGTAGGCGATGGCCCCGGTGGACCGCGGCGCCCAGGTGGTGATGGGTTCGCCGGCCACGCTGGTCTCCGGGAAGCGCACGGTTCGGGTGATGACGGTGTCGAACACCAGGTCACCGAACCGCTCCACCACCCGGGCCATCACTTCGCGCGAGTTGACCGTGCGGGGGTCGTACCGGGTGAGCAGGATCCCGCTGATTTCGAGTTTCGGGTTGAGCCGGTCGCGCACCTTGTCGACGGTGTCGGTCAGCAGCGCCAGGCCGCGCAGCGAGAAGTACTCGCACTCGGTGGGGATCACCACACCGTCGGAGCAGGCCAGGCCGTTGACGGTGAGCAAACCCAGCGACGGCTGGCAGTCGATCAGCACATAGTCGTAGCGATCCAGCACGGGGTGCAGCGCACGGCCCAGCGTCTGCTCTCGTCCCACCTCGTTGACCAGCTGGATCTCGGCGGCGGACAAGTCGATGTTGCTGGGCACCAGATCCATGTGCCTGACCCGGGTCTGCAGCAGCACATCGTCGATTGACACCCGCGGCTCGACCAAAACGTTGTGGATGGTCTTTTCCAGCTCGTAGTGCGGGACGCCTAGGCCCGCGGAGAGCGCACCCTGCGGATCCATGTCCACCAGCAGCACCCGGCGGCCGTATTCGGCGAGCGCGGCACCCAAGTTGATGGTGGACGTGGTTTTCCCGACGCCGCCCTTCTGGTTGCACATGGCGACGACTTTGGCCGGGCCGTGCGAGGTGCGCGGCTGCGGCTCCGGGATCGCCCGCGGCGGCCGCCCGGTCAGACCGAGCTCGACGCCGCTGTCCGGCTGCTCAGTCATGGCGGGGGTGTTCGGGAGGTGAACATCGTCGGAAAGTCTAACGGGTTCACCGCGCGAAACCCGGCGACCCGCAGGCAATTAACCAGCCAATATGGGCAAAATTCGGTGGTAGAACGCACATTCCGACCGCCTTTTCACTTCAGTCACAGCAGCACCAATTTTCGGAGGTGTTCCGCCTTCCGAAACGCGCTAGCACCGGCGCTAGCGAGTTAGCCGAATGACCTACCGGTACCGCCCCGGACAGGGCCCCAGCCGCCGCCGACACGCCGGACGGCCGGCACCGCCACCCGCCTATCGTGTCGACTATGAATCTCAAGCGACGGATCCCTCTGCTGCGTTGGTCGGTCTGGCGCATGGCCGTCGGCAATAAGAACATCACCACCACCGGCCAGATAGGTGACGGGCGCGAAGCGGCCGCCGTCGAATACGTGCTGCAGAACGCCCGGGCCGGCGACATCGACGACGTGCTGGCCACCATCGACAAGTTCGCCTACGAAAAATCACTGCTGATCAACGTCGGCGACGAGAAAGGGGCACTGCTGGACGCCGCGGTGCGGCGCGCCGACCCCACGCTCGCCCTCGAACTGGGCACCTACGTCGGCTACGGCGCGTTGCGCATCGCCAGGGCCGCCCCCAAGGCCAAAGTGTTCTCGGTCGAACTCGCCGAGGCCAACGCGGCCAACGCCCGCCAGATTTGGGCCCATGCCGGCGTCGCCGACCGGGTGACGTGCGTGGTCGGCACCATCGGTGACGGCGGGCGCACCCTGGATGCGCTGGCAAACCAGCACGGGTTTGCCGCCGGCACACTCGATTTCGTGTTCCTCGATCACGACAAGGATGCCTACCTGGACGACCTGCAGAGCATCTTGGATCGCGGCTGGCTGCATCCGGGCTCCATCGTGGTCGCCGACAACGTCCGGGTGCCGGGTGCGCCGAAGTACCGCGACTACATGCACCGCCAACACGGCAAGCTATTCAACACCGTCGAGCACAAGGCGCATCTCGAGTACCAGACGCTGGTCTCCGACCTGGTGCTGGAGTCCGACTACCTGGGCTGACCCAGGCGGCTAAAACTACTGCGCCCGCGGATGCGCCTCGGCCCATACCTCGCGCAGCGCGTGCACGGTGACCATGGTGTAGATCTGCGTCGTCGTCACCGAGGCGTGTCCCAGCAACTCCTGCACGACTCGCACGTCGGCGCCGCCCTCGAGCAGGTGGGTGGCGAAGGAATGCCGCAGCATGTGCGGCGACACCCCCGAGCTGATGCCGGCGCGCTCGGCCGCGTCCTGCAAGACTTGCCAGGCGCTCTGCCGCGACAACCGGCCGCCGCGCACATTGAGGAAGATGCCCGGTGTTCCGCGCCCGCGGCGCGCCAACTCCGGACGGCCCCGCACCAGATACGCGTCCAGCGCGGCCACGGCTGGGCGCCCGATCGGCACCAACCGCTGCTTACCGCCCTTGCCGCGCAACAGCACCGACCGGGCGTGCGTGTCGACGTCGTCGACGTCGAGCCCGACGGCTTCCGAGATGCGTGCGCCGGTGGAGTACAGCAGTTCCAGCAGCGCCCGGTTACGCAGGGTGAGCGGGCCATCGGCCGGGCTTTCTCCGCCGGCGCCCTCCAGTAGCGCCAGAACCTGGTCGATGGTCAGGCTTTTGGGCAGCCGACGCCCCGGGGTCGGCGGGCGGACCGCGCGCGCCACGTCGAGTTCGGCCAGCCCTTCGGCGGCGGCGAACCGATGCAGGCCGCGCACCGCGATCAGCGCGCGCGCCGCCGACACCGCGGACAGTGCCGCCGTCCCGGTGTCGGGATCCCCGCGGCGCAGCGCAACCAGGAACTCGCTCACGTCGTTCTCGCCCACCTTGGCCAGATCGTGAATTCCACGGTCCGACAAGTGCTTGGTGTACCGGCGCAGGTCGCGGCGATACGAGCTCAAGGTGTTCGCGGCGACGCCGCGCTCGATGGTGAGATGGTCAAGGTAGCCCTGCAACTGCGTGTCCAGCGCCACCGTCGTCATTGCGCGGCTTTCCGCGCAGCGAACGCCGACGGCTTGTCCTGCCACGTGCTGTCCACCGGACGCGGCTGGGCGAACCCCGTCGTCACGGCCTGGGCGGCCAAAATCCCTGCCACCGCAATGGCATTGACGATTTCACCGCTGAGCACCTTGCGGGCGGCGTCGGCGAGCGGATACCACGCCAAGGTCAGGTCGGCTTCTTCGTGGTGCGCCTCGGGCCGCTCGACCTGAGTCAGGCCGGTGGCCAGGTAGACGCGTACCGACTCGTCGCTGAAGCCCGGTGTGGAGTCGAGGTCCACCAGCACCGCCCAGGACTCGGCCTTCAGCCCCGCCTCCTCCATCAGCTCGCGAGCCGCGGTGAGATGAGCCGCCTCGCCGCCGACATCGAGCAGTCCGGCAGGCAACTCCCACAGCCGCCGGCCGAAAGCGTGACGGTACTGGTAGATCATCGGGATGTTGCCGTCGTCGTCCATCGCGACTACGGCGACCGCCCCGTAGTGCTCGACGATCTCGCGAGTCACGACCTCGCCGCCGCGCATCCGTACCTGGTCGCTGCGGAGCGCGAAAATCTTTCCGGTGTACAGCGTTTCGGATGACGCCGTCTCGAAGACGTGTTCAGCCACGGGTCGCGGGCTCAGGTATCGGCCGCGCGGCGCTGTCCCGGTGCTGGATGCCGTTCGATGACTGCTCCGGGATCTCCACCGGCAGCAGTTCACCCGCCTTGTAGTCGATGGCCGCGCCGACGAATGAGACGAACAGCGGGTGTGGCCGGGTGGGCCGGCTCTTCAGCTCCGGATGAGCCTGGGTGCCGACCATGAACGGGTGCACGTCCCGCGGGTATTCGACGAATTCCACCAGATGGCCGTCCGGAGATGTCCCGGAGAACCTCAGGCCGCTTTCGGCGATCTTGTCGCGGTAGGCGTTGTTGACCTCGTAGCGGTGCCGGTGCCGCTCAGACACCTCCGTTGCGCCATACGCTTGGGCCACAATCGAATCCGATTCCAGCACCGCGGGGTAGGCGCCCAGTCGCATGGTGCCACCCAGGTCGGCTTCACCGGCGACGATGTCGACCTGATCGGCCATCGTGGAGATGACCGGATCGGGCGTCTCCGGGTCGAATTCCGCCGAGTTGGCCTGGGCCAGACCGGCGGAACGCGCCGCCTCGATCACGATGCATTGCAGGCCGAGACACAGGCCCAGCACCGGCAACCCACGGGTGCGGGCGTACTGGATGGCACCGATCTTGCCCTCGATGCCGCGGATGCCGAACCCGCCGGGGATCAGCACGCCGTGCACGTCGCCCAGCGCCGCTGCGGCGCCGGCCGCGCTCTGACAGTCGTCGGACGGCACCCAGACCATCTCCACCCTGGCGTGGTGCTTGAATCCGCCGGCACGCAGCGCCTCGGTGACCGAGAGATAGGCGTCGGAGAGCTCAATGTATTTGCCCACCAAGGCGATTCGCACGACCTCATGCGGCTCGTGAACCCTGCGCAGCAGGTCGTCCCATTCGGTCCAGTCGACGTCGCGGAACGGTAGGTTGAGCCGGCGCACCACGTAGGCGTCGAGTTCCTCGCGGTGCAGCACTTTCGGGATGTCATAGATCGACGGCGCGTCCGGGGTGGAGATGACGCCGTCGATGTCGACGTCACACATCAGCGCGATCTTGTTCTTCAGCGCCTCCGGGACATCTCGGTCGCAGCGCAGGATCAGTGCGTCGGGCGTGATACCGATGCTGCGCAGCGCGGCCACCGAGTGCTGGGTGGGTTTGGTCTTGAGTTCGCCGGACGGGGCCAGGTAGGGCACCAGCGAGACGTGCAGGAAGAAGACGTTTTCACGGCCCAGGTCGTGACGCACCTGCCGGGCCGCTTCCAGGAAGGGCTGCGACTCGATGTCGCCGACGGTGCCCCCGATCTCGGTGATGACCACGTCCGGACGGTTGCCTTGGGCGTCGGGTTGGGCCATCGACAGGATGCGCGCTTTGATCTCGTCGGTGATGTGTGGAATCACCTGAACGGTGTCGCCGAGGTATTCGCCGCGCCGCTCCTTGGCGATGACCGTCGAATACACCTGCCCCGTAGTGACATTCGCCGAGCCGGACAGGTCGCGGTCCAAGAACCGCTCGTAATGTCCGACGTCGAGGTCGGTTTCGGCGCCGTCCTCGGTGACGAAGACCTCGCCGTGCTGGAACGGGTTCATGGTGCCCGGGTCGACGTTGAGGTACGGATCGAGTTTTTGCATCGTCACGTACAACCCGCGGGCCGTCAGTAGTTGTCCAAGGCTGCTGGCGGTCAACCCCTTGCCCAACGAGGATGCGACTCCCCCGCTGACGAAGAGGTGCTTGGTGGCGGATTGCGGGTGCTTTCGCACAGGCGACCTCCGTGAAGACGGGCAGGGCGTCAAAATTGTTCTAGCGAATAACTAGATGGGCCTGCCGACCCACGGAAACCCACCCTAACATCAGCCGCGCTGTGTCGCGGCTAACACGCCCGCTACTGAGGCACCGTGATTGACGTCGCCCCGTGGCCGGTGCCGTACTGCCCGGCGTGACCGCCGTTGAGCAGGTCGTGCAGACCCAGGACGGCGGTGATGCGGCCCGGCGCGGCGTCGACGTCGTCGACGGTGCTGATCGCCGAATTCATCCCTGCGTCGGCGCGCGCGACCGCCACCGCCGCGCCACCGGTCGCCGAACCGTCGCGCCCGGCCAACAGGGTGCCCGACCCGTGCGGGGCCAGCGCTGCCGAGAAGCGGGCCACGCTGACTCCCTTGTTACCGGCTTCCCCGGGTAGCGAACCGCCCGTGACGATCAGCGCGGCATTCGCCGCGCCCATGTGATCGGTCGCCTGATAGGTGATGAAGCCGGTGTCCCGCAGCGCCGCCAGCACGGTGTTGCGCTGAACGTCGTCCACCGGGGGCGCCGCCGGGTTGGGGTTGGCCAGCAGGGCGATTCCCATCAGGTCACCGGCCTGCGAACCCTGGTCGACGAGCTTGGTGCTCAGCTGCTGACCCGCCGGCAGCACCGAGGAGTTCACCACCGTCTGCAGTTTCTCCGCCGAGTTGGCCTCGACGAACTCAGTCGTCAGCGAGACCGTCCCGGTTACCGCCCCGCCGGCCTGACCTATGAAGTTCGACACCGCTGCGACGTCGTCGTCTTTCGCGTCCGGGGTGCGGAACACCACCACCGACTTGCCACCCAGCGCGTCATGCACTATCCGGCCAGCCAGTTGAGTGTCGAAATTGTTTGCCGCGCTGAGCTTTTCGTTCAGCACATTCTTCTGGTCGTTGAGCCCGCTGATCTGGGCGTTCAGATCCTTCTTCTCGTCACGCAGGCTGGACAACAAGGTGTCCGACAAGAAGCCGGAGCCCAGCACGACTCCCACGGCCAGCGCGAGGAAGACGGCGGCCAGCGACAAGGCATGTTGACGCAACGAGATCATTTAACGCACCGTCCAGCAGAACTAGGTGACCCACTTCTGCACCACCAGGCAGAAGTGATTCCAGTAGTCGGTGACCCAATGCAGCACCACGCCATCGGTGCGCGACACCCACAGCGCGACGATGACGGCGATCAGCATGGTCAGCGCCAGCAGCGCGATGGCACCCGCCGAAATGTGGTTGCGGTACAGGGTGGCTACCGCTTTGGCGTCCACCACCTTCTCGCCGACCCGCAACCGGGTCAGGAACGTGGAGGGGTTGCTGTGTGCGCGGGTGCGGTCGAAGAACGTTTCGATGTTGGCGGTGTGGCCGGCCGTCACCAGCAGCGCCGCGCCGTGGTGGTCGGCCAGCAGCAGCGCCAGATCGATCGCCGAGCCCGCGGCCGGGAACGTCATCGCCCCGACGCCGAGATCCTGGATCCGTTCCAGGCCGGGCGCGTGCCCGTCGGCGTCGGCCGGCAACACCACCTGGGCGCCGCACTTGAGCGCGTCGGTGCTGATCTGGTCGGGGTCGCCGACGATGACCTGGGGGCGGTAGCCCGCCTTGCGCAGGACGTCGGCGCCGGTGCCGACACCGATCAGGGCCGGCTGATACTCCTTGATGAACGGCTTGAGGGACTTCAGGTCTTCCTCGGCGCTGGGCTCGTCGGCGACGATCACCACGTGCCGGCGGCGCAGGTCGACGTCGACGTCGGGGATGCCGATGCCGTCGATCAGCAGTGGGCTCTCGCTCTTGATGAACTCGATTGTGTTGCCGGCGAACGCCTCCAGGTGCGCAGACAGCCCGCTCTTGGCCTCGCGCATCAGGTCGGCGATGTCGTGGTCGGTGCGCTCGGTGCCGCGGACCAGCCTGCGGTCGCCGGCGTACACGCCGCCTTCGTGCAGTCGAATCTTGGCGCCGTCCTTGACCTTCTTGAAGATGTCGGGTCCGGCCTCGTCGATCAGGGTCACCCCGTTGTTGACCAGCACCTCCGGCCCCATATTCGGGTAACGGCCCGATACCGACGGAGACGCGTTGACGACCGCGGCGATATCGGCTTCCACCAGGGCGTCCGCCGTGATGCGGTCCAGATCCAGGACGTCGAGCACCACGATGTCGCCGGGGCAGACCCTACGCAGCAATCGGTCGATGTTCCGGTCAACGCGGGCGGTGCCGACGAGGCCCGGCCGGGCGGGGTTTCGGGAGAGCAGGCCTGACATCTTCATGGGGGCGATTCTGTCCAAGATGCGTCGGCGTCGATGGGAGGCGCGCCGTAACATTAGCCTCATAAGTTATCTAGAGTCCCATTAGTCACATCTGTATCCCAGGTTCCCGACGGTTAGATCTCATCCTTCTGCGCCGCGTCGAGCAGTTCGCGGGCGTGCGCGCGGCCGCTGTCGGATTCGCCCAGCCCGGCCAGCATCCGCGCCAGCTCGGCCACCCGCTCGTCGTCGGCGACCCGTCGCACCACGCTGGTGCCCTTGGGTCCCGCGCCATGCACCACCAGGTGCACGTCGGCGTAGGCCGCCACCTGCGGCAGGTGCGTGACCACGATGACCTGGTGGGTGCGCGCCAGCCGGGCCAGCCGCCGCCCGATCTGCACCGCGGCCCGGCCGCCCACGCCCGCGTCGACCTCGTCGAACACCATGGTGGTGCCCACTGTCTCTTTACGGGAGGCGGCCAGTACCACCTCCAGCGCCAGCATCACCCGCGACAGCTCGCCGCCGGAAGCGCTCTTGGCCAGCGGCAGCTGATCCATCCCGCGGTGCGCGGCGAAGCCGAACTCGACCTGGTCGATGCCGTCAACGCCGGCGCGGGCCAGTTCGCCGGAGGGCAGTTTTAGCGCGGCCGCATCGTCGGACGCCGACGCCGTATCGACAGTCACCTCGATGCCGAATTGGGCGTCGGCCATCGCCAGCCCGGACAGCTCGGCGGTGACCTCTTTGGCCAGCCGCTTGGCGGCCTTGCGCCGGATGTTGCTGAGTTCGATTGCGGCCTGGGTCAATTCACCCGCGAGCTGATCGACCCGGCCCGCCAGCGCGGTCAGCCCCTCCTCGGAGACGTCGAGTTGGGCCAGTCGCTGCCGCGATTCCTGTGCCCAGGCGAGCACGCCGTCGATGTCCGCGGCGTATTTACGCGTCAGGGTGCGCAACTCGGCCTGTCGGGCCAGCTTGGTTTCCAGCGCGCTGGCATCGACCGGCAGCTCGTCGAGAAAGCCGGCCAATTCACCGGCCGCATCGACGACCACGGTCAGCACCTCGCCGATCTGGCCGGCCAGCGCCATCAGCTTCGCGTCATCGGTCGATTCCAGTGCGGCCCTTGCCTTTCCCAAACTCTCGGTCGCGCTGAAGCCCTCCGCGTCATCCGAGGACAGGGCGGCGCGGGCCCCGGCGGCGGCTTCGCGCAGCGTGTCCAGTTCGGAAAGCCGCAGGATCTCGGCGACCAGGGCATCGTCCTCGCCGGGTTGTGGGTCCACGGCGTCGATCTCGTTGAGCGCGAAGTTCAGCCGATCGGCCTCCAGCGCGAGTTCGCGCATCCGGTTGCGGCGGTCCAACAGGTCGCGCCGCGCCGACAACCAGGCGTCGCGCAGTTTGCCGTAACGCTCCAGCGCAGGACCCGCCTTGGCGAACCGGTCCAGCGCACCGCATTGTTCCTCGGGCCGCATCAGTCGCAGCTGGTCGTTCTGCCCGTGCAGGGTCAGCAGTCCGGCGGTGAAGTCGCCCAGCGACTTGGCGGGCACGCTGCGGCCCCCGAGATACGCCCGCGACGGCCCGTCCCGGTTGACCGAGCGCAGCGCGATCACGCTGCCGTCCTCGTCGCGTTCGGCGCCCGACGCGTCCAGCATCTCGTCCAGCTTCACGATCAGGGCTTCGTCTAGATCGGTTGTGGCGAAACGGCCTTCGACCACGGCACGCTCGGCGCCGGACCGCACTCGGGTTGCGTCCGCGCGGGCACCGCCGAGCAGGTGCAATCCGGTGACCACCATGGTCTTACCGGTACCGGTCTCGCCGGTCAGTACGGTCAGGCCGCGGTCGAACTCCCCGACCGCGGAGCTGATGGCACCGAGTGACTCGATGCGGATTTCAGTCAGCATTCAGTCAGCACCTGTGCTAGGCGGTCAGTTCCCGCGCCACCCGGTCACCGGCAACCGGAATTTGCGCACCAATCGGTCGGTGAACGGAGCGCTGTCCAACCTGGCCCATTTCACCGGTGTGTCACAACGTCTCACCTCGAGTCGGCTGCCGGCCGGTATCAAAATTTCGCGGCGGCCGTCGCAGAACACCAGGGCATCGTGTCCGTCGGCCTCGATCTCGATCGCGATGGTGGCGTCCGGGCTGGTGACCATGGGTCGGCCGAACAGCGCGTGAGCATTGTTGGGTACCACCAGGATTGCCTCGAGGTCGGGCCACAACACCGGTCCGCCGGCGGAGAACGCGTAAGCGGTGGATCCGGTGGGGGTCGACACCAGGACCCCGTCGCAGCCGAACGCCGATACCGGGCGTCCGTCGATCTCGAGGACCACCCCCAACACGCCGAGCCGGGGACCCTTTTCCAGGCTGACTTCGTTGAGCGCCCAACCGTGTTCGGTAATTTCGCCGCCATGCCGCACCAGCACGTCGAGGGTCAACCGGTTTTCCACCCGATAATCTTGTGCGACAACGTGTTCCAGCACGCGATCAATGGCCTCGGCTTCGGCCTCGGCCAGAAACCCGATGCGGCCGAGGTTGATGCCCAGTACCGGGATGTTGGCATTGCGGGCGAGTTCGGCGGCCCGCAAGAAGGTGCCGTCGCCGCCCAGCGCCAGCACCACTTCGCAGCCGGCGGCGGCCTGCGGCTCGGCGTCGACCACCTCGATTTCGACGCCCAAGGCGCGCATGTCGTCCGGGGCCAGGTGCAGCGGTCCTCTGTCGACGGCCTCGGCGGACAACACCCTAAGTCCAATGCCGTTGTCGCCCAGCACTTTCTGCACGCGTCGTGCGGTTTCGGTGGCCTCGTCGCGGCCGGTGTGGACCACCATCAGCACGGTGCGCGGAGCGTGTTCGTTCACTGTGGCCCGCTTTCCACGGCACGCCACACCGCCGTCACCAGCTCGTCCCCGGCGAGCGGTCGGTCGGTCTGGGCGCGCAGCCGCAGAAAGTACTCGACATTGCCCGACGGCCCGGGCAGCGGACTGGCGGTGACGTCGACCGGGTGCCAGCCCAGCTCGTCCGCGCGTGTCGCGACCGCCAGGACGGCGTCGGCGCGCAGGCCCGGGTCGTGCACCACACCGCCGGCACCGACCAGGCCCTTGCCCACCTCAAACTGCGGCTTCACCATGGGAACGATATCCGCGTTCGGTGCGGCACATCCAGCCAGCGCCGGCAACACCGTGGACAGCGAAATAAACGACAGGTCAGCCACCACCAGGTCGACCCGCCCGCCGATCGCCTCGGGCGTCAGCTCGCGAACGTTCGTTCGCTCGACCACCACCACCCGAGGGTCACTGCGCAGCGACCACGCAAGCTGGCCGTATCCCACGTCCACGGCAACCACTTCGGTGGCCCCGCGATCCAGCAGGACTTCGGTGAACCCGCCCGTCGACGCGCCGGCATCCAGGCAGCGATGCCCCGCAACCGAAATCCCGAAGGCGTCCAGCGCCCCGATGAGTTTGTGCGCCCCGCGCGAAACCCAGCCACGCTCACCGTCCTCGGCGACGGTCAGGGCAGCGGTGACAGCAACGGCGGTTCCCGGCTTGCGCGCCGGCATGCCGTCGATGCTGACCTTTCCGGCGCCGATCAACTCCGCGGCCTGCTGACGGGACCGGGCCAGACCGCGCCGGACCAGCTCGGCGTCAACGCGGGCGCGTCGAGACATCCGCGCACTCAGCCTTTCTCCGCCGACTCCAGCGCAGCCAGCAGCACGTCATGCGCCTCGGAAAGACGGCGTGCTATTTCTTCGAGCTCGTCAAGCGACGGCACCTTCTCCGGATCTTCGCCGTCGCCGGGCTGGGGCAGCCGGGCGAGTAAAGCGTCGATTTCAGCACGAATCTGATCGGGATCGATAGTCATCGCGTCCCTACGCTAGTCACCCATCAGTCGGTGCGCACCAAAGACCAGCGCTGCAGTGCGGCCCGCGCCTGGTCGTCGCCGGCCTCGATGCGCACCACGGACTCGCCGGAGCCGGACTGCGCTGCACTCCACACCGCATCGGCAACCGCGCGCACGATGGACAGCCCGTCCCCGTCGTCCGGCCCGTCGGCGCTGACGGTGATTGCCGTGTCCGCGAGGTCGACCCGCCAGCCCGGCTGCGATCCGACCGCGAGCCGCTCGCCGTCTTGATGCAGCGAGCGCAGATCGTGGCCGATATACGTGGGGCGTTGGGTGGGCTTGGCGTACACCGCGTCCCGTGCCGAATTGACTCCGGTGAGCACCATCAAGCTGGGCAGTTCGGCGGCGTTGGCGCCCTCGATGTCGGTGTCCAGCCGATCGCCGATCACCAGCGGGGCGTGGAAATCACCCCGGGCCGCCGCATCACGCAGCAGTCCGGGCGCCGGTTTACCCGCCACCTGCGGCTCGCCGCCGGTCGCGGCCCGCAGCGCGGCCACGAAGGATCCATTGCCGGGCAGCAGTCCGCGCTCGGTGGGCAGCGTCAGGTCGACGTTGGCCGCCACCCACAGCGCGCCGGCCCGGATGGCCAGCGCCGCCTCGGCGAGCTCCGGCCAGCCGATGGTCTGCGACAGACCCTGTATGACGGCCACCGGATGGTCGTCGTAGCGGCGCACCGGGCGCAGTCCGACGGCGGTGATCTCGTTGGCCAGGGCCTCGGTGCCCACGATCAGCACCGGTGAGTCCGGCGGCACCTGATCGGCCAGCAACCGGGCCGCAGTCTGCGCACTGGTGGCGATGTCTTCGGCGGTGGCGGTGAAGCCCAGGTCGGTCAGGTGAGCGGCGACCTCGTCGGCGCTGCGCGACGCGTTGTTGGTGACGAAATACGCTCGCGCGCGCACCTCGGCCAGTGCCTGCACCGCGCCCTCGGTGGGTTGACGGCCGCGAAACGCCGTTCCGTCCAGGTCGATCAGCAGGCAGTCATGTTGCTGTGCAAGGGTTTTGGTGTGATTCGGCCCTGTCATGTCAGCCGAGTTCACTGACCCGGTCTTCGGCGTCGGTGACGCCGTCGACGTCGGCGGCCGCCGCGTGCAGGAACCATTGCAGCGCTTCCTCGTCGCGGCCGAGCGCCAACAGCGTGTCCGCGTAGGCGTAGAACAGCCGCGCCGTCGTCGTGCCGGTGCGGCTCGGATCCAGTTGCGGCGTGGACAACACGGTCAGCGCCTGTTCCAGTTGACCCAGGTCCGCACGCGCCCCGGCCGCCACGATGCGCAACTCGTCGGCGTCGTCACCGCTGAGTTGGGCAGCCTCCGGTCGGCGCGCGAGTTCGATGGCCCGCTCCGGACGGCCAAGTCCGCGTTCGCAATCGGCGATCAGTGCAAGCAACGGGGACTTGCTGCCCATCCTGCGGGCGGCGCGTAATTCCGCGAGCGCCTGCGACCAGTCGCCGCAGTGGTAGGCGGCGATGCCGACCGCTTCCCGAATGGTGGCGATCCGGCTGGACCGGGCCCGCGCCGCGCGGGCGTGACGCAAGGCGGCCTCGGGGTCTTCGTCGAGCAATTCACCCGCGGCCACCAGGTGCCGCGCCACCGCATCGGCGGTGGCGCGGTCCAGGGTGCTCAGTTCGCGGCGGATGTCGGGCGCCAGCTGCTTGGCTTCCACGCCGGGCGGTATCGGCGGCCCGTCCTGCGGCGCGCGGTCGGCCTGCGCATCCCGGCGCCCGGCGTTCTGCGGCTGGGCCGGCCGCGCACGGCCCGGACCCGACCAGCCAGCGGATGCCGGGCGCGCCCGCCGTTCGCCGCGGTGCCGTTCCCTGTCGTCGACCACGCTGCCGAGAATACGGGCAGCCCATCGCCTAACTTTGCAGCCGGTTACCCAGCAGCGGCGCTATCACCGCCGGACAGTAGGTCGCGATCGCGACGATGGTGAACCTGCCCGCCATCTCGTAGGACATTCCATTGCCCTCGGCCATCTTGGACGTCACATCGTCGAACGAGCCACCGGGCGCGAACAGCATCGGGCACACCGACTGTCCCATCGCCATCGTGCTGGTCGGCTGGGTATAGGAGATCCCGGCGTTGGTCAGGGCCGACAGGAAGGCGTTGCCCAGCATGTCGGCGCGTATCGGCGCCGACAGGATGGCCGCGAGCCCCACCAGGCCGGTGATCACCCCCAGCATCCGCAGGACGGTCGACCGCAAACGTGTCGCGAAAATCACCGTGACCACAGTGGTCGCCCACGGTCACGTGAAGGACACGGTGAGATAAAGATCTGTGCATGCCCGGGTTTTGCGAAGGCCGTGCTGCCCCCGGTCCGGCTAGAGCTTTTCCACCCCGGCGACGGTGCGTTTGCCGCGGCGCAACACCAGCCATTTGCCGTGCAGGAAGTCGGACGGTTGCGGCACCCATTCGTCACTGTCGATGCGGACGTTGTTGACCGAGACGCCGCCTTCACCGATGGTGCGCCGCGCCGCCTTCTTGCTGTCCGACAGGCCGCTGGCCACCAGCAGGTCGACGATTCCGTCCGGGCCACCGGGTTTGAGCTCGGCGACCGACGTCTCGCGCAGCGCCGCGGCCAGCGTGGCCTCGTCGAGGCGGTCCAGTTCGCCCTGCCCGAACAGCGCCCGGCTGGCGTGCTCGACGGCCTCGGTGGCGGCCTCGCCGTGCACCAGCACGGTCAGTTCGCGGGCCAGCCGCCGTTGGGCGGCGCGTTGCTGGGGCCGCTCGGCCGTCGCCTGTTCGAGCTCGCCGAGTTCGTCGGCCGACAAGAAGGTGAACCAGCGCAGGTACCGGATCACGTCGGCGTCGGCGGTGTTGAAGAAGTACTGGTACCAGGCGTACGGCGTGGTCAGCGCCGGGTCCAGCCACAGGCTGCCGCCCCCGGTGGACTTGCCGAATTTGGTGCCGTCGGCGGCGGTCACCAGCGGCACGGTCAGCGCGTGGACCGAGGCGCTGAGCTGCTGGCGCACCAACCGGACCCCGGCGATGATGTTGCCCCACTGATCGGAACCGCCGATCTGGAGGGTGCAGCCGTAGCGCCGGTGCAATTCCACGTAATCGTTGGCCTGCAAGAGCATGTAGCTGAATTCGGTGTAGGAGATGCCGTCGCCCTCGAGCCGGCGCCGGACAGTGTCGCGGTCCAGCATGACGTTGACCGAGAAGTGCTTGCCGACGTCGCGCAGGAACTCGATCGCCGACATCGGGCTGGTCCAGTCCAGGTTGTTGACGACGACGGCGCCGGTGGGTGAGTCGTCGAAGTCGACGAAGCGTTGCAGCTGTCCGCCGATCCGCTCGGTCCACTCGGCGACGGTGTCGGCCTCGTTCAGGGTGCGCTCGCCGATGTCACGCGGATCGCCGATCATGCCGGTGGCTCCGCCGGCGAGCACGATCGGGCGGTGACCGGCGCGCTGGAACCGGCGCAACGCCAGCAGCGGCACCAGATGCCCGGCATGCAGGCTCGGCGCGGTGGGGTCGAAGCCGGCGTACACCGTCATGGGCCCGCGCCGGGCCTCGTCGGCCAGCGCATCGAGGTCGGTGGACTGCGCGATCAGGCCGCGCCAGCCCAGCTCGTCGATGATCGTGTCGCCCATGATCCAAGATCCTCCCACCCGAGACCGGTTCGGCTAGTCGCTGGCGCCCGGCGCCGCCGCGCGGGGGCTGCGACGGTAGGCCGAAACCTCCGGGCGGCCGGGAAGCCACAGCCGCCATGGCCGGTCGGCGGCCTGGCTGACGCCGACCCGCGGGCCGGACGCCGCGGTCAGCGGTTCGTGCAGTTCGAGAGTCACCGGGCTGCCGGGCCCGAAAAGGTCAATTCCGTTGTCGTCCATGGTGATTCCCATGGCAGAGCACAGGTTGCCCGGTCCGCGCGCCAGGGCCGCGGTGTGCACCAACTCGCCGCGACGGGCGCGGGCCACATCGGTGCCGTCCTCGATGGCCGCGGCGCGCAGCAAGACCGCGGCGGCGGTGCCGTCCGGACCGCAGGAGACGTTGGCGCAGACGTGGATGCCGTGGCTGCGATAGGTATAAAGCCGCCCGGGCGGCCCGAACATCACCCAGTTGCGGGCGCGCAGACCCTTGTACGAGTGCGCGGCGGCATCCGGCCACGGACCGTCCGGAACTCCCCCGTAGGCCTCGACCTCGACGACTATCCCGCTCACGCCCCGCGCGGTGAGGGTCGCGCCCAGCAGCCGGCGCGCGGCCTCGACCGGATCGACTACCAGCTGGGCCGCAGCCGTGCCTTCGCGAAATTGTCCTCGAGCCTTGACCACATCAGATCCTGAATCCTCTTTTCTTAACCCAATGAACCTACCGGCAGGCCGAACGTGGCAGTATCCCGGTGTCCCGTGACCTCAGGGCCGCGAGAAGGAGCCCACCTCATGCATGCGATCGACCCCGCCGCCACCGCGTGGCTGCTGGCCAGCACCGCACTGGTCTTGCTGATGACCCCCGGCCTGGCGATCTTCTACGGCGGCATGGTCCGCACCACCGGGGTGCTCAACATGATGATGATGAGCTTCATCTCCATCCCGCTGGTGACGGTCGCCTGGTTGCTGGTCGGCTACACCATGGCGTTCTCCGAGGATGGGATGAACGGACTCGTCGGCAACCTCAGACATTTCGGGATGCTCGGCATCACTCCCGACACCGTCCACGGCACGGTCCCCGAATTGCTCTATGCCACTTTCCAGTTGACATTCGCGATCATTACGGCGGCACTGGTCAGCGGCGCGATCGCGGACCGTGCCAAGTTCGCCGCCTGGATGGTGTTCGTTCCGGTATGGACCGTTGCCGTGTATTCGATTGTCGCGCATTGGGTATGGGGGCCCGGCGGCTGGCTGGCCAAGCTAGGGGTGCTGGACTACGCGGGCGGTCTGGTCGTCGAGATCGTGTCGGGCTCTTCGGCGCTGGCACTGGCGCTGGTGCTCGGGCCGCGCATCGGCTTCAAGAAGGACGCGATGCGCCCGCACAATCTGCCGTTGCTGTTCGTCGGCGTCGGGTTGCTGTGGTTCGGCTGGTTCGGGTTCAACGCCGGTTCCGCGCTGGCCGCCAACGGAACAGCCGCGGCCATCTTCCTCAACACCCTGGTCGCCGGATGTCTGGGCATGCTCGGCTGGCTCTCGGTCGAACAGATCCGCGACGGCCGGCCCACCACGTTCGGTGCGGCATCGGGTGTGGTCGCCGGCCTGGTCGCCATCACCCCGTCCTGCGGGACGGTCAACACGCTGGGTGCGACGGTCGTCGGCCTGGCGGCGGGCGTCGTGTGCTCGTTCGCGGTGGGCGCCAAATTGCGCTTCAACTATGACGATTCGCTGGACGTGGTGGGCGTGCACTTCGTCGGCGGCGTGGTCGGGGTGTCGCTGATCGGGCTGTTCGCCACTGCGGTCATGACGGCGGGCCCGCAGGGCCTGTTCTACGGGGGCGGCTTCGGCCAGCTGGGCAAGCAGGGGCTGGCCATTGTGGTCGTCGCGTTCTACGCGTTCGCCATGACGTTCGCGCTGGGCAAAGCGATCGACCGGCTGATGGGTTTCCGGGTCAGCGCCGAAGACGAGACCACCGGTGTCGACCTGACCCAGCACGCCGAGACCGCGTACGCCGAAGGCGTGCACGGACATCTGCCGCAGCGCCGCCCGGGCACCGGTGACCGGCTGAACTAGCCCCGGCATACCTGCCGCCCCGCACAATCTCGTCCTTGACAACCCTGCCGCACAAGACGATTATTCATCGCATGATGAGTTCATCCCGCGATGAATTAATCACCGCCTCCGCGGAGCCGGCGGTGCAGATCGATCACCTGCGCGTGATCCGCGGCAAACGCCCAGCTCTGCACGACTTTTCGGTGCAGATCGGCACGGGCAGTATCACCGGCCTGCTGGGCCCATCGGGCTGCGGCAAGACCACACTCATCCGCTGCATCGTCGGCACCCAGATCGTGACCTCAGGAACCGTCACCGTGCTGGGCCACCCCGCCGGATCCGCGCCGCTGCGCCGCCGGGTCGGATACCTGCCGCAGGACCCGACCATCTACAACGACCTGCGCATCGTCGACAACGTGCGGTACTTCGCGGCGCTGTACGGGTTCGACAGCCAGGCCGCCGATGCCGCCATCGAACGGGTGGGGCTGACGGATCACCGAACCGCCTTCTGCGGCAATCTTTCCGGTGGCCAGCGCACCCGGGTGTCGCTGGCGTGCGCGCTGGTCTGCCAGCCCGACCTGCTGGTGCTCGACGAGCCCACGGTGGGCCTGGATCCCGTGTTGCGGGTGGATCTTTGGGAGCAGTTCACCGAACTGGCGCGCGGTGGGACCACGCTGCTGGTCTCCAGCCACGTCATGGAGGAGGCCGACCACTGCGGTGATCTGCTGCTGATGCGCGACGGCCACCTCGTCGCCCACACCACGCCGACCCGACTACGAGAGGACACCGGATGCACGTCACTGGAGGACGCGTTTCTGTCCATCATCAAGCGCAGCACCACGCGCCAAGCCGGTTAGGGCTCAAGGGCTACACCGCGACGACGGCGCGAATCTTGCGCCAGTTGGTCGCCGACCACCGCAGCGTAGCGATGATTCTGGCGGTTCCGGTGCTGGTGATCACGTTGATGTACTTCATGTTTCAAAATGCTCCACATCGGCCGGGCACCCCTTCGCCATTCAACAACGCCTGCCTGATTCTGCTGGGCCTGTTCCCGCTCTTCGTGATGTTCATCATCACGGCGATCACCATGCAGCGTGAGCGGGCCTCCGGAACGCTGGAGCGCATTTTGACCACGCCGCTGCGCCGCCTCGATCTGCTGATCGCCTATGGCACCGCCTTCTCCGTCGCCGCTGCCGCACAGGCGATTGTGGCCTGCATCGTGTCGTTCTGGCTGCTGGGTTTCGACACCGCGGGCAGCCCGATGTGGGTGTTCGTCATCGCCATCGTCAACGCCGTGCTCGGGGTCGGCCTGGGTCTGTTGTGTAGTGCGTTCGCCCGCACCGAGTTTCAGGCGGTGCAGTTCATACCGCTGGTGATGGTGCCGCAGCTGCTGCTGGCCGGCATCATCGTGCCGCGCGCATTGATGCCACACTGGTTGCAATGGATCAGCAATGTGCTGCCGGCCAGCTACGCACTGGAGGCCTTGCAGCAGGTGGGCGCGAACCCGGAACTGACCTTCATCGCCGTGCGCGACATCGCCGTGGTGTTGGGCTTCGCCCTGGCCGCGCTGTGCCTGGCCGCGGCCACGCTGCGGCGACGGACACCGTAGTGGCGATCGCAAGCGCGGCACAGCCGGGCGCCGGGGGTACCTCCCGCTTGCGGGGGCTGGGTCGCCACGGAGCGTCCTAGTGACGGCCACCAGCGCGCGGCGGCGGCGGGGGCGGCCGGCCGGGGTCTCCGACACCCGTGAACGCATTTTGACCAGTGCGCGAGAGCTGTTCGCCAGCAAGGGGATTCGCAACACCTCGATTCGGGCAGTGGCCGCGGCGGCGGGGGTGGATTCGGCGTTGGTGCACCACTATTTCGGCACCAAGGAAAAGCTGTTCGCCGCGGCGGTGCATATCCCGATCGACCCGATGGACATCATCGGTCCGTTGCGCGAGGTGCCTGTCTCCGAAATCGGTTACCGGCTGCCGTCGATGTTGTTGCCGCTGTGGGATTCCGATCTGGGCACCGGGTTCATCGCGACCCTGCGGTCGGTGCTGGCCGGTTCGGAGGTCAACCTGTTCCGCACGTTCATCGAAGACGTCATCACCGTCGAAGTCGGTTCACGCGTGGACAATCCACCGGGAAGCGGAACCATCCGCATCCAATTCGTGGCGTCGCAACTGGTCGGCGTGGTGATGGCGCGGTACATCCTGCAATTGGAGCCGTTCGCGTCGCTACCGCCCGAGCAGATCGCGCAGACCATCGCGCCGAATCTGCAGCGCTACCTCACCGGGGATCTGCCGGACGGCCTTGCGCCATGAGCCGGGCGTGCTCGTCGTCGCCGACGTCACGGGCCTCGTCGATCAACAGCACCGGGATGCCGTCCTCGATGCGGTAGGCGCGCCGCAGCCGTGGGTTGTAGAGCAGTTCGGAGCCCACCAAAACCAGTGGGCCCCGGTCCTGCGGGCACACCAGGATGCGCAGCAGTGCATCGTCGATCATGACTGCGCTCCGGTCAGCTCGGAACGGACCGCGCCGGTCAGGCGACGGTACTCGTTCGCCTCGGCATCGAAATACCACACGTTGCGTCCGGCCTTCGGGATCCCGGCCGCCCGTAGCGCACTGACGGTGGGGCGGAACGTCGCGCTCAGATTCATCTCTCGCACCACGCACACGATGTCGGGTCCTTGACCGATGGGGAGCTTGGCGAAGGCTTCGGTGAGGTCGGCCGCCGTGATCGAGGCCCCAGGCAACAACGTCACCGCCGACAACGCCACCTCGTGGTCCCCCACCGGCACGTTGTAGGTCACCGCGAGGTCGACACCGGTGATGCATCCCAGGGCGTCGGTGACCGGCTCGGCGTAGACCAGGCCACGCGCGGTGCGGACCACCGAGCCCCGGCGGCCCGCCAGCCAGTAGTCGCCGTCGTCGTCGCGGTAGAACAGGTACTCCGTCGATATCCAGGTGTCGCCCGCAGCGAAGACACCGCGTTTGACCGACGCGCTCGGATCGATCGGGCCGTTGGAGGCCGCGAGTAGGACCCCGACCTGCATGGGTTCGGCGATCTGTACGAAGCCGCGCTCGTTCTCCAGGATCAGGTCCTGCTCGGCGTCGTAGGCGCCCAACTCGATCCGCCCCGCACCCGGCAGCGGGCGACCCTTGCTGCCGACCTTGGCGCCCGACACGTTGGCCAGCACCGCCTGCCCGTCGGTGGTGGCGAAGAACTCGACGACATGGGCGGGCGCGAATGCCTCGACGACCCGTCCCCACAGGCCGGTCGGCATGCCGGAACCGATGAACAGCCGCACCGGATGATTGCCGTGCAGCACGAACGCGGGATCGTCGACGATCTCGCGGAGCATGGACCAGGTGTAGGACACCACGGTGACGCCGTACTGGCGCACCTCCTGGACGAATCGGTGCCGGTCCAGGCCACGCGACAGCGCGATGCGGGTGCCGCCGACCACCGCGCCACCCAGGCTGACCAGCAGCGCCGACTCATGGTGCAGCGGTGTCAGGCAGTAGACGGTGTCACGGCGGTCCAGGGCGGCCGTCGAGGCGGTACCGAAGGCCGACACCGCCCACCGGTAGTTGGTGATCTGCCTGGCCACCAGTTCACCGCCGGCCGCGGTGAACGCGATGAACGCCAGGTCCCGGGCCAGTCCGGGGTTGGGCCGATACCAGCCGGGCAGCTCGACGGCGTCCGGGTCGATCTGTTCCATGTCGATGACGTCGGAGTCCTCGGGCAGGTGCAGATCCCGCGACTCCCCGCCACCGAGCACCAGCACCTGGCGCAGCCCCTGGCGGTCGGACGCCAGCACCGCGTCGAGGTTGGTGGGGTCGGTGAGCAGTTCGGTCACTCCCCCGAGCCGCACCGATGCGGCCAGATCCGCGTCGGGCCGCATCACCACCGCGGTGGCGCCCAGCCGGGACAGGGCGGCGATGGCCACCAGCGCGCTGGGCCGGGTTTCCATCAACACGCCGACCCGATCGCCTTGCCGCACCCCGACGTCGATCAGGCCACGCACCACGTTGTTGATGCGCCGGTTCACCGCCTCGTAGGTGTGCACACGGCCGTCGAACAGCAGGAATTCGCCCTGAGGTGCGTCGTGTGCCTGTTCTTCGATGATGCGGCCCAGCGAAATCCGGGTGTGGTCGTTGATCTGGCCCAGGCGCACCAGTCGGGGCAGGGTGCGGGCCGTCTCGACGGCCAGCGTGCGCACCGACTTGTTGGCGGCGACGACGGTGTTGGCCGCGCCGCGCACAATTCCCACTGCCGCCTCGGACGCTTCGCCGAGGCCGTGTGCTATCCGGGAGCTCAACGCCACGCCGCTGTCGGTGTGTTCCTCGGGCTGATCGGCCATCAGGTCGATGCTGGCGGGTTTGTCGCCGCCGGTGGAAAGCCACTCCACCCATTCGGCTACCGTCGGCCAGCTCTGTTGCGCCGCCTTGGTTCCCACGACCAGCCCGAAATGTCCTGTGCGGATGCGACTTTCGTAGACTTCGGCGTCAGGTGCGGCGCGCCGGATGCCGCGCACCGAGGCCGGCTGCCCGATGTCATCAACCTCGCCGACGAAGGCCAGCACCGGGCAGGTGATGTCGGTGAGGGTGACCATCTGTCCGTTGACGGCGAAACCGCCTGTCATCATCCGGTTGTGCGCGATGAACTGTTTGAGCAGTTCGGAGATGGCCGGGCCGGACCAGGCGATCCAGCCTTCGCGCTCGAGGAACCTGCGCTGTTGCTCGCGCGGCAGCAGCGCCTCGCGGTCATGCAACTGGCGGACGAAGTCCACCCGGGCCTTGGCGGTCTTGAGCGGGTCGAGCATCTGGAAGCCGGTGCGCGCCATCCAGCTGGGGATGGCCAGCCGGCTGAACACGTGGTCGGCCATGAAGTTCGCCGCGGGCGCGGCGAAGTTGGCCGGGATGCCCATCGGCAGGGCGGCCAGCGTGTCGACCGGCGAACCGAAGGTGACGATGCTGGCCAGGCTTTTCGAACGCCGGTAGGCGGCGACTTGGTAGCACCACATGCCACCCTGCGAATATCCGACCAGATGGATGTCGTTGCCGGTGACGTCCTTGACGGTGTCGATGGCCTGACTGAGCGCGACGATGTGGTCGGCCAGGGTGCGGCGCATACCGCCTTCGACCTTGTCGGGTTCGCCGAAGTCGATGACCCACGGGTCGATGCCGTGGGCGTGCAGGATTCCCACCGCGCCTTCGTCGCGGGTGACGTCCCACATGTCGGCCGACATCATCATCGGGTGCACCATCAGCACCGGCGGCCCGAGGGGCGACTGGCCGCGCCGGCTGTCCGGCGGGAAATACCGCCGCAGCTTGTACATTGGCACGCTCTCGACGATCTGAGACGGCGACGGGACACTACCGGTTTCCAAACCCCCCAGCCGCAAGACCTCCAGCCCGTTCTGCGCTGTAGCGATCAGCCGCTCGACCGGTCGTGTGACCATCGAAAAATTGAGATCCACTGCTGCTCCCCTGAGTCTTGACAGCTTGGACATCATGGCACATCAGGGCAGCTAGAAGGCCGGTGGTTCCCCCAATCGACGTCAGCCGCTGCACCCGTTCAGGTCGATCGTCGACCCAGGTCCCGCGCCGTCCAGCGCTGCGGCATCGGCCGCGTCTTGGGTGAAAGCCTGTCGCGCCGCCAGGGTCTTGCCGTCGCTGCTCTCCGCGATCGAGAGGCAACCTAGCCCCGACGTGACCAGCTGGCAGTCGTTCGTCTTGCCGATCACGTCGCACCACAACACGGCGTCGTCCTCCGCCTTTTGCGCAGTGGTGTAGTTGAGCCGGATGGCCTCCTCTCCAGTGGACAGCGACGCCGCGATCGCACCCCAGCATCCCGGCCTGCAATACAGGGAGATATCGGCGGCGGCTCGCGGCGTGGCCACCACCGGCACGGCGGCGACGAGAAGTCCGGTGACCGCGGCCAGCGCAACATTCCTCATGGTTCCGACCCATCCGTGGACCAACGGCTCTACGGTCGCAGCCGCAGTTGGGTAGGACGTGAGAACTGGTCCTGAAGGCCGTTAGAACGGCCTCACCCCACATCCACCCAGACAGTCCACACCGCAGTCGCAACGGCGACGACTGCCAGCAGGATCGTGTCGGTAGTGCTGAGGCGGGGCGCGTCGGATGTGCCCATGCGTAATTCGCGCGCGATCAGAAATAGGGGAAACATGACACTGATCGCGGTGACAAATGCGCCCGCGACGTAGAGCCAAACGTATTTAACGCCATGCCTTCTGGCCTCGATCACCATCAGGATCACTGCAGAGATGGCGACCAGCAGAGCGTCGACACTCATCGATCGAGATGCCGGTGTGACCTTCGAGGCGTTGATGAATTCGATCAGGAATCGGGCGGGCTTGTCCAGGTAGGCCACATTCTGACTCCACGTGGCAATGAGCGCGGCGACAGCGATAGCGCCGTAGACGAAGCAGAGGACCTTGCGTGAAGTGGGCAGGACTGAGCGCTGATCGGCTGTTGTCATAGCTCACGCTAAGCGAACTGAACCGTCGATGGGACCAGAACGACAACTTCGTGCCCGGCGACTGGCGTCTGCTCGCCGTCGCCTCTGTGTAAACCGTTGTCCGGCAATCAGAATGGCGGTGGATCATCATCGTCGGACGGTGGCGCGGGACCGAAGTAGGCGGCCTCGCATTCTCGACGGTTCGCTTGGCGGGCTTGGTGGTTTTGTCTGCGTTCGGTGGCGACGCGGTGGGCGCGGTCTTGGGCGCGGGTGCGCCGGCGTGTGGGCATTATTGCGGTGCGCTCAGCGCAGTGGTCGGCCGCGCGCGGAGTTGGTGGGCGGATTTCGCCGGTCGGCGCGCACAGGCTGGGGAACAGCAGGGCGCTGCCCGGGGTGGTGACATAGGTGTGCCCCGACGGGGCGGTCACAATCAGCGTGCCGTCGGCGAGTTGTTGTTCGGCCCAGCCCCAAAACGTTTTCACCAAATGGTGGGTGCGACACAGACATTTGAGGTTCGACGCATGGGTAGGCCCACCGTCGGCATAAGGAATCGTATGGTCGAGGTCGCAGTCGGTGGCCGGACGATCACAGCCGGGCCAGCGACACGTCAAATCCCGGCACCGCACGAAATCGGCCAACGCCTTGGACGGCACATAACCGCGCTCCGGGGCGCCATCACCGGGATGCACCAACGACACCAGCGTGGCCGAGGCGGCCAACTCGGCCACCAACTCCGG
>NZ_LZKU01000046.1 GCF_001672975.1 Mycobacterium sp. 1465703.0
GCGTCGCATCAGGACCCGGGCTTCATCGACCTCGTCGCCAACAAGCGCCCCGAGGTGACCCGCGTCTACCTGCCGCCAGACGTGCGAACTGAGCAGGTAGTTCAGCGACGCGATCGGCCGACGCCACGGTAATTCCCGGCTGGTGGCAAGCCATTTCGCGTGCTGGTTCAGCATCGAGTCGACGATGTGCACGAACGCTTCGTAGCAGTTGAACAGGCCGTGCCGGCCGGTCAGCAAGTAGCCTTCCAGCCAGCCCTGGCACAGATGCTCGGAGAGCACTTCCATGACGCGGCCATCGGGTGCGAGGTGCTCGTCGTCGGGTTCGACGTCCGACAGCCACACCTTGTCCGTCGAGCCGAAGACGGCGTCCAGCCGATTGGAGGCGGTCTCATCGGGCCCCATCAGCCGGAACCGATCCCGGTTGCTTGCGATCACGTCGCGCAGGAAGGTGCCCAGCACCCGGGTGGCCTCGTGAGTTCCGGCCGCCGGACGCTCGACGGCCACGGCGTAGTCGCGAAAGTCCGGCAGGTCCAGATCGTGGAGCAACAATCCGCCGTTGGCGTGCGGGTTGGCGCTCATCCGCCGGTCGCCGGTCGGGGCGAGCGCCCGCAATTCCTCGCGGAGCCTGCCGTTTTCGTCGAACAGCTGCTCGGGCTCATAGCTGCGCAGCCATTCTTCGAGCTGCGCCCGGTGTTCGGGATTGTCGTGCGTCGCGGCAAGCGGCACCTGATGCGACCGCCAAGTGCCCTCGACTTTCTTGCCGTCCACCATTTTCGGCCCAGTCCAGCCCTTGGGCGTGCGCAGCACGATCATCGGCCACACCGGTCGCTGTCCCTGTTTGCCAGCGCGCGCCGCGCTCTGGATGGCCGCGATGTCGTCGAAAGCGTCGTCGAGGGCGGCGGCCAGCTGCCGGTGCACGTCGGCCGGGTCGTCGCCGGCGACCGTGATCGGCCGGTAACCGTAGCCGCGCAGCAAAGTTTCCAGCTCGACGTGCGGGATGCGGGCCAGCACCGTCGGGTTGGCGATCTTGTAGCCGTTCAGCGCCAAGATGGGCAGCACCGCGCCATCGGTCACCGGGTTGAGGAATTTGTTGGAATGCCAGCTGGCCGCCAACGGTCCGGTTTCCGCTTCGCCGTCGCCGACGACGCAGGCCACCACGAGGTACGGGTTGTCCAGCGCCGCCCCGTAGGCGTGCACCAGTGCGTAGCCGAGTTCACCGCCCTCGTGAATGGATCCCGGCGTCTGAGCCGCGACGTGGCTGGGGATGCCGCCGGGGAAGGAGAACTGCCGGAACAGCTTGCGCAACCCTTCGGTGTCCTCCTCGATGCCGGTGTACACCTCGCTGTAGGTGCCCTCGAGGTAGGCGTTGGCGACCAGCCCCGGACCGCCATGACCCGGCCCGGTCACGTAGATGACGTCGGCGTCGCGGTTGCGGATGATCCGGTTCAGGTGCGCATAGACCAGGTTGAGCCCGGGTGTGGTGCCCCAGTGCCCCAGCAACCGCGGTTTGACGTGATCGGTGGTCAGCGGCTCGCTGAGCAACGGGTTGTCGAGCAGATAGATCTGCCCGACCGACAGATAGTTGGCGGCGCGCCAGTACTTGTCGATGAGAGCTAGTTCGTCGTCGGAGAGCGGAGATTGAGCGGGCGCGGTGGTTCGGGTTTCTAGGCTCACTCGGCCGATTGTCCGCGCCCTCAGTGAATAATGCTCGCGCGAAATTACTCTTCGCCGCGGGCGCGGGCTTCGTACGCTTGGCGCTTGGCCACGTCGACGTCGTCGGTGAAGACGTGATCGCCGCCGAGGATCCGGTTGAGCCCCTCGGCGATTCGGCGGGGCCAGAATTTCTGGGACACCACCATCGCGCCGGCCGCCTTGGTGATGCGCACCCGCGGCTTCGGGTGCGCCACCAGCCTGACGATCGCATCGGCGATCTCGGCGGGCTCGGCGTTGCGGAACCCCTTCATCCCCGGCGTGCCGGCGACCAGCTCGGTGTTGACGAACGTCGGCAGCACCATGGAGAACTTCACCCCCGCCGATCGGTACTCCAGCCGGGCCGAGTCGGTGAACGCCACCACGGCGTGCTTGCTGGCGCAGTAGGTGGCCAGGCCGACGATGTAGAGCTCACCGGCGAGCGAGGCGACGTTGATGACGTGCCCCTTACCGCGGGGGACCATGCGCTGGGCGGCCAGCTTGCTGCCCAGCATCACGCCGTAGACGTTGATATCCAGGATCCGCCGGGTGACCGCGTCCGGCTCGTCGACGATCCGTCCGACCGGCATGATGCCGGCGTTGTTGATCAGCACGTCGATCGGGCCGAGCTGGCGTTCGACTTCGTCCAGAAAATCGGCGAAGGAGTGCGGATCGGTGACGTCGAGCTTGCCGTAGACGTCGAGCCCCAGGTCGGCGCCTGACTCCTTTACCCGCACTTCGTCGATGTCGCCGATGGCGACCTTGGCGCCCAGCTTGTGCAGTGCGCCGGCGGTGGCCAGCCCGATTCCCCGGGCGCCGCCGGTGATCACGATGACCTTGCCGCGCACCTTGACGCCGATGGAAGCCGTGTCTGCCATTCGGTGGACCCCTCCAGATTTTTGACGGGTGTCAACTCAACAATGGGTAAGCACAGCACTCGAAGCCGCCCCGCGCAACAATCTCCCGCGGATTTGCGGTCGCCCGGCCGGCGACTCAGCTCAGGGCAAACCAGACCAGGCTGGCGCCGCCCGCCACGGCGCAGTAGACCGCGAACGGCGTCAGGGTGCGGGTCTGGAAGTACCGCGTTAGGAAGCGCACCGCGAGATAAGCGCACACGAACGAGGCGACGCTGCCGGCCAGCACCTGGCCGCCGATCCCGGCGCCGAGCGGCCCGAAGAGTTCGGGAATCTTGTATACGCCGGCGGCCAGGATGATCGGCGTGGCCAGCAAGAAGGAGAAGCGGGCCGCGTCTTCGTGCGACAAGCCTCGCCACAGGCCGGCCACAATGCTGATCCCGGAGCGGCTGATGCCGGGGAGCAGGGCCAGGATCTGCGCCGCACCGATCACGACGCCACGGGCCAGCGGGAGTTGAGCGAGGCGATGATCCGAGGCTTCGTCGGTGTGTTCGGGTTGCTCGCCGGCCACCGCGGACTGGTCCGGTGCGGGGGCTATGCGCCGGCGGAGCACCTCGCCGGTATAGAGCGCGATGCCGTTGAGCAACAGGAAGGCCGCCGCGGGCACCGGCTTGCCGAGGGTGGTGCGGAACAGCTGTTCCAGCGCCAGCCCGGCCAGGCCCACCGGGATGGTGCCCGCCACGATCAGCCAAGCCAGCCGTTCGTCGGGCGTCTGAATCCGTCGATGGCGTAGCGAAGAGAAGAACCCCGACAGGATGCGCATCCAGTCGCGCCAGAAGAACACCAGCAGGGCCGCCGCGGTGGCGACATGCAGGCCCACAATGAACGCGAGGTAGGGCGATTTCGGGGCGGAGACGCTGAGATCCTGGGCCCATCGACCGCCGACCACCGCCGGTACCAGCACCGCGTGCCCCAGGCTGGAGACCGGGAACAGCTCGGTGACGCCCTGGAACGCGCCGACCACTACCGCCTCGACGTAGCTAAGGTGCGCGGTCATAGGTGGATGCCTCCATGTGACGACGGGCTGGGCGGATCGGCCTGTGACGATAGCCGACGCCGCGCCGAGGTGGATCGTCGACTGACGTTGAGCCACGGCCGGTCGGTCAGAACCGAATCAGCTTGCCCACTGGGCACTTTGACCGCTGCCCCGCGAGATCGGGCGTCCGGGACGCTCCCCGCGCAGCGACCTGACCAGGCAGGTACGGTGTCGAGATGGCCGACGGGTTGCTGGATGCCGTTCGTGTCCTCGACTTGTCCAGCGGTTTCGCCGACGCCGTTACTCGCCTGTTCGCCGACCTGGGCGCCGACGTCCTCAAGGTGGAGCCTCCGGGTGGTTCCCTGGGGCGCGATGTGTTGCCCACACTGCGCGGTGCAAGCATCCCGTTCGCCGTGCACAACGCCAACAAGCGCAGTGCGGTGCTCGACCCGTTCGACGACGAGGACTGCGCCCACTTCCTGGACCTGGCCGCCGAGGCGGACATCGTCGTGGACACCGGCGCCGACGAGCGCGGCGCCATGTTCGGGACCTCCGGCGAGGAACTGGCGGCCCGCTACCCGCACCTGGTCGTGCTGTCGATCACCGACTTCGGCGCGACGGGTTCGCGGTCGTCCTGGCGTGCCACCGATCCGGTGTTGTACGCGATGTGCGGCGCGCTGTCGCGGTCCGGCCCCACCACCGGCACTCCCGCGTTGCCGCCGGACGGCATCGCGTCGGCAACCGCCGCCGTCCAGGCGGCGTGGGCGGCGCTGGCCGCGTACTACAACCGATTGCGCTGCGGCACAGGCGATTACATCGACTTCTCCTGGTTCGACGCGGTCGTGATGGCGCTCGATCCGGCGTTCGGCGCGCACGGGCAGGCTGCCGCCGGCGTCCGCAGCAGCCAGCGATGGCGCGGGCGGCCGAAAAACCAGGACGCTTACCCGATCTACTCGTGTCGGGACGGCTACGTCCGGCTGTGCGTGATGGCGCCGCGGCAGTGGCGCGGACTGCGGCACTGGCTGGGGGAGCCGGAAGAGTTTCAGGACCCGAAGTACGACGGGATCGCCGCCCGGTTCGCGGCCTGGCCGCAGATCAGCGAACTGATCCGTGAGCTGTTCGCCGGGCAGACCATGAAGGATCTGGTGGCCGCCGGACAGGCACACGGGGTGCCGATCGCCGCGGTGCTCACCCCCGCACGGATCCTGGGATCCGAGCACTTTCAGGCGGTCGGCGCCATCACCGACGTCGAACTCGTCCCCGGTGTGCGCACCAGTGTGCCGACCGGATATTTCGTCGTCGACGGCCGGCGCGCGGGTTTCCGCACACCGGTGCCCGCCGCGGGGTATGACGAACCGTACTGGCGTGGCAATCCGTCGGTGGTGCCTTCGCCGTCGGGCCGGCTCGGCGACTATCCCTTCGCCGGGCTGCGGATTCTCGATCTGGGCATCATCGTCGCCGGTGGTGAGCTGAGCCGGCTGTTCGGTGACCTGGGTGCCGATGTCATCAAGGTGGAAAGCGTCGATTACCCCGACGGACTGCGGCAGGCCAGGATCGGTGATGCCATGAGCGAGTCGTTCGCCTGGACGCACCGCAACAACCGGGGATTGGGACTGGATCTGCGTAGCGCCGAGGGCAAGAAGATCTTCGCCCGCTTGGTCGCCGAGGCCGATGCCGTCTTCGCCAACTTCAAGCCGGGAACCCTTACCGCACTGGGCTTTTCCTACCACGAGCTGCGCGCCATCAACCCGCGGATCGTGCTCGCCGAAAGCAGCGCCTTCGGCGACACCGGCCCGTGGAGCGCCCGGTTGGGTTACGGCCCACTGGTCCGCGCCGCGACGGGCGTCACCCGGCTCTGGACGTCCGACGGCGCCGAGGACGAGGCCGGCCGGGGCAGGCACGCGTTCTACGACGCGACGACGGTCTTCCCCGATCACGTTGTGGGGCGGGTCACGGCGATCGCGGCGCTGTCCGCGCTGATCCACCGCGACCGGACCGGCCGCGGGGCCCACGTCCATATCTCGCAGGCCGAGGTCGTGGTCAACCAGCTCGACACGCTGTATGTCACCGAGGCCGCGCTGGCCGCCGGCGTGGCCCAGATCCGCGAGGACACCAGTCTGCATGCGGTCTACCCCTGCGCGGGTGATGACGAATGGTGCGTCATCTCGATCCGGTCTGACGATGAATGGCGCCGTGCCGCTTCGGTTTTCGATCATGCGGGCTGGGCCGACGATCCGCGCTTCGCTACCGGCGAAGCGCGCCTGGCCAATCGCCGCGAGTTGGTGGAGCTGGTCTCCGTCTGGACTCGCACCCGAACCCCGCTGCGGGCGGCCGAACTTCTGCAGTCCGCCGGAATTCCGGCCGGGCCGATGAATCGCCCACCGGACATACTCGAGGATCCGCAGCTGATCGCCCGAAATGTGTACAGCCCCATGGTGCATCCGCTGATCGAAAATTCCTTGCCGGCCGAGACGGGCCCGGCGCCGTTTCGCCACATCCCAGCGGCCCGGCAGGCCCCCGCGCCGTTGCCCGGCCAGGACACCGTCGAGATCTGCCGCGATCTGCTGGGGATGAACAACGTGGACATTCAGCGGCTGATCGACGATCGCGTGCTGTCGGTGCCGGACGACAACGCCTGAGACCCTTTCGGACCAGATTCATAGTCACGCTAAATTCGTCGTATGAGCGTCGACCCTGCGACCCCGGTGCTGATCGGCTACGGCCAGGTCAACCATCGCGACGAGATCGACCCGGACACCCGGTCGGTCGAGCCGATGGACCTGATGGTGGCCGCCGTCGAACGGGCCGCCGATGCCGCGGTGATCGCGGCGGTGGATTCCATCCGCATCGTGAACATCTTGTCGGCCCAGTACCGCGACCCCGGCCTGTTACTCGGCCGGCGCATCGGTGCCTCCGACTTCAAAACCCTGTACAGCCCGGTCGGCGGCAACGTGCCGCAGTCGCTGGTCAACCAGGCTTGCCTGGACATTCAGCGGGGCCACGCCAAGGTGGTGCTGCTGGCCGGCGCCGAAACCTGGCGCACCAGGCGGGGCCTGCGGGCCAAAGGCGGCAAGCTGGTCTGGACCGAACAGGATCACTCCGTGCCGATGGCCGAAGTCAGCGGCGACGACGTCCCGATGGCCGGTGACGCCGAGATCAGGATCCAGCTGGACCGGCCGGCCTACGTCTACCCGATGTTCGAGGAGGCGCTTCGGGTCGCGAACGGCGAGTCGGTCGACGATCACCTCAAACGCATCGGCCAACTGTGGGCGGGGTTCAACGCCGTGGCGGTGGGCAACCCGCACGCATGGATCCGCAAACCGTCGACCGCCGACGACATCTGCCGGCCGGGGCCGCGGAATCGGATGATCAGTTGGCCGTACACCAAGCTGATGAACTCCAACAACATGGTCGACCAGGGCGCCGCGCTGGTCCTGACCTCGGTTGGGGAAGCGACCCGGCTGAAGATCCCCGCCGACCGATGGGTGTACCCGCATGCGGGCACCGATGCTCACGACACGCCGTCCATCGCAGAGCGTCACGAACTGCACCGTTCGGCGGCGATCCGGGTCGCCGGTGCTCGGGTGCTGGAGCTGGCCGGTCTGGGTGTCGACGACATCGATTACGTCGACCTGTACTCCTGCTTTCCCTCGGCGGTTCAGGTGGCGGCGGCCGAGCTCGGGCTGAGCGTCGACGATCCTGCCCGCCCGCTGACGGTGACCGGCGGGCTGACGTTCGCGGGCGGACCGTGGAGCAACTACGTCACGCATTCGATTGCCACCATGGCGGAGTTGCTGATAGCCAATCCGGGCCGGCGCGGTCTGATCACCGCCAACGGTGGGTACCTGACCAAGCACAGCTTCGGTATCTACAGCACCGAGCCGCCGGCCGAATTCCGTTGGGAAGACACGCAACCGGCAGTCGATCGGGAGCCGACGACGGACGCGGTGGTGTCGTGGGAAGGTGTCGGCACCGTCGAAGCCTGGACGACGCCGTTCGACCGTGAGGGCCAACCCGAGAAGGCGTTTCTGGCCGTCCGCACCCCCGACGGGTCACGTGCCCTGGCCGTGGTCACCGATCGCGCGGCGGCGCAAGCGTCGGTGCGGGAAGATATCGGTGGCGCCAAGGTTGCCGTCGCCGCCGACGGCAGCGCGACGCTGTAGTAGCCGCCCCACGGCGTCACGCCGTTTCACTGAACCGTTAATGCGATAACGGTCGATAGCCCAGGACAACTTGCCTATTGTTGAGTACTGAGGGTTGGGGGAGGTGAGCCCAGGTGCACATCCTGGTTACCGACGCCACCGGCGCACTCGGGCGGCTGGTCGCAGGGCAGTTGATTGCGGCCGGACACACGGTCAGTGGCATTGCTGAACTCCCGCATCCGTGCCTGGACGGCAATGTCGACTTTGTTTGCGCACCGCTGCGCGACCCGGTCTTGCAGGAGCTGGCCGACGAAGCCGACGCGGTGATCCACCTCGCGCCCATTGACCCGTCCGTTCCCGGCAGCGCGGACATAGACGGCCTGGCGCGGGTGACCGATGCGGCCACCCGCGCGGGTTCCCGGCTGCTGTTCGTGTCGCAGGCTGCCGGCCGGCCCGAGTTGTACCGGCCGGCCGAGGACCTGGTTTCGTCGAGCTGGGGTCCGACGGTGGTCATCCGGATCGCACCACCGCTCGGCCGCCAGCTCGACTGGATGGTGTGCCGCACGGTGGCCACGCTGATGCGCAGCAAGGTCTCGGCCCAACCGATGCGCGTCTTACATCTCGATGATCTGACGCGTTTTTTGGTGTTGGCGCTGAATACCGACCGCACCGGTGTGGTGGATCTGGCCAGCCCGGACACCGTCAACGTGGTCACCGCGTGGCGGATGCTGCGGGCCACCGATCCGCGGTCCCGTCTGCATCGCGTTCGCAGCTGGTCGCAGCTGATCCCGGACGTCAATACCTCTGCAGCACAAGAGGATTGGCTGTTCGAGTTCGGCTGGCACGCGCTTGACGCGGTCGCCGACACGGCGCGCGGACTCGTCGGGCGTCGACTCCACAGCGGAGGCGCGATCAACCACGGTGGTCAGCTCGCACTCCCGGTCGAGGTGCTGCCCCATGCCCGGCGGCCGGCCGACGAAGCGCACAGCGCGGCACCCGAAGGCGTGGCAGGCGAATTCGACGACCAGATCGACCCGCGCTTCCCGGTCTTCAGCGGCACCGCCCTGCACGAGGCGCTGCCCGGACCGCTGACCCCGATAACGCTGGACGTGCAATTGAGCGGACTGCGCACCGCCAGTCGGGTCTTGGGCCAGGCGCTCGCGGTCGGCGGCGCGGTCGACGCGGAGTGGGGCAGCAGGGCCATCGCGGTGTTCGGCCATCGCCCCTACGTCGGGGTATCGGTCAATATGGTGGCCGCCTCCCAGCTGCCCGGTTGGGACCAGGACGCCGTCGCCCGTAACGCCTTGGTCGGCCATCCCCACGTGGGCGACCCGCTGCCGTTCGGCGAGCCGGTCGTGGGCGGAGCGCTCGGCTCAGTGGCCAAAGCGGTTGTCGCAGGACGGTCGCTGGCTTTGCTGCGCCATCTGCGGGCTGATACCCGCGCCTATGGTGCCGCCGCGGCCGCGGAGCACCTCGATGACACTCAGTTGGCGCTACTGCCGGAGGCCGCGCTGGAGGTTCGGGTCCGGCTGTTGCGCGACCGCATTCATCAGGGTTGGATCCTCAACGCGCTGTGGCTGATCAATGCCGGTGTCAGCGCCGCGGCGCCGGTGGGTAGCCGGGCGGGTCGCAGCGTGCCCGGGGTGGGCGTCATCACTGACAGCGACCTGGTCGCCACCCAGATCGCCGACTTGGCGGCGGCGTTACGGTCCGACCCGCCGTTGTGTGCTCTGGCCGAGGAGGGCAACCTCGGCAGCATTCGTGCGTTGTCGCCGACCACCGCAGCCGCGGTGGATGCCGCCGTCGCCCGGATCGGGCATCGGGGCCCGGGGGAGGCCGAGCTGGCCAGCGTGACATTCGCTGACGACCCGTCGATGTTGCTGGTCGCCGCCGCCGCAGCCGCGCAGTGCGCGCCGGTGAAGTCCGATGAACGGCTGGCCGCCAATGCCCGTGGTTCGCGCGAGCTGGCCTACGACGCCACCATGCGGTTCACGCATGAGCTCCGGATGACGTTGCGCGCCTTGGGGTTTCTGCGAGTCGAGGCGGATCTGGTCGACGCCGTCGAGGACATGTATTACCTGACCTGCAACGAACTGGTCACCCTGCCGGGCGATGCACGGCTGCGGATCAAGCGCCGGCGCACCGAACGGGAACGGCTGCAGGCGCAATGCCCACCCGATGTCATCGACGGGGCGTGGACCCCGGTCCGGCGCGGCGCCGACGACTCCGAGGCCGAGCGCACCGCCGGCTGACGCTTAGCCGAGCAAATCGGCCAGCGGTGACCTGGAATCGCCCAGCTTGTCGACGTCCACCGGGGCTCTGGACCGGATCAGTGCCTTGACGTCATCGAGGACGTCCCACACATTGACGTTCATTCCGGCGAGCACCCGGTCATCGCCGTCGAGCCAGAACGCGACGAATTCACGGCCGGTGACGTCGCCACGAAACACCACTCGCTCGAAGTGGGGGGCGTGTCCGACGTATTCCATGCCGAGGTCGTATTGATCGGTGAAGAAATACGGCAACTCAGCGTATTCGCCTGGCCTGCCCAGCATCCCGGCCACCGCGACCGCAGGTTGCTTGAGCGCGTTGGCCCAGTGCTCGGTGCGGATCCGGGTACCGAAGAGCGGGTGTTGTGCCGAGGCGATGTCGCCGACGGCATAGATGTCGGGGTCGCTGGTGCGCAACGAGGTGTCCACCAGCACCCCGCCGTCACCCATGGACAGCCCGGCCTGTTCGGCGAGTTCGGTGTTCGGCTTGGCGCCGACGGCCACCAGCACGGCATCGGCGGCGATCGCCGTCCCGTCCTTGGTCCGCAGACCGGTGGCCGATCCGTGCGCCCCGTCGGCGCGGATGATCTCCTCGACCTGGGTCTCGAGCCGCAGATCGACGCCGTGCTCGCGATGCAGGGTGGCGAACACTTCGCCGACGGTTTCGCCCAGCGCCGCCATCAGCGGTTGTTTGGCCGTTTCGACAACGGTGACGTCGACCCCGCGCTGTCGGGCGCTGGCGGCCACTTCCAGACCGATCCACCCCGCACCCACGACGGCCAGCGAAGAGCCTTCGCGCAGAACGTTATTCAGCGCCACCGCGTCTTCGTACGTGCGCAGATAATGGACGCCGCCGAAGTCCGACCCGGGTATCGGCGGTCGCCGCGAACCAGATCCCGTCGCCAGCAGCAGTTTGTCGTAACCAACGGTGGTGCCGTCGGCCAACGCCACGGTGTGGCCGGCCGCGTCCAGTACGGATACCCGGGTACTCAGGCGTAAGTCCACGTTGTTGTCCCGGTACCAGCCGGAGTTCTGCACGGTGAAATCGGTCAACGACTTCTTGCCGGCCAGATACTCCTTCGATAGCGGGGGTCGCTCGTATGGCAGATGCTCCTCGTCGGCGAACACGATAATGCGTCCGTCGAAGTTGTTGTCGCGCAACGCTTCTACAGCTTTAGCGGCTGCGAGTCCGCCGCCGACGATGACGAAGCTGGTCGAGTTGGCCATGATGGGTGCTCCGTTCTCCCAGAAGTCGAGCCTACTCGTGGCCGCTCAACTCAACAGCTCGCGCAGTGCGAGCGCATTGCGCACGGCGTGGCCGCCCAGGTCATTGTTGAAATACATCCACACGTCCCTTCCGTCGCCGTCCCAGTGCGAGATTCGATCCGCCCAGTGCCGCAGGTCCTCGTCGGAGTACGAGCCGGCGTAGTTCGCGTCCGGATCCGGGCCGTGCATCCGGATGTACACCAGGTCAGTCGTCGCCCGGGGGATGCACTCCAGCCCGAGACCACTCATCACCACGTAGGCGGCGCGGTGGCGTTCCAGTAACTCGAACACCGCCGGGTCATTCCACGACGGATGGCGCAATTCGACGGCGACCCGGATCGACGCGGGCATGCGGGCCAAGAAGGAATCCAGCCGGGCGTCATCGCGTGCCTGTTCGGGATGCAATTGCACGAGCAGCACTCCGTGCCGATCACCCAACAGCCGCCAGCAGTGTTCAAACCGTTCGATCCACGGCTCGGGTGAGGCGAGCCGGCGGTAGTGCGACAATCCGCGATGTGCCTTGACCGACATGGTGAAGCCGTCCGGCAGCTGCTGGCGCCAACCGGTGAAGGTCGAATCCTGCGGCCATCGATAGAAACTGGCGTTGAGCTCGACGGTGTCGAACACCTCGACGTAGCGGGCAAGCCGACGCCCCGACGGCGTTCCCGCCGGATACAGCACATTTACCCAGTGGTTGTAGGACCACCCTGAGGTACCGATGCGAATGGTCACCGCTGGCTCAGCCGGCTACCCGCGCACGCACATCGTCGTCCAGCGATGCCCTGACCAGGGCGGCGGCCAGCTGCGCATTAGCCTGCGGCGCAAGCGATCCAAGCTTCGCCGGATCGGCGGGCAAGCCCAGTTGCTTGGCGGTCCCGGTAGCACGGTCATCGAAGTACGGACGCACCCAGGTCCACACGTCCTGCACTTCGCGCAAGTAAATATCGGCGCCGGTGTCGCCGATTCCCTTGAATTGCTTGAGCATCCGCTTGGCCGCCGCCGCGTCGTGATGACTGCGGTCGGCCAGTTGGCGCAGATCACCGGAGTATTCGTCACGAACACGTTCGGCCATATCGGCCAACCGGGTCGCCGAACTCTCGTCGTAGCGCACGTAATGCGCACGCCCGAACGCCTCTATCATGTTGTGGCGATCCGCCGCCAGTACGGCTTTGGGCGTCCGCAAGCCGGCTTTGAACAGTTCACGCGCGGCGGCCATGGCGATGCCCGGGTCGATCGGCTTGCTGGCAAGCATGCACAGCACCAGAAGCTGAAACAACGGCATCGGCTTGTCGCTCATCTTGATACGAGCTTGGGCCGCATAAGTCTTACCGGCAACGTCGAGCAGTCGTCGCACCCGCTTGTCCATACCCATTCGCGTACCCGCGGCCTGCGGCGGCAAACCGGCCGCTACTTGGGCGGCAGGCTGCGCGCGTAACCGACTCCACGCGTGACCCAACTCTGCAACTGCCGTTTGGTTTGCACACCGGCGGCATCGACACGTAGCCAGCCGCGCACGTCGCGGCCACCCATCACCATCGGAAAGACGTGCGCGCGTTGCAACAACGCGTCAACGTCGTCCGATGGCACCCGCACCAGCAGCCCACCCTGACCGCTGACGGCCACCGACATGTTGCCGTTGATGAGGAAGGCCAGACCGCCGAACATGCGTTTTTCTTCGATACCGCGCTCGGCACCCAGTAATTCGCGGATCCGGTTGGCCAGATCTTCGTCGTAGGCCATACGCCGGGATCAGTCCAGGTCGACGCGGATGGTCAGCAGGTCGCTGCCCATCAGGCGGACCACCGCGCTGTTCAGTCGTGGCAGCTCGCCCAGTCGCTGCGCGGCATCATCGTCGGGCAGCAAGTGTGCGGTGCCGTTGCGCCATCGACCACCGACGCGCACCCGAACAGCCGGATCAGCCTTGATATTGCGGACATAGTCGGAGTGTTCGCCGTGCTCGGAAACCATCCAGAATTGGTTGTTCACAACACGTCCGCCCACCGCGGTGCGACGGGGTTGCCCGCTCTTGCGTCCGGTGGTTTCGAGCATCGTCATCGGTAGCTGCCGACCCACTGGATTGACCAACAGCCGTTGAACGCGGTGGACTACCTGTCGTTTCAGTTTCCCGAAGTCACTCATACCCCGCGATTCTGCCGCAACGAGAACGGCCGCCGCATGGGCGGCGGCCGTCTCGTTGTGCGGTCTTTACGTCGCGTAGGCCACGAATTGGCCACCGGGCAGGAAAACGCCCACGGGTTTACGTCCGGGTTAAAGACCACTGGGTAATCGCCCGGTTGGCCCGGCGGCATCCAGCGCGCCGGATACCCGTAATCCACGGGGTCGTTGAAGTGTCCGGGCGGCGGGTCAGCCAACGGCTGAACACCCGTTCAGCGGTGTTGTCAGGCAGCCACCGTAGCGGCGCCAGCCGCCGGTTCCAGCGCCTGGGCCACGATCTCGGCGACGTCGGTCATCGGCTTGACCGTCAACGCCTCGAGCACCTCGGCCGGCACATCGTCCAGGTCGGGCTCGTTACGCGCAGGAATGAAAACCGTTGACAATCCAGCGCGTTGGGCGGCCAACAGCTTCTGCTTGACACCGCCGATGGGCAACACCCGCCCGTTCAGCGTGACCTCGCCGGTCATGCCGACGTCGGAGCGAACCTGACGTCCAGTGGCCATCGACACCAGCGCGGTCACCATGGTGACACCGGCCGACGGGCCATCCTTGGGCACCGCACCCGCGGGCACGTGCACGTGGATGCGCCGGTCCAGCGCCTTGGGATCGACACCGAGCTCCGATGCGTGCGAGCGCACGTAGGACAGCGCGATCTGCGCCGACTCCTTCATGACGTCGCCCAGCTGGCCGGTCAACTGCAGACCCGGTTCACCGTCGGTGGCGCCGGCCTCGATGTACAGGACGTCGCCGCCCAGGCCCGTCACGGCCAGACCGGTGGCCACGCCAGGCACCGCCGTGCGCTCGGCCGACTCCGGCATGAACCGCGGACGGCCCAGGTAGTCAACGAGATCCGGCTCGTCGATGGTGAGCGGCGCGGGGTCGGCGGCCAGCTTGGTGGTCGCCTTGCGCAGCGCCTTGGCCAGCAGCCGCTCGAACTGCCGCACCCCCGGTTCGCGGGTGTAGTCGGCGGCGATCTTGCGCAACGCGGCGTCGGTGACCGTGACCTCGTCCTCGGTCAGCGCCGCCCGCTCCCGCTGCCGGGGCAGCAGGTAGTCCCGCGCGATCGCGACCTTGTCGTCCTCGGTGTAGCCATCGATCTGCACCAACTCCATGCGGTCCAGCAGGGCCGACGGGATGTTCTCGATGACGTTGGCGGTGGCCAGGAAGACCACGTCAGACAGGTCCAGGTCCAGATCCAGGTAATGATCGCGGAACGTGTGGTTCTGCGCGGGATCGAGGACCTCGAGCAGCGCCGCGCTCGGGTCGCCGCGATAGTCGGAACCGACCTTGTCGATTTCGTCCAGCAGCACAACGGGATTCATCGATCCCGCCTCACCGATCGCGCGCACGATCCGGCCAGGCAACGCGCCCACGTAGGTGCGACGGTGCCCGCGGATTTCGGCCTCGTCGCGTACGCCGCCCAGGGCGACACGGACGAAGTTCCGGCCCAACGCCCTGGCCACGCTTTCACCTAGCGACGTCTTGCCGACGCCGGGGGGACCGGCCAGCGCCATCACCGCGCCGGAGCCGCGCCCGCCTACGACCTGCAGCCCGCGCTGGCCGCGACGGGCCCGCACGGCCAGGTACTCGACGATGCGGTCTTTGACGTCGTCCAGCCCGTGGTGGTCGGCGTCCAGCACTTCGCGCGCGGCCTTCAGGTCGGTGGAATCCTCGGTGCGGACGTTCCAGGGCAGGTCGAGCACGGTGTCCAGCCAGGTGCGGATCCAGCCGCTTTCCGGGCTTTGGTCGCCGGAGCGTTCCAGCTTGCCGACCTCGCGCAGCGCGGCCTCGCGCACCTTCTCGGGCAACTCGGCCGCCTCGACGCGGGCGCGATAGTCATCCGAGCCATCGGGTTCACCCTCGCCCAGTTCCTTGCGGATCGCGGCCAGCTGTTGGCGCAGCAGGAACTCCTTCTGCGTCTTCTCCATGCCCTCGCGCACGTCTTCGGCGATCTTGTCGCTCACCTCGACCTCGGCCAGGTGGTCACTGGTCCAGTCGATCAACACCCGCAGCCGCTCGGTCACATCGACGGTCTCCAGCAGCTGCCGCTTCTGCGCGTTGGTCAGGTACGAGGCGTAACCGGAGGTGTCCGCCAGCGCCGACGGATCGGTCAGCCGGTTGACGTAATCGATGATCTCCCAGGCTTCGCGGCGTTGCAGCATGGCCAGCAGCAGCTTCTTGTACTCCGCCGTCAGCGCCTTGATTTCGTCGGTGGTCTCGGTCTCGGGGACCTCGGTTACCTCGACCCACAGCGCCGCACCCGGTCCGGACGCGCCGGCCCCGATCTGGGCCCTGCGCTCACCGCGCACCACCGCGGCGGTACCGCCGCCGGCGATACGCCCGACCTGCAGTATTTTCGCGATCACACCGTGTGACGGATAGCGGTCCTCCAGCCGGGGGGCGATCAGCAGCTGGCCCGATTCGCTCGCCTGGGCGGCATCGATCGCCGCGCGGGCGGCGTCGTCCAGCGCGATCGGCACCACCATTCCGGGCAACACGATGGTGTCAGTGACGAACAGCACCGGCACCGATTTGGCTTCAGCCATCAAGTCCTCCAAAAGTTGAGTCTGATGCGCTTAACCCAGCCGGGCGCCGGTTTGTTCCCGAGGGACTCGGCCGTCCCGAGTGTGCGGCCCGTCTCACATTCGGCGGCGAGTGTGCGGGCAGCTTCACACTGGCGGCGAAACAGGACCCAGCCGCTTGAGTTGCGTGACGTGCTGGGGCGTCAGTTCTTCCAGACAGGTGACACCGAGCAGTGCCATGGTGCGCAGGATCCCGTCCCGCAGGATGTCGATCGCGCGGCTGACCCCCGCCTCGCCGCCGGCCATCAGGCCGTACAGGTAGGCGCGCCCGACCAGTGTGCAGCGGGCGCCCAGTGCGATCGCGGCGACGATGTCGGCGCCCGACATGATGCCGGTGTCCACCATGATCTCGGTGTGTTTCCCTAGCTCCCGCGCGACCGTGGGGAGCAGGTGAAACGGCACCGGAGCCCGATCTAATTGGCGCCCACCATGATTGGACAACACGATGCCGTCGACGCCGCGGTCGACGACGGCGCGCGCATCCTCGAGTGTCTGGATCCCTTTCACGACGAGCTTCCCGGGCCATTTCGCCTTGATCCAATCCAGGTCGTCGAAGGTGAGGCTGGGATCGAACATGGTGCTCAGATACTCGGCGACAGTGCCGGGCCAGCGGTCCAGCGAGGCGAAGGCCAGCGGCTCGGTGGTCAGCAGATCGAACCACCACTTCGGGTGCGGCACGGCGTCGAGAACGGTGCGCAGCGTCAGTGTCGGAGGGATGGTCATGCCGTTGCGGTTATCCCGCAGCCGGGCACCGGAGACCGGAACGTCGACGGTGGCCAGCAGGGTGTCGAAGCCCGCATCGGCGGCGCGCTGCGCCAGCGCCATCGACCGCTCCCGATCACGCCACATGTAGAGCTGGAACCACTTTCGGCCCTGGGGGACAGCGGTGACCAGATCTTCGATCGCGCAGGTACCCAGCGTGGACAGGGAAAACGGGATGCCCGCTTTGGCCGCTGCCCGCGCGCCGGCGATCTCGCCCTCGGTGTGCATCAGCCGGGTGAATCCGGTGGGGGCGATTCCGAACGGCAACACCACCGGCTGGCCCAGCACATTCCAGCCGGCGGTGACGTTGCTGACGTCGCGCAGGATTGTGGGATGAAATTCGATGTCGCGGAACGCTTGTCGCGCGCGTTCGATGGACAGCTCGTCTTCGGCGGCGCCGTCGGTGTAGTCGAATGCCGCCTTGGGCGTGCGACGTTTGGCGATGGATCGCAGATCCTCGATGGTGTAAGCGGCCTCCAGGCGGCGCTTCGTTGCGTTGAACCGCGGACGCTTGAATTGCATCAGCGGCGCCAGATCGCGCACTTTGGGCACTCGTCGTTGGACCGCCATATGTGTAACCGTAGTCATATGGAATCGGCAGGCGACCCGTTCGATCTCAAACGTTTTGTGGACGCGCAAGCTCCGGTCTACGGCAACGTGGTCGGCGAACTCCGCGACGGACGCAAGCGCAGTCACTGGATGTGGTTTGTCTTTCCGCAATTGCGCGGACTGGGCGGCAGCCCGACCGCGGTCCATTACGGCATCTCCTCGCTGGACGAAGCTCGCGCGTACCTCGACCACGGCGTGCTCGGACCGCGCCTGCGCGAGTGCACCCGGCTGGTGAACGAGGTGCAGGGGCGATCGGCAGGGCAGATTTTCGGCTCACCCGACGATCTCAAGCTGTGCTCGTCGATGACGCTGTTCGCCCGAGCCGCCGAGGACAATCAGGACTTCATCGCGGTACTCGAGAAGTACTACGACGGCCGCCAAGACCGGCTGACCCTGCAGCGGCTGGCTGCGTCGTGAAGCTACACCGGGCTCAGTATCCGCCAGCCGCGTGCCTCGACGGCAACCGTCTCGACGAGCTCCTGCGGCGGAGCCGCCGATCCGCCGATGACTTGTGCGCGGGGCGCGCCCAGCTTCGGCAGCGAAACGTGTAGCGGCTCGTCGTCGATGTTGAGCACCACCAGCAGGGCGTCGTCGCCGTTGCGCGTCTCATACACGTAGTGCCGGTTTTCCAGCAGCCGTGCGGTGGTGCATGCCGCATGCAGCCAGGGGTAGCGGCGGCGCAGCCCCACCAGATACTGATGCAGCCGCCAGATCTCGACGCCGAAGTCATCCAGTTGCAGTGGGGGAGAACCGAACTCGGGCCGCACCGCGTCGTCACCGCCGTAGCGTTCTTCCTTGACGCCGCCAAAGCCCAGTTCGTCGCCGGCATAGACGCTGGGCACCCCTCCGACGGTCAGCAGCAGCACCAGCGCATGGGCCACGTGTTCGGGGTTGTCCAGCTGGCTGGCGATGCGGGTGACGTCGTGATTGCCGATGAACGTCAGCGGCGAGAAGCCGGCCAAAAACTCGTTGTGACGCTGCAGCGCCCAATCCAGTTCAAAGAAGTTGCCGTCGTTGAGGCTGCTCCAGATCGCCTTCCACAGTTCGTATTGAGTGGCCGAGTCGAAGGTGGCGGCCTGTACGACCGCGGCGTAGTCGCCGTGGATGAGTTCGCCGACGAACCAGGCATCCGGGTAGCGCTCGCGCACCCTCGGCAAGGTGGCCGCCCAGAAGTGTTGCGGCACAGCGTAAGCCGCATCAAGGCGCCAGCCGTCGGCACCGCGGCCCAACCAGTGCGCCATCACGTCGACGGTGTAGTCGACCACTTCGGGGTTGTCGTGGTTGAGGGTGATCAATCCGGAATGGCCCTCAAAGGTGTGGAAGTGACCGCGGCGTCCACGAAACCAGCGTGCGGCTGCGTCGTCTTCGGCCGCCTCCCGGTAGCGGGCGAAATCCTGGCCGACGTGATTGAACACCCCGTCGAGCAGCACGCGCAGGCCGCGACGATGCGCCTCGGCGATCAAGTGGTCGAAGTCGTCGTCATCGCCGAGCCGGGGATCGATGCGGTAGTGGTCGGTGGTGTCGTAACCGTGTGTGCGCGAGGCGAAAATGGGGCCCAGCGCGATGCCCGATGCCCCGAGTTCGATCGCGTGGTCCAACCAGTCGACGAGCCGCCGCAACCGGTGTTCCTCCGGTTGCGGCGGCTCGTTTGACTGCGGTCTGGGGAATGCCCCCACGAATCCCAGACGCTGGCAACCGTCGGCTGACCGCGCCGCCGTGACCAGTGCCGTGACGAGACCCGCCTGGGTCCAGCACGCCATCTGGTGGCAGGTCTACCCGCTGGGATTCGTGGGGGCATTCCCCAGACCGCAGTCAAACGAGCCGCCGCAACCGGAGGAACACCGGTTGCGGCGGCT
>NZ_LZKU01000047.1 GCF_001672975.1 Mycobacterium sp. 1465703.0
GCTGGGCACCGCCCTGGTGTTGGCGTCGGTGCCCGAACTGCCAGTCGGGGTGCGGCTGATCTTTCAGGCCGCCGAGGAATTGATGCCGGGCGGGGCGATCGACGCCATCGCGGCCGGTGCGATCACCGGGGTGTCCCGGATCTTCGCCCTGCACTGCGACCCCCGGCTGGAAGTCGGCAAGATCGCGGTCCGGCATGGCGCCATCACCTCGGCGGCCGACCAGATCGAGATCACCCTGTACTCACCCGGCGGGCACACGTCGCGGCCGCATCTGACCGCCGACCTGGTGTACGGGCTCGGCACGCTGATCACCGGCCTGCCCGGGGTGTTGTCGAGGCGCATCGACCCGCGCAACGGCACCGTGCTGGTCTGGGGTGCGGTGAACGCCGGGGTGGCCGCCAATGCCATTCCGCAAAGCGGCGTGCTGGCCGGCACCGTTCGCACCGCGAGCCGGCAGACCTGGGTGGGGCTGGAGGAGATCATCCGCGAGAGCGTGTCCGGGCTGCTGGCGCCGCTGGGTATCGACCACACCCTGCAATACCGGCGCGGCGTGCCGCCGGTGGTCAACGAGGACGTCTCGACGCGCATCCTCACCCACGCGATCGAAGCCCTCGGTCCCGACGCGCTGGCCGACACCCGCCAATCCGGAGGCGGCGAGGACTTCTCCTGGTACCTCGAGGAGATTCCCGGGGCGATGGCGCGGCTGGGTGTGTGGCCGGGGGTCGGACCGCAGCTGGACCTGCACCAGCCGACGTTCAACCTCGACGAGCGGGCCCTGCCGATCGGGGTGCGGGTGATGACCAACATCGTCGAGCAGTCGGCCGTGTTCGAGCGGTTTTAGCCGCTCACGACGAACCCGCGTCCGGCTTGGTGGCGCGTACCACGTGGTCGGCGAGATGGGCATAGCTTCGCTGTGTCACGTCGCGGGCGTCGCTCATGATGTTGTAGCCGTGGTCGACGCCGGTCACCTCGTAGTACTCGGCCAGTGCGCCGACGGTGTCGAGTTTCTCGGCGTACCGACGACCCTCGTCGCGCAGCCGATCGTGCTCGGCCGTCACGATCAGTGCGGGCGCGATGCCGGCAACGCCATCGGCGTTGTCGCCCCAGGCCGGAGAGACCAGGCGGTCACGCCGCTGTGCCCGATCGGGTGTGTAGGCGGTGTCGAAGACCTCGCTCATCCACGGTTTCATGATCGCCCGGCGGCCCAGCGTGGATGGCTTGTCGCGGCAGGGCGTGACCAGGTCCAGCGGCGCGTAGTGCAGCACCTGCAGTGCGATGCCGGGGCGACCGTTCTCCAGCGCAAGGCGCGCCGCCGCGGCGCTGAGGTTGCCGCCCGCGCTTTGGCCACCGACGCACAGCCGGGTGCCGTCCCAGTCATTCTCGCCGCCGGCCGCCCAGCACACGACGTCATAGATCTGATGCACCGCGACGGGAAAGCGGTGGCGCGGGGCAAGGGCATAGTCGGGGTTGATCACCACCACACCCGCGGTGGCGGCCAGGTAGCGGCACCAAGGGTCGTCTTGGTCGGGGTCGCCGACCACGAACCCGCCGCCGTGCACGTTGACGTAGACGGGCGGATTCGTCGTCTGTGTCGGCGGGCGGTAGACGGTCGCCGATACCGGACCGTGCCGGGTGGGGATGGCGATTTCACCGCGTCGGGCGGCAAACTCCGGGAAGCGGACGGCGGACTTGGGGGCCGGGTTGACCGCGGCGGCGAACACACGCGCGACCGCGTCGGCCACCTGCGGTACGGACAGGATGGACAGTCGATTTTCCTTCCTAGGCAGCGCGCCCCGGATCGGGTCGCGCATCATCGGTCTGACTGTCTACCCGCTCAACGGCCGGCGCGCGAATGAATTTCCGAGAGCATGCACCCTCGCAAGCCGGCAACGCTCGATCAGGAGCTGGTTCCCGGACCGATGTTGCGGGCGGGACGTGTCCGTAGGTCGTGCACGTAATCGCTTGGCGCTCCGGCGATTTCGGCGGCGTCAGCCATCACTCCCAGATACCGGGCGGACGGCAGGCCGCCTTCCCAGGCGTCCAGTACGTAGAGCCACGCCAGCACTGGGTCGGTGTCGGTGTCCGAGGAGATGCGCTCCACCCGGCAGCGGATCTTCTTGTGGACACCGAACTCCGAACCCTCCCAGCGGTCCAGGTTCTTCTCGTCCGCAGGTGTCATGTCGTAGAGGACGACGAACACCTTCGAATCCGGATCCTCGACAACGCTGGCCAGCGCGCCCTCCCAGCCAATGTCCTCGCCGCCGAAGGTCAATCGCCAGCCGTGTAGCCAGCCCGTTCCGGCCATCGGCGAATGGGGTGCGCGTTTCTGCATCTGCTCGGGATCCATGTTCGACCCGTACGCGGCGTAGAGCGGCACGGGGAAAGCTTAGACGTCCGATGCCAGCGTGGTCTTCCCCCGAGCGTTGCGCGGGGTTTCTCCGACTTCGTTAGGTTAGGGCTGTGGTGACCCGCATCGTGATCCTTGGTGGAGGCCCGGCCGGTTACGAGGCCGCGCTGGTGGCCGCCGCCTCGCATCCCGACACCACCCGCGTCACGGTGATCGACTCCGACGGCATCGGCGGGGCGGCCGTACTGGCCGACTGCGTGCCGTCCAAGACCTTCATCGCCTCGACCTGGCTGCGCACCGAACTGCGCCGCGCGCCGCGGCTGGGATTCGAGATCGACATCGACGATGCCAAGATTTCGCTGCCGCAAATCCATTCCCGGGTCAAGCAACTCGCCAACGAGCAGTCGGCCGACATCACCGACCAACTGCTCAGCATGGGCGTGCAGGTGGTGGCCGGACGCGGGGAACTGATCGACCCCACACCCGGGTTGGCCTGCCACCGCATCAAAGCGACCGCTGCAGACGGCACCACCAGCGAATACGAGGCCGACGTCGTGCTGATCGCCACCGGCGCCAGCCCGCGGGTGCTGCCGTCGGCCCCGCCCGACGGCGAGCGGATCCTGACCTGGCGTCAGCTCTACGACCTCGAGGCGCTGCCCGAGCACCTCATCGTGGTGGGATCCGGGGTCACCGGCGCCGAATTCGTGCACGCCTACACCGAATTGGGCGTCCCGGTGACCGTGGTCGCCAGCCGGGACCGGGTGCTGCCCTACGAGGACGCCGACGCCGCGCTCGTCCTGGAAGAGGCGTTTTCCGAGCGTGGTGTCGAGCTGGTCAAGAATGCCCGCGCGAAATCGGTCACCCGCACCGCCGATGGCGTCCTGGTCACCCTGGCCGACGGGCGCACGGTCGAGGGCAGTCACGCCCTGATGACCATCGGGTCGGTGCCCAACACCGACGGGCTGGGCCTGGACCGGGTCGGCATCGAGCTGGGCCGCGGTGGGTATCTGACCGTGGACCGGGTGTCACGGACCTCGGTGGCCGGCATCTACGCCGCCGGTGACTGCACCGGCCTGCTCCCGCTGGCCTCGGTCGCGGCGATGCAGGGCCGGATCGCGATGTATCACGCGCTGGGCGAGGGCGTCAGCCCGATCCGGTTGCGCACGGTTGCGGCGACGGTGTTCACCAGGCCCGAGATCGCCGCTGTCGGGGTTCCGCAAACGATGATCGACGACGGTTCGGTACCCGCCCGGACGGTGATGCTGCCGTTGCGCACCAACGCCCGGGCCAAGATGTCGGGGCTGCGACAGGGTTTCGTCAAGCTGTTCTGCCGCCAGGCCACCGGCGTGGTCATCGGCGGCGTGGTGGTGGCGCCGATCGCCTCCGAGCTGATCCTGCCGATCGCCGTCGCGGTGACCAACCGCATCACTGTCAACGAGTTGGCGCAGACCCTGGCGGTTTACCCGTCGTTGTCCGGGTCGATCACCGAAGCCGCGCGACGGCTGATGGCGCACGACGATCTGGACTGAGGCGCGCGGCGTCGCCCCACGGGTCGGCGCCGGAACCGTTAGCCTTGGTGCAGCAGCGTCCTACTGACGAGTAACCGACAGGAGTGTCCCCGATGAGGAGTCCTCTGCCGTGAGCAATCCGATTCAGGCACCGGGTAGCGCACAAACCTGGACGGCTTCCTCTCTGGGCCCGCGGCAACGCGCGTTGGCCTGGGAACGGCTGGGCACCGAGCAGTTCGACGTGGTGGTCATCGGCGGCGGCGTGGTGGGCTCGGGGTGTGCCCTTGATGCGGCCACCCGCGGGCTCAAGGTGGCCCTGGTGGAAGCCCGCGATTTCGCCTCGGGCACCTCGAGCCGCTCGTCGAAGATGTTCCACGGCGGCCTGCGCTACCTCGAACAACTGGAGTTCGGTCTGGTGCGCGAGGCGCTCTACGAGCGCGAGCTGTCGCTGACCACGCTGGCGCCACATCTGGTCAAGCCGATGCCGTTTCTGTTCCCGCTGACCAATCGCATGTGGGAACGTCCGTACATCGCCGCCGGGATATTTCTCTACGACCGGTTGGGCGGCGCAAAGTCCGTTCCGGCGCAAAAGCATTTGACGCGTGCCGGCGCGCTGCGGCTGTGTCCCGGCCTCAAGCGCAGCTCGCTGATCGGCGGAATCCGTTACTACGACACGGTTGTCGACGACGCCCGACACACCATGACCGTCGCGCGCACCGCCGCGCATTACGGCGCGGTGGTGCGCACCTCGACCCAGGTGGTCGCCATGCTGCGCGAAGGTGATCGGGTGACCGGTGTGCGCGTCCGCGACTCCGAGAACGGTGCGATCACCGAGGTCCGCGGACACGTGGTGGTCAACGCGACCGGGGTTTGGACCGACGAGATTCAGGCATTGTCCAAGCAGCGCGGGCGATTTCAGGTCCGGGCGTCCAAGGGTGTGCACGTGGTGGTGCCGCGTGACCGGATCGTCAGCGACGTCGCGATCATCCTGCGGACCGCGAAGTCGGTGATGTTCGTCATCCCGTGGGGGAGTCACTGGATCATCGGAACCACCGACACCGACTGGAATCTCGACCTGGCCCACCCCGCGGCCACCAAGGCCGACATCGACTACATCCTGCAAACCGTCAACACGGTGCTGGCCATCCCGCTGACGCACGCCGATATCGACGGGGTGTACGCGGGGCTGCGGCCGCTGCTGGCCGGGGAGAGCGAGGAGACCTCCAAGCTGTCCCGGGAGCACGCCGTGGCGGTGCCCGCACCTGGCCTGGTGGCCATCGCCGGCGGCAAGTACACCACGTACCGGGTGATGGCCGCTGACGCGATTGATGCTGCGGCGCAATTCATTCCGGCTCGGGTGGCGCCGTCGATCACCGAGAAGGTCAGCCTGCTGGGCGCCGACGGTTACTTCGCGCTGATCAACCAGGCCGAACACGTCGCCCAGCTGCAGGGCCTGCATCCCTACCGGGTGCGTCATCTGCTGGACCGGTACGGCTCGCTGATCGGCAACGTGCTGGCGCTGGCGGCCAAAAGCCCCGATCTGCTCGAACCGATCAAAGAGGCGCCCGGTTATTTGCGGGTGGAAGCGTTGTATGCGGTAACCGCCGAGGGCGCTTTGCATTTGGAAGACATCCTGGCCCGCCGCATGCGGATCTCCATCGAATACCCACACCGCGGCGTCGACTGCGCCCGCGAGGTTGCCGATGTGGTCGCGCCGGTGCTGGGCTGGTCGGACGAGGACATCGAGCGTGAGGTCGCCAACTACAGCGCCCGGGTCGAGGCCGAGGTGCTGTCCCAGGCCCAGCCCGACGACGTGTCCGCCGATGAGTTGCGGGCCAGCGCACCCGAGGCGCGCGCCGAGATTCTCGAGCCGGTGCCGCTCAGTTGAGTAGGCCCTGATATGGCCGTGCGGCCGGCGCCACTGCCGGTGCGCGACGGACTCGGCCCGGCGCGGCTGCGGTTGCGCGGCGGTCCGGTGCTGGCCGAGCTGACCGCCCGGTTCGGCGCGCAGGCCCGCGACAAGGTGCTGGCCGGCGAGGTCGTCGGCGCCGACGGCGCGGTAATCGACGGCAGCACAGTGCTTCCCGCCGGCGCGAGCGTCTACCTTTATCGCGAGCTGCCCGACGAGGTGGAAGTCCCTTTCGACATCCCGGTGCTGCATCGCGACGACGACATCGTGGTTGTCGACAAGCCGCACTTTCTGGCCACCATGCCGCGCGGGTGCCACGTCGCGCAGACCGCACTGGTACGGCTGCGCCGGGAACTTGGGTTGCCCGAGCTGAGCCCGGCGCACCGGCTCGACCGGCTGACCGCCGGCGTGTTGCTGTTCACCGCGCGACGCGGGGTGCGCGGCGCGTATCAGACGCTGTTCGCCCGCGGATTGGTAAACAAGACCTATCTGGCCTGGGCCGCCGTCGATCCGGAATTGCTGTTGCCTCGTGTGGTCCGGAGCCGAATCATCAAGCGCCGCGGCCAGTTACAGGCATTCTGCGAACCGGGTGCGCCCAATGCGGAGACGCGCGTGGAGTTCCTGTCAGCGGACGGTCTTTACCGGCTGACACCGCGTACCGGACGAACTCATCAGCTGCGCCTGCACATGGCCTCGCTGGGCATACCGATCGAAGGTGACCCGTTGTATCCCGACATCATCGATGTGGCGGCCGACGACTTCAGCACGCCGCTGCGGCTGCTGGCGCAGCGGATCGAGTTCACCGATCCGCTCACCGGCGTGCGGCGCGAGTTCGTCAGCCGCCGGACCGGGCCGTAGCGACGCTACGCCGACTTTTGTCGGCTAGTTGCCTCACGTCAAGATGCGCGCGTTGGGGGAATTGTTGCCTCACGTGAGCGTGCGCGTTTGGTGACTGGAGCGG
>NZ_LZKU01000048.1 GCF_001672975.1 Mycobacterium sp. 1465703.0
TGATCACCTACCCGTCCACGCACGGCGTCTATGAGCATGACATCGCCGAGATCTGCGCGGCCGTGCACGACGCCGGGGGCCAGGTGTACGTCGACGGCGCCAACCTCAACGCGTTGGTCGGGCTGGCCCGGCCGGGGAAGTTCGGTGGTGACGTCAGCCACCTGAATCTGCACAAGACGTTCTGCATTCCGCACGGCGGCGGTGGACCCGGCGTCGTGCACGGCCGCGCAGATCTCGGCGATGTCATGCTCATAGACGCCGTGCGTGGACGGGTAGGTGATCATCAGTGTCGACAACCGGTCGCGGTGTTGGCTGACCTTGGCGCGCAGGTCGTCGAGATCCACGTCGCCGTTGTTGTGGCAGGCCACCACGACGACCCGCATCCCGGCCAAGGCCGCTGATGCCGCGTTGGTGCCGTGCGCACTGGACGGGATGAGGCAGATGTCGCGGTGCGGTTCTCCACGGCTGGCGTGGTACTCGTGGATGGCCAACAGTCCGGCGTATTCGCCCTGCGACCCGGCGTTGGGCTGCAGCGAGACGGCGTCGTAACCGGTGATCTGCACCAGCCAGGTCTCCAGGTCGGCGATGAGGCGCCGCAACCCGGGAGTGTCGGATGCCGGGGCGAAGGGATGCTGACGGGCGAATTCCGGCCAGGTGATGGGTTCCATCTCCGCGGCGGCGTTCAGCTTCATGGTGCAGGAGCCGAGCGGAATCATGCTGCGGTCCAAGGCAATATCCTTGTCAGCCAGCGCACGCAGGTAGCGCATCATCGCCGTCTCGGTGCGGTACTGGGTGAACGCGGGATGGGTGAGGAACTCCGACGTGCGGGTGGTGATGTCGGCGCCCGCCGGCGTGGCGGCGTGCAGTCCGAAGGCGTCGAGTACCGCGGCGACATGGGCGTCGGTGGTGGCCTCGTCGCAGGCCACCGACACGTGGTCGTCGTCGACCCGCCACAGGTTGATGCCGTTGGCCTTGGCCGCGGCGATCACCTCGGCGGCACGACCGGGCACCCGTGCCAATACGGTGTCGAAGTACTTGTCGTGCACCAACGCATCGCCCAGGGCGGCGCCGATCGCCTCGGCATGACCGTGGACACGGCGCGCGATCGCGGTCAGCCCCTCGGCGCCGTGGTAGCTGGCGTACATCGCGGCCATCACCGCCAGCAGCACCTGCGCGGTGCAGATGTTGCTGGTCGCCTTGTCGCGACGGATGTGCTGCTCGCGGGTCTGCAACGCCAACCGGTAGGCCGGCGAACCGTCGGCGTCCAACGACACACCGACCAGCCGTCCCGGCAGCTGGCGCGCGTGGTTGGCGTGCACCGCGAGGTAGCCGGCGTGCGGTCCGCCGAATCCCATTGGCACACCGAATCTTTGGGTGGTGCCGAAGGCGACGTCGGCGCCGAGCTCGCCGGGCGGCGTGATCAGCGTCATGGCCAGCAGGTCGGCGCCGATGGCGACCAGCGCGCCACGGTCGTGCGCCTGCTCCACCAGGCTCGCCCAGTCGGTGATCCGGCCACTGGCCCCGGGCAGCTGAGCGATGACGCCGAAGAAGTCGCCATCGGGCAGCCCGTCGCGCAGGTCGGCGGTGACGATCTCGATGCCCAGCGGCTTGGCCCGGGTGGCCACGATCGCCGCGGTCTGGGTGAAGACGTCGGCGTCCACCACCAAGCGGTTGGCCTTGCCACGAGCCGCGCGGTGCATCAGCGTCATGGCCTCGGCCGCCGCGGTGCCCTCATCGAGCATCGACGCGTTGGCGACCTCGAGGCCGGTCAGGTCGGCGACCATCGTCTGGAAATTCAGCAGGGCCTCGAGCCGGCCCTGGCTGATCTCGGGCTGGTACGGCGTGTAGGCGGTGTACCAAGCCGGGTTCTCCAAGATGTTGCGCAGCAACACCGGCGGCGTGAGCGTGTCGTAGTAGCCCTGCCCGATCATCGACACCGCCACCGTGTTGGCTTCGGCCAGCGACCGCAGCTCGGCCAGCGCCTCGGTTTCGCTGGCGGGCGGTGGCAGCCGGTCCAGACCGGGCGCGGCGCCGCTGTCGGTGAGCCGGTCCAGGATGCCGGCCGGAACTGCTTTGGCGGCCAGCTCGTCGAGTGAGTCGACACCGATGACCGCGAGCATGGCGGCGACGGCCTGGCTGTCCGGACCGATGTGCCGAGCCGCAAACGTGAATTGATCGGACACTGGAACTCCTGAGTAGGCGGACGAAGACATATGAGGCAGAGGACTAACGGCCCTCTCCCTCTGTCTTCACCCGTTCGCCGGGCGCCTGAGAGATTCGGCGCCCGATGTTGCCCGAGCGCCTTTCCCCATCGGCGGGTGCAGACCGTAACGGCCGGCACCGCTTTCCAGAGGCATCATGATGTCGCGCGGTCCGGGTGCCTGAGAGGTTGACGGAGAGGTGTTGCTCCTTCGGCGTCCGTGGCTGGCAGCCACGAAACTCTCCCGCACGAATGCGATGCACAGCCCAGTTTACTCGGCCGCTCGAAGCGTAGCGGCGGGCGCGCCCTCAGCCGATCTTGCGGTCGCGGTGTTTACGCCGGGACGCCAGCTCGTCCTCCGGCTCGGCGATCGACTCGCCGCCGTCAGCCCGCTCGCCGGGGAAGTCCGCGATGACACCGGTCAGCTCGCGCATGGCGCCGGACACGGCGATGCCGAAGACGCCCTGGCCGCCCTGCAGCAGGTCGACGACCTCTTCGGCCGACGTGCACTCGTAAACGGTGGTGCCGTCGGAGAACAGGGTGATGTTGGCCAGATCCTGCACACCACGCTGACGCAGATGATCGACCGCGACGCGGATGTTGTGCAACGAGATCCCGGTGTCCAGCAATCGCTTGACGATCTTGAGGACCAGGATGTCCTTGAACGAATAGAGCCGCTGGCTGCCGGAGCCCGCCGCGCTGCGGATCGAAGGGACCACCAGTGAGGTGCGTGCCCAGTAGTCCAGCTGCCGGTAGGTGATGCCGGCGATCTGGCATGCACTCGGACCGCGATAGCCGACCAGTTCGTCGGGCACCGAGTCGTCTGGGAAAAGCCCGGGCTGCACAGGTGCGCTGGCTACGGTGACGCTGCGGTCACTGGCCGCCGGGCTACCGCTGTCAGCTAGGTTGAGCTGCTCTTGGCGTGGCTGCTCGCTCACGGTGGTTCCTCTCCGCGATCGCGCTCTCGTCGTTAGCTGCGTCTAAAGGCTGCATCGCAGCCACGTTTGCTCAGGCCCGAGTGCTAGTGAGCTTACGCTTTCTGATAGCCGCCGCGCCTGTAGTCGCGATCAAAGTATGGCCGCCCCGGGGCCAAGTGGGCGAGCTATCCGCTCAGCGTGTCGACATCCAGGTGTTAGTTGAGATGCATCCGTGATGTCGTCATCCAGGCTAAACCAGCGGCGCCGCCGTTCCCAACCAGCTGGTAGCGGGCTAGGTAGCCTTGAAATCGTCGGGAGACACGCTGTCCAGAAATTCTTTGAACTTCTCCACCTCGTCTTCCCGCACGGCGGTGCCGCCTTCCTCATCGCTCTCATCCGGAATCAGCAGGCCGGCCTGGGCAAGCACGCCTTCCTCGACGTAGATCGGGACGCCCACGCGCAGCGCTATCGCCACCGAGTCCGACGGACGGGCTGACACTGTGATGTTGCGGTCGAACACCAGGTCAGCGTAGAAAGTGCCCTCTTGCAGGTCGACGATTCGGACCTCTTTCAACGAATGTCCAAGCGCGGCAATGACATCCCTGATCAAATCGTGCGTCAACGGGCGAGGCGGCTCAACGCCTTGCTGCTCAAGGGCTATGGCGGCGGCCTCCGACTGACCGATCCAGATCGGCAGGTAACGATCACCGTTGGTTTCGCGCAGTAACAACACAGGTTGGTTCTGCGGCTGCTCTACGCGAATGCCGACAACACGAACTTCACCCATTTGTGTCTGCCCTCCGCATTAGTGGCGCCGGTTGGATTGGTACCCGCCAGGGACGGCGAGGTAAAAAATCCGCCCTACTGCCGAAAACCAAGCTGTCGACCGAAGTCTAGTCCTCAGCGATCCAGAACGTCGCGAACGGCGGATTTGATCAACGACGTGTGCAACGTGATGGCGAGCGCCGCGACCTCCCGCGCCAAATCGTCGGCGCGATCGCGCGCACCGGCCTTGCCGGCTTTCACTACCGGCCCGGCGATTTGGGCGATCAGGTCCGACTGCCGATCGGCGGCCGAGCGGAAAGCGCGCAGATGCCGCGCCTCGACGCCGTAGTCCGACAGCGCCCGTGCGCATTGCAGAATGACGACGGCGTGCTCGTCGAAAAAACCCGCCGGCCCGGTGGTGATGACGCCGGCTTTCAGTAGCGCGGTAAGCAGTTCGTCACCGACGCCGGCGCGCTTCAGCAGTTCTTCGCGGCTGAGCCGGACGTGGGTCGGGGCCACCGCCGAGGTGTCGGAGCCCAACCCCGCGTCCGCCCCGGCTTCCCCGTTTCCCACCACGGACACCAGCCGCGGGGCCGAGTAGGACGTCTTGAAGGGCGGAAGCTCACCGTCGGGTTGGGCATCCAGTTGCGCCCTGATGACCTTCAACGGCAAGTAGTGATCACGCTGCGCGGTAAGGATGAACCGCAACCGCGCACAGTCGTACGCGGTGAACCTTCGATACCCCGACGCAGCCCGCTGCGGCGTCACCAGTCCCTCGGCCTCCAAAAAACGGATTTTGGAGATGGTGACATCGGGGAAGTCCGGCCTCAGCAGTTCCAAGACCGCCCCGATCGACATCCCGGCCAGTGCCGAGCTATCGGGTGCGCTCACTAGCCCGAAGATCCTCCATCCTCACCCTGCTTGGGTCCGGTCAGAAACACCAAGCGGAACTTGCCGATCTGCACCTCGTCGCCGTTGGCAAGCACCGCGGAGTCCACGGGCTCACGGTTGACGTAAGTGCCGTTGAGACTACCAACGTCGACCACGCTGAATTCGTTGTTTTCCAACCTGAATTCGGCGTGCCGGCGACTTACCGTGACGTCGTCGAGGAAAATGTCGCTGTCGGGGTGCCGACCGGCCGACGTGGTCGCCTGGTCCAGCAAAAACCGCGATCCCGCATTCGGTCCCCGCTTGACGACCAGCAACGCCGACCCCGCCGGGAGTCCTTCGACTCCGGATACCGCACTCTCGGTTCCCGCTTGGGCGGGAGCGTCCAGCTCGTTGAGAAAATCGGCACGGAAGACGGAAGTCGTCTCTACCGTGACTTCATCCGAGTTCTGGTCTTGCTGACTTCCTGAGTCCATGTCCGTCACGCGCTGCTCCTCACTGGCTGCTGTGGCGTTGTTTGTCCGGGCCGCTCGGCCGGCTTCCACACCAGGTTTCTCTACCCGGTATGCCGATCACTGCCGTCTCGTACGTACAAGTGTCTTTCACGTGTCTTCAAGCGATCTTCGAAGGTCTTCAAAGGTCGATGTGTCGACGGTACCGCGCACCAGCCTGCAATGCGCCCACCACCTGACGATCCGAAACTTCGATTTCCCCCGTATCCTGGCCGCGCCGCTCGCCCGCGGTGCGGGGCTGCAGGGACATTAGCAATCGTCATTCGGTCAGCGTTCCGCGGTAGGCCTCAGCGTCGAGCAGCGAAGAAATGGCCGACTCCAATTCAGCGGCCTCGGATACCTGTACATCCAGCAACCAGCCGCCACCGTAGGGGTCGGAGTTCACCAATTGCGGACTGCCGTCCAGATCGGTGTTGACCGCCGACACTTTGCCCGAAACCGGGGCATACAAGTCCGACACCGATTTGGTCGATTCGACCTCACCGAAGGATTCGCCCGCGGTCAGTTCGGTGCCCACGTCGGGCAGTTGAACGAAAACGACATCGCCCAATGCGGACTGCGCAAAATCGGTGATGCCCACTCGGACGGTGTCATCCCCACTTCGACGAACCCATTCATGTTCGGCGGTGTAGCGCAGATCGGGCGGGATATCGCTCACGAGTGATCCTGTTCTGTTCGGGTGGTGCTCACTTGACGGGCTGAGCGTATTGGTGCGGTTTTGGTTGCCGCAAGGTGGTCACGTCCACCCGGTCCGCCTGCTGGACCGCCATTCGTCCACCGACGCGCTTGACTGCGTCCTGCGCACCGCCGGGAATGTTCATCGCCGCGGCAAGGGTGGGCGGATCGCCAATCGCCAGAATCGAATACGTCGGTGACAGTGTCTTGGAGTCGATCGTCAGCGACCCAGGCATACCCACCACCCAGGTGTCGACACCTACCCGCACGGATTGGTGTGCGTCGTTGACTTCCATTGCCTCGGCGCCGGCGGCACGCAACTCGTTGATCACGTCGAGCATCGCTTCGGGCGAAACCCCGGGTCCGGGGTCCTCGATCGTGACGGTGACACCCGGACCGGTGGCGCCCACCGCCCCGACCAGAATGGACAGCGCCGCCAGCCTGGACTGCGCGGACTGGATGGCGGCCTGGTCGTTGTTTCCGGACGCCTGCAATGAATTCAGCGTGTTCTGTAGCTCATTCACCTCTGTGTTGAGCGTGCCTTCGCGCTGTCGCAACGAATCCAGCAGCACCAACAGGTCCGCGGGGCGGGCCGTCTCCAGCGAGTCACCCGACTCGTTTTGACGGACCTGCGTGACAATGGCGATGCCGAGCAGCAGGCACAGCATGGCCGCCAGCGTCCCGAACGCCATCCGGGTCCGACCCGCGCGACCCGCCCCGGATAGCAAGCTGCGGCCGACTTCTCGGCGGGCGTTTTTCCCGGAGAGTTCGTGGCGGCCGCGCGGCGTGCCCGGTTCCGGCGTCGGGTCGGCCTCGGGGTGCGCGGACCGGCTTGGCCTGCCACCACTTTGGTCGGCGGCACTGTCGCGGGCCGCGTGATCTTGCGGATCCTGGCTCACGTTGACCTCAAGTCGGTCATGGGGCCGTTCCTCCTCATCGCTTCGCTGCGTCGTCCCCGGCGCGTGTCACGCCCCGAACAGCCGGCGGCGCAGCGCGGCGGCATTACCGAATATGCGGATACCCAGTACCACGATGATGGCCGTGGACAATTGCGTGCCGACGCCCAACTGGTCGCCGACATAGACGATCAGGGCGGCCACGAAGACGTTGAACACGAACGAGACCACAAAGACCTTCGGGTCGAATATCCGTTCCAGATATGCCCGCAACCCACCGAACACCGCGTCCATCGCCGCCACCACCGCGATCGGCAGATAGGGCTGGACGACTTCCGGCACCGCGGGGTGGAAAACCAGGCCGAGCACGACACCGATCGCCAGTGCTGCGATACCGATCATGCTTGGCTTTCCGTTCGCATTTCACACAGGGGAATGCGTCTGTTCAGGACTTTTCTCACTGTGGCCCAATCTGCTTGGCGAACTTGACATCCCGGATCGATCCGGCAGGCAGCGTCAGTCCGTCGGCGACGTCCACGGTAACCACGACGCCGTAGGAGATCTGTAGCAGCCTCAGGCGCTGCATGCCGGGGCTGTTGTCGAAGACATCGCGCATGGCACGCGGTGCCCCGATGGCAAGGATCGGGTAGGGACTGCGGGTCGGATTGTTGTCGACCAGGATCGCGCCGCCGGCTTGCCGGATGGTCACATTGGGCCCGATCCGCACGCCGCCCACCGAGATGGCCTCGGCGCCGCTGGCCCACAACGAGTTGACCACCAACTGCAGATCGCGGTCCAGGATGATCTGCCTGCTGCCACTGACCCGCTGCTTGGACACGTCGGAAAGGTTCGGGCTGGCACCGGGATCGGTCACGGTCACCTTCAGACCGGGACCAATGATCGCCGTGCTCGCCGCCGCCAGGCCGAGCGCGTCGAGGCGTTTCAGCAGCCGCTGCCCCTCGGCGTCGTCAGCCAGCGCGTGCCGTTGCACATCATCGACTCGCGTCGCAAGCTCGCTGCGCCGCTGGTTCAACTTGGCCGCGGACCCTTCGATCGCCCGGACGTTGCCCAACAGCAACTGCTGGGCGGTCCGGACGCCGGGAGCCACCGAGCGGGCCTGCGCCACCGCGGCGGCGAAGACCGTGGCGATCAGCAGCGCAGCCAACGCCTGCCAGAGCCAGCCGAACACCCGCCGGCGCCCGCTGCGCGGTGCGTCGGTATCGCCGCGCTTGGCCGCCGCGGCGGCGTAGCCGGGATCGAGGTGCTCGGAAAGCAGCGCGCGGAGCAGCGAAGGCACCGGGATGGTTTTCGGCCGCGCCGCCACATGTGCGCCGTGACCGGCATTGGGGTCATAGCCGCCGAGCAGGCGGTCCACATCAGCCATGGTCGGCCACCTTCGCCACGGCCGACGGACGAGAACCGCGGTCGACCTTGGGCATGCGTCGCAGCACCAGAATCATCTGCACCGCGTATTGCACGAACGCCCACAGGTAGGCGTACATGCCCCAGATCAGGAAGCCCCAGCCGCAGGCCCCGATCACGCGACTCCACAGCGCGTCCCAGCTGCCGAGCAGCACCAGGGGAAAGCCCGACATCAGGGCGAACGTCGCGGCCTTGCCGATGTAGGTCACCGGCAGCGCCGACAGCCCGCGGCTCCACAGCAGCGGCAGCGTCGCGGCCAACAGACCGTCGCGCGCGAGCAGGACGATGACGAACCACCACGGCACGATCCCGCTGAACGCCAGCACGATCGGCACGGTCACCATGTACAGGCGGTCGACCGCGGGGTCGAGCAGCACACCGAGCCGCGACGACTGATCGAGCAGGCGCGCGATCTTGCCGTCGGCCCAGTCCGAGGCCCCGCTGAACATCAGAATCCCGACCGCCCAGCCGTTGGCGTGCGCCACCAGCAAGGCGTAGACGAACACCGGAATCAGCGCCAGGCGGACAACGCTGAGCACGTTGGGCACCGTCAGCACCCGGTTGGGCGGAAGCACCGGCTCCATGAGCCGTGACCTTAACGCGACTCCGCGCCGAGCGCCCGGCTGGGCGCGCACTCGAGCTCGAACGCTCGGCTGGCCGCGCATTTGGTGACTCAGATCAGCGGAACACCCCGGGCAGGCTCAGGGTGGACAGCGTGTCGTCCGAGAGCGGGTTGTCGTTGACCATGTAGGTCCAGGTCGACGTCGGCCGCGCCAGCTTGGACAGGTCCAGCCCGGGCTCCTCGTCGAGGACATTGGCGGTTTCGAAGGTCTGCTGAGCCGCCTCGATCGCGTCCGCGGCCAGCGATGCGAAGGCGTCGACCGCCAACCGGTGAAACTCGTCCAGCGGATTTTGCCGGCCCAACGCGCGTAGGTGGATGCTTTCGCGGATGTCGGCCAGATACGCCAGATGGTCGGCCCAGCCGCGGTCGAGGTGATAGAGCATGATCAGCCGGCAGATCTTCTCCAGCCGATCTTCGGAGATTCCCTCGGTCTCGGCCAGCTCCTGGTAGCGCTTCGGTGCGAGTTCGGCGAGCTCCTCACGCGCGGTCGGGTTGCGCAGCAACGTATTACGTCGATCGACGATGATGGCACGCTGCTGGGCGATCAATTGGTTGTAGCGCCAGGTGTTCGCGTGCACATCCAGCATGCGCCCCTCGGCGACGCGTTGGGCGTGGTCTAGCAGGCCCGCCGCCTTGGGGCTGACGATCCGGCCGTCCTCATCGGTTTCCATCGGCAGCTTGTTGTGGTCGAGGTTGGCCGCCACCACGTCGTCCTCCCAACTGGAGAAGAACACCGACGACCCCGGATCACCCTGTCGTCCGGCGCGTCCGCGCAGTTGGTTGTCCAGACGCTGGGTGTGGTGCCGGCCCGTGCCCACCACGTGCAGCCCGCCCAGTTCGGCGACTTTGTCGTGGTCGGCTTCATCCGAGCCGCCGAGGCGGATGTCGGTACCGCGCCCGGCCATCTGCGTCGACACGGTGACCACACCGAACTTGCCGGCCTCGGCGATCACCTGGGCTTCCTCGGCGTCGTTCTTCGCGTTCAACACCACCGCGGGCACGCCGCGGCGCAGCAGCCGTTCGTGCAGGTCCTCGGATTCGGCCACGTCGCGGGTTCCCACCAGCACCGGCTGTCCGGTGTCGTTGACCTCGGCGATGTGCGCCACGATCGCGTCGTTTTTGGCCGCCGCGGTGATGTACACGCGGTCGGATTCGTCTTCACGAATGTTGGGCTCGTTCGGCGGAATTGGTGACACGCCGAGTCTGTAGAACTGGCGTAGCTGCTCGCCGGCGGCCAGCGCGGTGCCGGTCATGCCGCACACCGTCGCGTAGCGGTTGATCAGTGCCTGCACGGTGATGGTGTCGAGCACCTCGCCGGTTTCGGTGGTCTCGATGCCCTCCTTGGCCTCGACCGCAGCCTGCAGGCCGTCGGGCCAGCGCTGCAGCTGCGCGATGCGCCCGCGCGCGGCGTTGATCAGGTGCACCGCGTCGTCGCGGACGATGTAGTGCACGTCGCGCTGCAGCAGCACGTGCGCGTGCAGGGCGACGTTGATCTCGGTCAGGGTGGTGACGACGTGCTCTTCGGAGTACAGGTCGATCCCGCCGAGCGCCTTCTCGACTTTGCGCGCGCCCACCTCGGTCAGGTGCACGTTGCGGCTGTCGGCGTCGGTGTCGTAGTCGGTGCCGGCCTCCAGCTCGCCGGCCAGCTTGATGATCTCCAGCCGCGGTGTCTCCCGGTGGGTGGTACCCGCCAAGACCAGTGGCACCAGCGCCTCGTCGACCAGCACTGAATCGGCTTCGTCGATCAGGGCCACATCGGGGTTGGGCGACACCAGGTCGGCGACGTCGGTCACCAGCTGGTCGCGCAGCACGTCGAAGCCGATCTCGTTGACCGAGGCGTAGGTGACGTCGCAGCCATATGCGGCCCTGCGTTCCTCGCTGGACGACTCGGCGGTGATCCAGCCGACGGTCAGTCCCATGGCCTCGATCAGCGGGCCCATCCATTCGGCGTCACGGCGGGCCAGGTAGTCGTTGATCGTCACCACGTGGACGTGCCGTCCGGCCAGCGCGTATCCGGCCGCCGCGATCGCGCCGGCCAGCGTTTTGCCTTCACCGGTGGCCATCTCGATCACGTCGCCTGCCAGCATGCGTAACGCGCCCAACAGCTGCACATCAAAGGGCCGCAACCCGGTCGTCCGCTCGCCCGCCTCCCGGGCGATCGCAAGGAACTGCGGGATGTCCTCGGACTCCGCGAGGTCCTCGAGGTTGAGCAGTCCGGCCGCCTTGCGCAGCTGCTCGTCGGTCAGACCGGCGGCCTCGTCGTTGTATTCCGACGCGTCGGTGACCTGGGTGAGCGAGCGGCTGCGGTTCTTTTCGGTGCTGGCGCCGAGCAGTTTCCAAAAGCGGCTGCTCAGTCGGCCGGGTTGAGCACGGGTCGTCTTAGGCACAGGTCAACGGTACGCGGTGACCTATCCCGCGGCCTCAAGCCAGTGCAGGCCGTGTGCACTCAGGCGAGGTTGGAGCGGCGTGGATACGCGACATCGGGATCGGTGAGCGCATTGACCACGGCGGGCAGGCCGCTGGCGAAGGCCCGTTCCAGTGCGGGCCGCAGCTCGGCGGGCGCGGCGACCAGTTCGCCGTGGCCGCCCAGGGCGCGCACCACCTCGTCGTAGCGGGTCTCCGGCCGCAGCTCGGCCACCACCGAATAGCCGTACAACGCTTCCATGGGGTGTTTTTCCAGTCCCCAGATTCCGTTGTTGCCGATCACCGACACGACCGGCACCTGGTGCCGAACCAGGGTGTCCCATTCCATGCCGCTGAAGCCGAAGGCGCCGTCGCCCTGCAGCAGCACCACCTGGCGGTCCGGGTGAGCCAGCTTGGCGGCCAGTGCGTAACCGGGTCCCGAACCCAGGCAGCCGAAGGGGCCGCTGTCCAGCCAGCACCCCGGCTGATAGCTGTCGATCACCCGGCCGGCGTACGACCCGAAGTCACCGGCGTCGATGACGACGATGGCGTCGCGATCCAGCATGGGTGCCAGCTCGGCGTAGACCCGCATGGGGTGCAGCGGGCTGCGGTCGTCGGCAAGCTCGGCTTTCTCCTTGTCGCGCGCCGCGGTTTCGGCGGTTCGCAGGTCGTCGATCCAGTCTCGGTGGTCGGTCGCCGTGGCGGGGGCCAGCGCCGCGAGAA
>NZ_LZKU01000049.1 GCF_001672975.1 Mycobacterium sp. 1465703.0
CATCCAGCGGGCGTACGCGCGCATTTCCCATGAGGCAACGAATCACCCTTTCGCGCGCATTTCAGACGAGTCAACGCGCCTCCGACAGGGTAATAGCCATCGCACGTGTGTTCGAAACATAACAGTCGGGCGTGGTGGTTGGGTAACTCGTCGCCAACGCCGATCGCTGCTGGCAATGGCTCAGCCATCATCGATTTGGACCAGGCCGAAACCGCCCCGGGCGATACAGGCTGGACGTACACTCTTCAGCTATGAACAAGGTTACGAGAGTCTTGTTTGCGCTGCTGCTCGCCTTCGCCGTCTCAGCAACGTCGGTGAGCTGCGTACCTCCCTACTGCCCCCTCACCGGCGGCCCGGCCGTCGTCTGCTAGTCATCTGCGGCCACTGATGGGGTGAAAAGCTCGCCGCACGGCTAAATCAACCGCTCGGCACCCCGTGGCTGACGCTCGGCACCGCAGCCGGCGCGCGTCAGCTGATCGTATTGGCTCGAATTGGGCTGGGCGGTACGAGATTTGGGACCTCGAGCGCAAAGCGCATGTTTTGAATGTGGCTCGGCGCAACGCTGTTCACAGCGTCGCGGTCGATGGTTTGCGCCTTGTGGGTAACCGTGAGAGCGTAGCGGTCGTCGACGTAGATGTCCGCGTCGTATGACGGCCGCGGCGATACATTGGGAGCAACCTCCCCTTCTGGACTCCGCCACGGACGACGAGAACCCATATCCCCGAAGACTTCAGCGAAAGCGGATGTTCAACGTCGCCAGGCCAAAGATCTTGCGGCCGGCCGACTTTGCGCCGACGATCACGACTCCGGTGCGGGTTTCCGGGTCCAGTGACTTGATCCGGCCGCTGTATTCGATATCGGCACCCTCGGTGGCCGACACGATCACGGGTTGGGACAGCCGCACCGCGTAGCGGGTGACCGCACCAGGATCGCCTGACCATGCGGAGCCGAATCCGGCACCCAATGCCATGGTGAGCATCCCGTGGGCGATCACGTCGGGCTGCCCCGCCAGTTTGGCGAGGTTCTCGTCCCAATGAAGCGGGTTGGCATCACAGGCCACCCCGGAGTAGTTCACCAGGTCGCCGCGCGACAGTCGGGCGTGGTGGACGGGTAACTCGTCGCCAACCTTCACGTCATCAAAAGATGGTGTCCCCGGGGTACGGGTCGTGCCTCCGTGGGCGATCCGAACCTCGTCCGCAGGGCGCACCGTCTTCTGGTAGTGCGCTTCGGAGTAGTCGATTCCGGCGAGGTTCACGTCGTGCATCATCACTTGCTGCGCGACTGTCCTGATCGCGGGATCGACATCCTCGGCGGTGACGCCGACGACGGTGGTGTGCAGAGTGTGCACCCGCTCGCCGGCGGTGTCGGTGAACGTATTGGTCACGGTGATCAAGTCTCTGCCGGCGATCCTGCGCACCGATGACAATTCGACGTCAACGTGCAGTTCGTCGCCGGCCACGATCGGTCGGTGCTGCTCGAAGACTTCTTCGGTCTGCAGATACATCTCGTAACCGATGACCACCGATTCGAACAAGTGCCGATTGGCGGCCATAGCCGGAGCCGACGTGAACGTCAGCGGCGCCACCAGGTCCGAATACCCCAGTTCAGCGGCAGCGTCGAGTTTCCAGTGCGCAGGGTGATAGTCCTGCACGGCACGGGCGAACTCGCGCACTTTCTCGCGGCCGACCTGGTAAGTGTCGTCGATCTGGTAGTAGTGGCCGACCCGCGCTTCGAGTGCCGACGCTTCTGCTGCTGCTGTCATGGATTGCCCAACTCTTCTGTCGGCCTGGTCACGGAAGCCGACCTACGCACACTAACGCGGCGACACCGAGCCACCGCAGGCCGCAACGCGGAAACAACATCGCCCGAGTGAGACCGCTGGCGACCCTAGCCGATGTCATCGGCACACTCGACGTCGCCCGCAGGGACATCCAGCACTTCGTCGCTACCCAGTTGGACAACACGAACCACCACATCGCTGCTCACCTTGATGGCTGCCACTCGCAAACCGCCGCGTCGCAGACCCCACAGCGTGCACGCCTACTACGTGAGAGCCGGAGACGGCTGCAAACCGGTTGTTCGCTGAAATCGCTGGGGCCGCTGCCTTCGTCGCCTCGGATCGCTGCCGTGCGATGACCCGGCCCACTGGCCAACCTAACCGGCGGGATGGTCGTTGACTGACTTCCGTCGGGCGGCCTACCGGTCGGGGGTCGCGTTAAGGCCGTGGCAGGTCTATGGTAGGACCACAATTGTGGTCATTCCACTCAGGAGGAATCCGTTGAATCAACCCGCGCTTCCCATCCGCGTAATGCTGGCCAAGATCGGGCTAGATGGGCACGACCGCGGCGTGAAGGTGGTGGCCCGCACGCTGCGTGATGCCGGCATGGAGGTCATCTACACCGGACTTCATCGCAGTCCGGCCCAAGTCATCGAGGCGGCCACTCAAGAAGACGTAGATGTTCTCGGCATCAGCCTGCTCTCCGGTGCGCACATGCCGATCTTTACCAAGATTTTCGAGATCCTCGACGGGATGAAAGAGCGGCCCCGCTTCACGATCGTCGCCGGTGGCGTCATGCCCGACGAAGATGAGATCGAGCTGCAGAAGATGGGGGTCGCCGCGGTCCTGGGCCAGGACACCATGCCGGAGGAGATCGTGGCGACGATCAAAGCCTGCGCCCCGTTAGCGGCAAATTCCTGATGCGTGGAATGGAATCGTGGAGTTGGCCTCCGCGATACGACGAGACGTACCGACCGCCCCACGGACAGCGGCACTGGTTTCCGATTCGCGAAACCATGGACCCGCAGCAGCGTGACGAGGCCATTCTTCAACGCATCCAGCAGCTGATGGGCTACGCATGGAAGAACGCACCCTTCTACCGCAAGAAGTGGTCGGCCGCCGGATTGGAGCCTGGCGACATCACTTCGTTGGAACTCTTCGAGACGGTACCGGTGGTGCGAAAGCAGGAGCTGCGGCAAGACCAGGGCGAGCACGAACCCTATGGCAGCTATCTGTGCATCGACCCAGTCGAAGTGACTCACATCAAGGGGACGTCGGGCACGACGGGTCGGCCGATGGCTTTCGGAATCAACCAGCGCGACTGGATCGCGATCGCCAACGCTCATGCGCGAGTCCTGTGGGGGATGGGTGTCCGCCCCGAGGACGTCGTTTTGATCGGTTCTCCGTTGACGCAGTACTGGGGGTCGTGGGGTGCCTACAGTGGTGCCGAACGGCTTGGGGCGGCGGTGTTTCCGTTCGGCGCGGGGATTTCCGGGCAGAGCCTGCGAACGCTGCAGTGGATGCGTCAGATGCGGGCCACGGTGTTCTACGGCACGCCGTCGTATGCCTTGCGTCTTGCCGAGGTGGCGGTCGAGAACGGTATCGACACCCGTGGGCTGGGACTTCGGAAAATGTTCTTCTCCGGCGAGCCCGGTGCCAGCGTGCCGGCGATCCGGCAGCGAATCATTGACGCCTTCGATGTCGAGGTGTACGACTCCGGCAGTATGGGGGAGGTCGCACCATGGATGTCGCTTGGTGCCGCCGCCAACGAGCCCGGCGTATTTGCTTGGCAGGACTTGGTTTACACCGAAGTGTGCGACCCGTCCACGATGCGCCGCGTCCCCTACGGTGCCGAGGGCACTCCCGTGTACACGACGCTGGAGCGCACCTCCCAGCCCATGATCCGGTTGCTGTCCAACGACTTGGCGTGTTGGGAGGCGCCCGATGCGTCGCGTGGCCGCACATATCCCTTTCTGCCCAAGGGCATCTACGGCCGTATCGATGACATGTTCCAGATTCGCGGTGAGAATGTGCAGCCCAACGCGATCGACGAGGTCGTGATGAGCGCCGAGGGGTACGGCGGTGAACACCGCATCGTGATCACCCGGGACGGCGCGATGGACGAGTTGCTGGTTCAGGTCGAGTTCGATGCGCAGCATGCCACCCTGTCAGAAGACGTGTGGGTGAAAAAGATAGGGCAGGATCTGCGGACCGTGTTGGGTGTCGGCGCGAAAGTGGTGGCCGTGGCCCCGGCCACCTTCGGCCGCACCGAGTTCAAAGCTCGCCGCGTCATCGACGACCGCAACCTCTTCGAGTCGCTGCGGCGGGGCGGGTCATCGTGAGCCGCGCCGCAACCACATCGCCGGTCGCCGCCTTGGCCGACCGGATTCGTCATGGATCACAGGTTGCCCTCGCACGCGGTTTGACCCTGGTCGAAAGCCGATCGGAGGCAGCCTCAGAGCTACTCGCCGAGATCTGGAAGGACAGCGGCAACGCCCACGTCGTGGGTGTAACCGGGCCGGCGGGCAGCGGCAAAAGCACCTTGGTGACCCGAATCGCACAGGGTTACTGCGCGCGGGGAGCGCGCGTCGCCATCCTGGCCGTCGACCCCACCAGCGCTTACTCAGGGGGAGCGATCCTCGGCGACCGGATCCGTATGACCGACCTTGCGGGCCGAGACGATGTCTACATCCGTTCGATGGCCTCACGGGGCGCCACCGGCGGCCTGTCTCGCGCGGTGCTCGACGGCATCGTTCTGCTCGACGCTGCCGGATTCGACGTTGTCATCCTCGAAACGGTCGGCGTCGGGCAGGCCGAGGTCGACGTGATCAGCGTCGCTCACACCGTGCTGGTGGTCAGTGTTCCCGGGCTGGGCGACGACATCCAGGCGCTCAAAGCGGGACTCATCGAGATCGCCGACATCCACGTCGTGAACAAGGCCGACCGGCCGGGTGCGGACCTCATGGTCAAGCAGTTGCGCGAATCACTGCGCCTCGCCCACCGTAAGGCCGGCGCCTGGGACGTCCCGATCATCAAGACCACGGCTACCAGTGGCGAAGGGGTGGCCCTCGTGCTAGACAAGGCCACCCAACACCGGCAGTGGATGGCCAGGCATGGCGCCCTTCGCGAAGTCGAGAGACGCAATGCAGCAACCCGAATCCGCTGGGCCGCAGAAGCACTCGTCGCGGGCCGGCTACGGTCCGGGCAGCGCGAATTCGATGCTGCGGTCGACGCACTGATCGCCCGCGAAGAAGAACCGCGGCAAGCCGCCGCCCGGCTCCTTACCGCTATGGCCGTGCACCCCACCGACATCCACTGAAGAGGAACGCAATGCCCAACGAAGACAACGCGACCCCAGAAGAACTCCGCCTCGTCTCCGACGCGCTGCTGAAGCGCGCTGAAGCCGACCTCCGTGAGTGGGAGAACCACGAACTCGCCGAGTTCATCGCCCGCTCTCCGGAGTCCAAGGAGCGGTATGTCACCGGCGCGGGGCTGCCGGTCAAGCGCGTCTATGGACCGCAGGATCTGCCCGAAAGCTGGGCGGAGATTGGGCTTCCCGGTCAATACCCCTACACCCGGGGGCCGTACCCGACGATGTACCGCGGGCGCAAATGGACGATGCGTCAGATCGCCGGTTTCGGCCAGGCAGAAGAGACCAACAGGCGATTCCAATACCTGATCGCCCAGGGCCAGACCGGTCTGTCCGTCGACTTCGACATGCCCACCCTGATGGGTCTGGACAGCGACGACGACATGAGTCTCGGCGAGGTCGGCCGCGAGGGTGTAGCAATCGATGTTCTGCCAGACATGGCGGCGCTATTCGACAGCATCGACCTGCAGAACATCTCGGTGTCGATGACGATCAACCCGTCGGCATGGATCCTTCTCGCGATGTACATCGCGGTCGCTGAAGACCGCGGCATGGACCTCGACAAGCTCTCTGGCACCATTCAGAACGACATCCTCAAAGAGTATGTAGCGCAAAAGGAATGGATCTTCCCAGTTCGGCCCAGCATGCGCATCGTACGGGACTGCATCGCTTACTGCGCTCAGCATCTGCCACGGTACAACCCGGTCAACATCAGCGGCTACCACATCAGTGAAGCGGGCGCCAACGCCGTGCAGGAAGTCGCGTTCACCATGGCGATCACCAAGGCATACGTCGAGGACGTCGTCAAATCAGGTATCGACGTCGACATCTTCGCCTCGCGCCTGTCATTCTTCTTCGTCTCGCAGGCCGACCTGTTCGAAGAGGTCGCCAAGTTCCGCGCCGTCCGGCGGTACTACGCCAAGATGATGAAAGAACACTTCGGCGCAAAGAAACCGAACTCCATGCGACTGCGCTTCCATGCCCAAACAGCGGCCGCGACACTCACCAAGCCGCAGCCCATGGTCAACATCGTGCGCACCGCACTGCAGGCGTTGTCCGCGGTGCTCGGCGGTGCGCAATCCATCCACACCAACGGCCTCGACGAGGCCTACACCATTCCCAGTGAGATGGCGATGAAGCTGGCGTTGCGGACTCAGCAGATCATCGCTGATGAGACCAACGTCCCCAACGTCATCGATCCGCTCGGCGGCTCCTACTACGTGGAGGCCCTCACCGATGAGATTGAAAAGGGCATCCAGGAGTACATGGACCGGGTCGAGGCGATGGGCGGTGTCATTCCGGCGATCGAACAGGGGTTCTTTCAGAAGGAGATCTCGGACACCGCCTACGACTACGCCAAGCGCAAGGCCAGCGGTGACCGGCCGGTGATCGGCGTCAACAAGTACGTCGATGAACACGACGATCAGAAGATCGAGGTGCACAAGCTCGACCCGGAGTCGGAGGCCCGCCAGATCCGCAGGCTCAAGCAGGTGCGCGCCGACCGGGACCCGCAGCGCGCACAGGCGGCGGTGGAAAGGCTATTGGCCGCCGCTCGCGACGAGACCGTCAACCTCATGCCTGCGACCATCGAAGCCGTGCGCGCCCACCTTTCCATGGGTGAGATCACCGGTGCGCTGCGTGGTGTGTTTGGCAGCTACCAAGAAACGCCTGTGTTCTAAGGCGCCAACCAGCGAGGATGCCTGGAGCGGCACACGGATGAACCGCAATGTGGTGGGTACAGTCGTCTCCTGTACGGATTTCCCGCGACAGGGCAGAAGGGGCGCACGTGTCGGAGCCAACTTCATCTGAGTGGAAGCCGCTCCCGCGCCTACGGACGCACGAGCAGGTCGTCGCTGAGATCGAGAGTCGACTCATTAATAGGACCCTGAAAGCCGGCGATCGTCTGCCGCCGGAGCGCCAACTGGCAGAAGCCCTCGGAGTGAGCCGGGGCGCCGTGCGTGAGGCGCTGCGGATTCTTGAAGCGATCGGCGTCGTCGAGGCCGGGACGGGTTCCGGCCCGACGTCGGGCTCCATGATCGTCAAGGACAGCACCGCCGGTATGGGAATGGTGTTGCGCATTCACCTGCAATTAGCGTCTTTCACACGGGACGATCTGGTCGAGACGAGATTGATGCTGGAACGGTTGACATGCCGCAAGGCCGCGGCAATCGCGACGGCTGACGACATCGACCGCCTGCGTTCGTACGTCGAGCAGATGCGGGGTACTCACACCACAGCCAGCTACAACGATATCGACACCGCCTTTCACATTGGCATTGCTGAGATCTCCGGCAATGGACTGGCTGCCGCCCTCATGGCTGCCTTGAGAGAAGCGTTGCGGCAAGCAATGGTTTCCGCATTCGAAAGTCTCAAAAACCCCGCAGCAACCATGAAAAGGTTGACGAACCAACATGCGGCGATCGTCGATGCGATCGCCGCAGGCGACGGCGACACCGCGGCCGAACTGGTGTCCCAACACATCTCGGGCTTTTACCGCGCCGTCGGGCTCAGCGATCTCAAGTGGGCCGGCTGACCGCGCGGCACCGTTTGGATCTTGAGCGTGCACCCGCTCAAGCGTCCGCACTTGGTACATGCATGCGATATCGCATCGCCGAGCGGGCGGATCCCACCTGTAGTCAGTTCGCCAGGCCGGAAAGCTGTCAGGCGACCGATGCCAAATGTGCGCTGAATTGTGCTGCAGAAGTGGACAATTGAGATCGGTCGCGGCAACACAACAGCAGATTTCGGTGAGCCCACGCGTTTGTCAGGTCGATGGTGCGCAGGTCTTGATGCGACCACCGAGCGACGGCTAAGGTCGGGACGACCGCTATTCCGACGCCGGCTGCGACTGCGGCGCAGATCGCTTCGGTGGTGGGTAGATGCGCCCGGTATCGAGGACGAAGCCCGAGGGGCTGGGTCTGTCCACTCAAGTGCTCCTGCAGCGGATTTCCCTGGGTGAATCCCACGAACGGGTAATCCAGACACGCACTGAACGCAACCTGATCTCGGTCGGCGAGAGGATGGTTGGCGGGCACGATGACGACCAGGCGGTCGGGACGCAGCATCGTGCACTCCAGCCGACCCGAGTCCACTGTGTCGGCGATGATTCCGAGCTCTGCGCGCCCGTCGGTGACGGCCGCGACGATCTCGTGGCTCGGGCGTTCCTGCAGCTCGATGTCGACGCTGGAGTGGGCGACCAAAAAGTCGGCGAGCGCCGTCGTCACCAGTGTCTGGGTAGCCGACGTGTTCGCCAGAACCACCAGTGCTGATTGCAACCCGTCGGAGCAGCGAGCCAACTCGGCGCGCATGCGGGCCAGCTGACCGACGATCGCTCGGGCGTGTACGACCAGCAACCACCCAGCGGGGGACGGCACCACACCACGCCGGTGCCGCTCCAGCAATTTGGTCCCAAGAGCCTTCTCCATGGCGGTAATCCTCGCACTGGCCGATGCCAGCGACAGATACGCGCGCTCGGCTCCTTGTGTAATGCTGCCCTGGTCGACTACCTGCAAGAACAGCTCTAAATCGGTCAGATCGTAGGCCACAGCATTCACGGTACTCACACCGGCTACAGGAACATCAGACTTCGGCCTACCCGAAGGCTGACTCGCGAAATGACTCATTGTGCGCACGGCATCGGGCGTCCACGCTTGGTTATGCCGGATACCGGCCGGCAGACACGACGGCCACTGAAAGGTACTGAATGACAACGCACGCTGACCTCACCGAGGTCTTCGAGCACAGGATCGTGGCGGACTGGGCGCTGGGCGAGTGGGCGGATCGGCTGCTCGAGCAAGCCGGCCTCGGTGTCACCATCGTCGACCGGCACGGCGTGGTCATGTACTACAACAAATGGGCGGCCGAACACTTGGACCGGCAACCCGGCTACCTCGGTCATTCTGTGCACGAACGGCATCACCGCAAGATCACCAATCCGCGGTTCGACGCCATGCTCAAACTGTTCGTCGACGGCCGCATCGAGCCGGTGCAATACGTGGCCAGGCCATACGGCAAAACCACCATCCTGGTGACGGTTTCGCCAATCCGGATCGGCGGCGAGCTGGTCGGCCTAGCACAGCTCGTATTGCTCAAAGATGAAGTGCAGGAGCTATTTTCACGTTTCGACGACTCGGGCCGGGAGTCGTTCGAGCGCGACATGCTGCCGGACGGCTACCCGGGCGCGTAAACGGACCCGAGATTTCAAAAAGCCATGTCGTAGCAGACCCACAGCAACGGGCCGACCAGGATTAAAGCCAGCAGCGTAACTCCGCCGATGATCCGCCACGCAATGGTCGAGCGGAAGATCACCGCCGTCACCGCCGCAGCGGTTGACAAGGCGATCAGCACGGCCGCGATGACGATCTCGGTACGCGCCGACTGCACCGCCGCTTCGGACATCGGTGGGAAGAAGCCGGTTTCCAATTTGAACGCCAGGGCGCGATTGCTCTCGGCCATCAGCAACAGCACAAGCGCCAGCATCATCAAGCCCAAGCCTGCCAGCGACAGACATGCCCCAAAGATGTTGCGGTTGGCAGGATCTATCGGCCCGGTGTACTGGGGCGTCTCGTCCACAACCCAAATCGTAGGGGGTGACTGGGGCGAAGGAGGCAAAGCAAAAGGTTCCGCGGTTGTCCGCAGTTGGCCAACTGATCACGCGGTGGATACCTGATCATGGCACCGTATTCGCGTGCGAGCCGAACCGACAGCCGGCCGATCACGCCTGGCCGACCGGTTCCACAACTGGTGTGAGGCGTTCGTCAGGTGGTTGCCGTTGAGGCTCGGCGCGATCGTCGCACCGACATTCGTGGGCTTTTGTGGGATCAACGGCTTCACCTGCGGCGTCGATCTGGCCATCCTCACCGGCTTGCGCAGCGGCCTCGGCATTCCGGTACCCGTCGCCGTCACGGTGGCTTACCTGTGCGCCTTCACCCTGAGCTATGTGCTCAATCGCATTTTCAATTTCCGGTCCCACGCGCCGGTGGGACCACAGCTGGTCGTCTACGTGGCGGTGGTCGTCATCAACTACTTGGTCTTCATCCTCGGCGTGACCACCGCGTTGGCCGCCATCGGTGTGCAATACCAGCTGTCGCGACTGGCGGCGGGCACCTGCGAAGCGGTGTACATGTACAGCGCGATGCGATGGTTGGTCTTCCGCCGCTGACCCGCGAGCCGGCCCCGCACTTGTTGACTGAGGTGTAGCCCGCGCGTGACCTTCCCGCGACGGCGACGACGGACGCTCATCAAGTGACGGTAATCGCGGCTATCGCCGCGCTCGCGACAGCGACCAGCATCGGCTACTACTTCGGGCGGCGCGCAGCATCGCCGCGAACGAGTTGGCGAGTGCGAACGAGCCGGATTGCGCTGGGCAGGCAGGCAATCAGCCTGCTCGCGATATTCACAGCACGCCATATCCAGCGGCGCCTCCAGGCCGAGCGCATCCTCCCCAGCAGGGCCGGCAGATACGGGCTGAGAGTGCATGCGCCACTTGAGTATCTACGCGACGGTATGGTCCGGCTGCGGTCCTACTAAGGTGCACTGGCATGGCTGCACTGCAGGGCAAAGTGGCATTGATTACCGGGGCATCGTCGGGCCTGGGCGCTGAAACGGCAAAGTTATTTTCTCGCGAGGGCGCAACGGTTTTCGGCATTGGCCGCGATACGGGTCGCCTATCCGACGTGTTCGCCGGCGTCGCACGCGGCGGATTCGCATCGGTGGACGTCGGTTCGGCGCAGGCCTGCCGAGACACCGTCGAGCAGTGTGTCCGTGATTTCGGCGGACTAGACGTCCTCGTCAACGTTGCCGGGCGACATGAGATGCGCCGCACCGAGTCGATGACCGACGACGACTGGGAACACGACCTTGCGGTCAACCTGAGCGGGCCGTTCTACCTGTGCAGGGCGGCACTGCCCCATCTGCTGGCGCGCGGCGGAAGCATCGTCAACGTCAGCTCCATCGCCGGGGTTGAGGGCCAGGCTTATTCGGCGGGCTATTGCGCGGCCAAACATGGCCTGATCGGGCTCACCCGCGCGTTGGCGGTGGAGTACACCGCGGAACGACTGCGCGTCAATGCGGTATGCCCGGGCGGCATGCTCACGCCGCAAATCGAACAGTTCAGCGCGCCAGCCGATCCCAACTACGACCTGATCATGCGCACGGCCGCACCCCGCGGCATGATGCAACCCCTCGATGTCGCCAACGTGATCGCCTTCCTCGCCAGCGACGCCGCTGTCGCCATCCATGGCGCTGTCTATCGGGTCGACAACGGTAAAGGGGCCGGCTAGCCAGCCGGGTTACCAGACCAGCGCATCAAACATCAGCGCTGTACCGGCGGCGGTGAACGCCTGATATACGGGTTCCAACCGCACCAGCCCGGTGGCGGTCGGTGGCCGGATCACGCGGCGTTCACCGACGAAACGGTAGGACCAATACAGCGCCACAGCGGCGAAGCTCGCAGCCCCGACCCAGTTCGCAACCGCGATCCAAGAGATTCCGGTTGTCATCGGCGACATGCGCTGTGACGGCAGCCCCATCCCCGGCATGTCCATTGCGGCCGAATCCGACGGTGAGTGGACATGTGAGTGCGTCCCCGGCACGCCTCCACTCATCACCGCATACATCCATGCCATCGCCGCCATCATCGCCGCGTAGTACCATGTTTTCAGTCGCTGACGCGATGCCGAGGACTTGCCCATGGCGGCGCCCGCAAACCAGACACCGGCCAGCAGGAAAAACAGCATCGGCCCCATCGCCGGCAGGCCTAGGCCGACACGCCACACCATCGAAACCATGCCTATCGACATGACCAGGTGCAGCAGGTGATTGATCCGGTAGGACCACCGAACACGTTGTGCCACAATATGGTGCGCGTACATCGCGATACTGGCGCCGAAAAGGACTGTGACGACACAGCGCAGCGGGAGCTCACCGATCATGGCATGCAACCTCGCGGCCTCGCGCATGCCGCACGCTGTATCGCTGTGTTCATGGCGCTACCGTACCCCTGCGGGTATCTGGACCAAGGCTAATGACGACGGGTCAACACCGGGATGCGGTAACGGTTCGGGCACGTTTCGATCACCCGCCGACACGTCGTGCCGCATCACGGTTTTCGTGATCGACAATTCGGGGCATGACGCAATCGCGGGAGTCCGACGATGGCGCGTGAGATCTCACGGCAGACCTTTCTGCGCGGCGCTGTCGGAGCGTTAGCCGCCGGTGCGGTCCTGGGCTCCCCCCGCGTGGCGGCCGATCCCAGACCTTCGGGCTGGGAGGGCCTGTCCACGGCCCTCGGTGGGAAGGTGTTGCTCCCGAATGACCCCCAATTCGCCGGGGCCAAACAGATTTTCAACACCAACTACAACGGCTTGACTCCGGCAGCGGTTGTCACCCCGACGTCGGCGGCCGACGTGCAGAAGGCGATGGCGTTCGCGGCCGCACACAACCTCAAGGTCGCCCCACGCAGCGGCGGGCACTCCTACATCGGCGCGTCGACCGCGAACGGCACCATGGTGCTCGACCTGCGCCAGCTACCCGGGGACGCCAACTACGACGCCGCCACCGGACAAATCACCGTGACACCGGCCACCAGCCTGTACACCATGCACCGGACGCTGGCCGCGGTCGGCCGGGGCATCCCCACCGGCACCTGCCCGTCCGTCGGCGCCGCCGGACACGCACTCGGCGGAGGAATGGGAGCCCAATCCCGGCATGCTGGCCTGCTCTGTGACCAGTTGACGTCGGCTTCGGTGGTGCTGCCCAGCGGTCAGGCGGTCACCGCGTCCGCCGCCAACAACCCCGACCTGTTTTGGGCACTGCGCGGCGGCGGTGGCGGCAACTTCGGTGTGACGACCTCACTGACCTTCGCCACCTTCCCCACCAAGGACGTCGACGTCGTCAACCTCAACTTCCCGCCGCAGTCCTTCGCGCAAGTTCTGGTCGGTTGGCAGAACTGGCTGCGCACCGCCGATCCCAACAGCTGGGCACTGGCGGACGCGACCGTCGACGCGATGGGCATGCATTGCCGAATCCTGGCCACCTGCCCGGCCGGCTCCGGTAATAGCGCGGCGGCCGCGATCACCCAAGCTGTGGGGTTGCAGCCCTCGGGTACCGAGAACCACACCTTCAACTACCTGGATCTGGTGAATTACTTGGCCGTGGGCAACCTCAACCCGTCGCCGCTTGGGTATGTCGGCGGCTCGGATGTCTTTCCCGCCGTCAACGCCGGGGTCGCGCAGGGGATCGCTTCGGCGGTCAACGCCTTCCCCCGCGGCGCCGGCCGCATGCTGGCCATCATGCACGCACTCGACGGCGCACTCGCCACGGTGGCGCCCGCGGCCACCGCCTTTCCATGGCGCCGCGAGTCGGCGCTGGTGCAGTGGTACGTGGAAACCGGTGACCCGGCGGCCGCGACCAACTGGCTCAACTCGGCACACCAAGCGGTGCAACAGTATTCGGTTGGCGGCTATGTCAACTACATCGAGGCCAACCAGGCGCCGGCACGCTACTTCGGTCCGAACCTATCCCGGCTCAGTGCCGTGCGGCAGAAATACGATCCCGGCCGGGTCATGTTCTCCGGGCTGAACTACTAGCCGGCACACTCCGGCACGGCGCAAAGGCCTGCGGGCGGACACTCGAATGATTAGCCGAACTCGGCACTGGGTACTTCCAGTCTGTCTGTGGCTAGTGAGGGGTTGGCTGATGGCAGTGGAACACGGTCGGGCACGTTGCCCGCGATGCATGGCGTGGGCGCAGTACCGGTTTATCGAGCGCGACGACGACAAACTTGAGTATCAGGTCCATTGCGATGCGTGTGGAAACCTGTACTCCGAAGTGACCCTCACGTCGACCGCCACCAACTCGGCCGCGTAGTCAGCGACCGGGGGTCCGACGGCGCGTCGTTCGCTGAATCCGGCCCGCGGCGACCTGCTACGTTACGAAACTATTTCCTGGTGTAAGGTCTGCACCGCGAGCTAAGACGCCCCCCAGCTGGAGCAGCGCCTGGTGCGCGCAACGCCGTGAAAAACGCGTTGAAAGGGGCGGCGTGAACGAGGTTTTAGCGCGAGCCGGCATCTTCCAGGGGATAGCCCCCGATGCGGTCGATGCGTTGGCTCGCCACCTGCAGCACGTGTCCTTCTCGCGCAGGCGGACGGTTTTCGTCGAAGGCGAGCCGGGCGACGACCTTTACGTGATCTTGTCGGGCGCGGTGAAAATCCGCCATCAGACACCAGACGGTCGCGAAACCGTCTTCGCGGTGCTCGGCCCCGGCGACGTGTTCGGTGAGCTCGCGCTGTTCGATCCGGGACCGCGAACCTCGACGGTGATCACCCTGACCGAGGTGGAAACCGTCAGGATGGACCGTCAAGCGTTGCGGACGTGGATCGTCGAACGTCCCGAAATCGCCGAGCAGTTGCTGCGGGTGCTGGCACGCCGGCTCCGCCACACCAACAACACCTTGTGTGACCTCATCTTCACCGATGTCCCCGCCCGGGTGGCGAAGCAAATCCTTGATCTGGCAATGCGATTCGGCACCAGCAACGGCGGCTCGGTGCTGGTCGAGCACCACTTGACGCAGAAGGAACTCGCTCAACTCGTGGGGTCCTCGCGCGAAACCGTCAACAAAGCGCTATCCGACTTCACCCAACGAGGATGGATTCGGCAGCAAGGCAAGGCCCTCATCGTCGACCAACCAGCGAAACTGGCCCGCCGCGCAAGGGCATAACGAGCCATTCTCTCGAACGTGCCGCTCCCGCCACGGGCTAAGTGATCGACCAGAATTCCAGCAGGGTGCGCAATGTCGCGACCAGGGGGAGTGGTTGGTCCAGCATGGGATGGTGGCCGGCTTCGGCCAACTCCACGAACGGTCCCCGGAGCTGAAGCAGGGAACGGATCCGTTCGGCCATGCTGGCCGGCACCAACCCGGCTTGACAGCGTAAATACCCTACGCGGCAACGCATTGCGGTCAGCATGGTCTCCAATGAGTCTTCGTCCGTGGCCGTCGGCTCGAGTAGCTCACCGCCGAAAATCGCCGGGTCGAACTTCCAAATCCATCCTTCGCTGGTCTTGCGCACCGACTCGGCGGCGATGTGCTGGCGAACGTAGGGCAGGATCAACTCCTGCGAAGGCACCGCCGTAAAGCGGGCCAGAATCTCGTTTTTCGTCCGGTATTGGGTGTGCTCGCGCCTGCGCAGCCGCCCTTCCTCCGGCGCACGCTCCCACAGTGGCGAGTCGATCACCAGCATGCTGTTGATCTGCCGGCTGTAGTGCATTGCCGCCGTGGACACCACCCAACCGCCCATACTGTGGCCGACGATGGTCGGTCGCCCAGCGGGACCGGCCGCCGCCGCAGCCGCCATCACTTCGCTTGCCCAGGTTGGCAGGTCGTAGCTGTCGCGCGCATCGCTCTCGCCGTGGCCGGACAGGTCCGGAGCGATCACCCGATGGGTGCGAGAAAAGAACGGCGCGATGTGGTCCCACCAACCCGAGTGCGCTCCGCCACCATGTACCAGCACCACGGGAGGTTGGTCCGCCGCCCCCCAGACACGCAGATGGATACGGCACCCGTCGACGTCGACGTCGAGGTGGTCCGGCTTTTGATCGAGTGCGGCGGTGAACCAGGACGGGGTAATCGACATCTGGTGCGAACGGGAAAACAGTTTTTCGACCTCCGTATTCGCAATGCCGGCCAGTTCAGCCGACGTCCCACTTTAACGTGCAGCAGAAAGATTCCAGAACGATGCGTTAAGTCTGGTCGGCTGCGGACATTTCAGATGGGTTGCCGGGGTCGATATACGGCTATTCCAAGAAATTCAGGGATTCTTCCCGGCTAGCCGCACGGTGACGGTTACGCGTCCCTTCTCGTCCTGCTTGGCGACGCCATGTCCAGCCCGGTCGGTCCCGTCGAGTTGCAACGTCAACGGTCCGCCGGTGTCCAGGAAGTTCCGCCACCAGGTCTTCGCTCCGGGCATGTTGACGCTGATGACGATGTCGTCACCGGAACGCCGGTAGCCCACTGGGATGCTGAACGTGCGCCCGGAACGCCGACCTGTGTAGGTCAGCATCGTGATGTTGCGGTTGAGCAGCCTGCCGAAGCGGGGGGAGTTGGCCAGCGCGGCCACCGGCGCGTTGAACACGGGCGCGGCGCGCATCAACAAACGTCCAAGATTGTTCGGTGCCATGTCGCAAGTATCGCTCAATTTTCCACTGATCACCGCCCCGCGAATTCACCGCGATCCCAACTCCGTGGCCATGCCGGTAGCATTCCCCGCAGCTGCTGTGGTGAATGCGACCAGTCAGGAAAGGGCGCGATGGCTGCTCCTGTCGACCCGTCGGTACCGCCGAGCGGTACCGGGTGTGCCGAGTGCGACGAGGTCGGTGGATGGTGGGTGCACTTGCGGCGCTGCGCTGCTTGCGGCCACATCGGTTGCTGCGACGATTCGCTGTCTCGGCATGCGACCAAACACTGGCAGCAGACCGGACATCCGATTATCCGATCGTTCGAGCCCGGCGAGGACTGGTTCTGGGATTACGACGCCAACGACTACTACGACGGCCCGGAGCTCGCGCCGCCCGAGAGCCGTCCGGAAGGCCAGTCAGTTCCCGGTCCGCGCGGACGGGTGCCGCACAACTGGTTCGATCTGCTCCGCCATCGAGACAGCTGAAGGTGTGAACCAACGGGCGCGCTTTAGTGAGCGCACCGGCACAGCTGATAACGGATAAAGCTTCGCGTGGCGGGCCGGTTGGGGCCGGTTTAAGCTTTTAATTCTGTTTGCCATGCGGAAGGCGTTTTCCATGCCGGAGATCAATCTCGGTTCGCCTCCGATATTCCCTGAACCGATCGCGATTCAATGGTGATTCAGGATCGCGAGCGTGCCGGTGCTGGGCAACCGTCGGCGTGGGCACCGCTTCGCAACCGCGTATACCGCAGCCTGTTTATCGCGCAGCTGGCCTCTAATATCGGCACCTGGATGCAAAGCGTTGCGGCCCAATGGTTTCTGGTCGAAAAGCACAGCAGCGACGTCATGGTCGCACTGGTCCAAACCGCAAGCCTGGGGCCGACGCTGGTTCTGGGGCTATTTGCCGGCGCGCTCGCCGATCTGTTCGACCGACGGCGGTTGCTCTGTGTTCTGCAGTCGTATGCCGTGCTGGTGGCGTTGGCATTGGCGGTCTTGACCTACCTCGGCCGGATGAGTCCGACGTCGCTGTTGATGTTCACCGTGGCGATCGGTTGCGCGTCTGCACTGGCCGCGCCGGCCTGGCAGGCGATCCAGCCCGAGGTTGTTTCGCGGGAGCAGATCCCGGCCGCTTCTACCTTGGGCAGTGTCGCGGGCAATGCCGCCCGGGCAATCGGCCCGGCTATCGGTGGTGTAGTGGTGGCCTTGTCGGGCCCGGCGGCGGCGTTCGCGATCAATGCGGTGTCGTTTGCCGGGATCATCGTTGCGCTGGCGGCGTGGAGGCGGCCCAAACAATTCGCCCCGCTGGAGAGAGAACACTTCGGCCACGCCATTCTCACCGGACTGCTCTTCGTCAACAACAGCCCAATGTTCCGCAGAATCCTTTTGCGCGCAGTCCTTTTCCTGTTTCCGGCTTCGGCTGTGCTGGCTCTGTTACCGGTGGCCGCGGCGCACAGGTGGCACCTGGGCGCCAGTGGTTACGGGGTAGCACTGGCGGCCATCGGCTTGGGGGCCGTGCTCTCCGTAGCGCTGGCCGAGCGGTTACGCCAGAAAGTTTCCGACAACGTGCTGCTCGCTGGATCCGCTGCCGTGTATGGCCTGGCGCCGGTGGCGGTGGCGGTGCTGCCGTTCGCGGCGGCGACGCCAATGTTGGTGCTGTCCGGAATGTCCTGGTTGATCACGTTGACGACGTTGAACGCCGCGGCGCAGCTTTCGTTGCCGCGATGGGTGCGTGCTCGCGCGCTGGCGGTGTATCTGCTCGTCGCGACGGGATCTCAGGCGATCGGTTCCTATGCTTGGGGCGCCGTTGCCACCCGAGCGGGACTGCGCACCGCGTTGCTGGGCTCAGGGGTGATGCTGGGCATTGTTGCCGTCAGCGTGGTCGTCCTGCCGCTGCTGCCCCGCACGGGAACGCTGAGCGTCGACATCTCCACTGCTTGGCCGACGCCCACGCTGGTGTTCGAACCGTCGCCCGAGGACGGTCCTGTGCTGGTAACCGTTCGCTATCAGGTTCCGCCCGCCAATCTCGAGGACTTCACCGAAGCGATGCGCGCGGTCAGGCGGTCACGGTTGCGCACGGGCGGTCACAGTTGGCGGCTCTATCACAGTGTTGGACAACCTGATACGTTCCTCGAGAGGTTCACCGTAGCGTCCTGGACCGAATTCGAGCGCCAGCGCACCGAGCGCTGGCTGGAATACGACAGCGATGGCATCAGGAAGGCGATCGGCTATACCGTCGACCGCACCCGACAGCACGAGTACTTCGTCGCCCTGCGCTTACGCCGATGATCCCATCCGGAGCAACGCCACGGAGTCGGCGGGTCGGCTGAGCCAGACACGGAAACCTTTAGCGGCAAGCATTTTTCACGCCCCTCAGTCAAAGTTTCGTCGTCACGCGGGCGCGTCGGGCCATCCCGGGTCGATCACTGTCAGTCCAATGGCGCGTACGTGAGTTATTTCGCGCGCCGGCTCCCGCGAAAAATCCGCTCGGACATGCTGTACAGTTCTCAACGACCGGTTCACGGAACTTGAGTTCCGTCTAGCTTCTGGGGTTCGCGAGTGGCGTTCGACGATGGTGCACCGCTGCGCGCTGCCGCCGGTTGCTTGGAAGGTGTAGAGGAGGCAGCGGATGCTCGGCATTTTGCGCAAGGCGTGGATGCCCCTGCTTCTCGTTGTCGTGATTGCGGTAGGTGCATACGCAGTTGTCCGCATCAGGGACACGTTCGGCTCACACGGCGGCGTCACAAGCGGCGAGGGCGGTGGCGACAACACCAAACCGTTCCACCCGAAGCACATCACCTATGAAATAACCGGCGCACCGGGTGGCACGGTCAACGCCAACTACCTCGACGAAAACGGTCAGCCACACCTCGTCCAGGCGGCGCCACTGCCGTGGTCGTTCACCATCGTGACCACGTTGCCGTCGATGTCGGCCAACATTGTCGCCCAGGCCAGCACCGAGGTACATGCGCTGCGGTGTCGTGTCATCGTCGACGACCAGGTTCGCGACGACCGCCACACCAATGACTACCAACCGTTCATCTACTGCTTGGTGAAATCCGTATGAGCAACCCGCATCTACCGCCCCGGCGTCCGATCGTTCCCCGCCTCATCCGAGTCGTATCCCTGCCGATCACTCTGGGTTGGCTGCTCATCGCGGTCGCGTTAGGTGTGCTCTCCCCATCCCTTGACGCCGTCGCTGAACAGCACTCGGTGCCGATGACGCCGCGTGATGCCCCGGCGTTCAAGTCGATGATGCACATCGGCGACAAGTTCAACGAATTCCATACGGACTCAACGGCGATGGTGGTCCTGGAGGGACAGGACAAACTCGGCGACAGCGCCCATGACTTCTACAACCGCATCGTCAGCAAGTTGAAAGACGATCGCGCGCATGTGCAGAACATTCAAGATTTCTGGGGTGACCCGCTGACCGCTGCCGGCTCGCAAAGTCCGGACGGCAAGGCGGCCTATGTTCAGGTCTTCCTCAACGGTGCGCAAGGTACTACTCCGAGCCACGAGTCGGTCGCCGCGGTGCGCAAGATCGTCACGGACACGCCTGCGCCGCCGGGCGTCAAGGCTTATGTGGCCGGCACTACCGTGCTCAACGCCGATACCAGTCTCGTGGGTCATAAGAGCATGGCGACGATGGCGTTGGTTTCCATCGGTGTCATCTTCGTGATGCTTCTGGTGGTCTATCGGTCGATCGTCACGACCCTGCTGTGCCTTGTGGTGATCGGTATCGAACTCTTCGCGGCGCAGGGCGTCGCGGCCACTGCTGGCAACCTCAACATCATCGGACTCACGCCGTACGCGGTCAGCATGATCACCATGCTCAGCATTGCCGCGGGAACCGACTACGTCATCTTCCTGCTGGGCCGTTATCACGAAGCGCGATCTATCGGCCAAAACCGCGAGGAGGCCTTTTACACGGCGTATCACGGTGTCTCGCATGTCATCTTGGGCTCGGGGCTGACCATCGCGGGCGCCTGCCTGTGTCTGACGGCGTGCCGGCTGCCGTATTTCCAGACCATGGGACTGCCCTGTGCCATAGCGTTGTTGGTCATCGTCTTCGCGGCGCTGACGCTGGCGCCGGCGGTGCTTGCGGTGGGATCACGCTTCGGCTTGTTCGACCCGAAACGGGCGGTCGACGTGCGCGGCTGGCGCAAAGTCGGTACCGCCGTGGTGCGTTGGCCGAAGCCGATCATCGCCGTCACCGCCGCGATCGCGATCATCGGATTCATCAGCCTGTTGACGTATGTGCCGAATTACGATGACCAGAAGTTCACACCGAGCGATATGCCTGCCAATGCCGCGATGACCGCGGCCGAGCGGCACTTCTCCCAAGCCCGAATGAACCCGGAACTGCTGATGGTAGAAGCCGATCATGACCTGCGCGACCCCGCGGACATGCTCGTCATCGATCGAATTGCCAAGAGCGTCTTTCATCTTCGCGGTATTGAGCGTGTGCAGACGATCACTCGGCCGTTGGGGGCGCCGATCGAGCACAGCTCGATTCCGTTCCAGATCGCGATGCAAAACTCGGGCACCTTGCAGACGGCCAAGTTCATGAACGACACCATGGCTAACATGCTCGAGCAGGCAGACGAGCTGGGCAAAACGATTGCCGTCATGGAGCACATGTACGGCGTCATGAAAGAGCTCACTGCGACCACGCATAGCATGGTCGGCAGGACGCATGAGATGGTGGATACCACCAACGAATTGCGGGACCATATCGCCGACTTCGACGATTTCTTTCGGCCTATCAGAAGTTACTTCTATTGGGAAAAGCACTGTTTCGACATCCCGGTCTGCTGGTCGTTGCGTTCCCTCTTCGATGCGCTCGACGGCATCGATGAGCTCTCCGACCAGATATCCGGGCTCACAGTGGATCTCGACCACATGGATCGGCTGATGCCGCAGCTGCTGGCTGATTTCCCCAAAACCATCAACTCGATGAAGACGATGCGCAACTTCATGTTGTCGACGCACAGCACGATGGCCGGCATCCAGGCCCACCAGCAGGAGGGCGCCGAGGGCTCAACGCTGATGGGACAGTACTTCGACGAAGCCAAAAACGACGATTCGTTCTACCTGCCGCCGGAAGTGTTCAAGAATCCCGACTTCAAGCGCGGGCTGAAGATGTTCGTATCGCCCGATGGCAAGGCCGTAAGATTCATCATCACCCACCAGGGCGACCCCGCCTCCGTCGAGGGGATCAAGCACGTCGCGGGAGTCAAAGACGCGGTCGCCGACGCCATCAAGGGAACTCCGCTGGAGAGCTCGAAGGTGTATTTGGCCGGAACGGCGTCGATGTACAGCGACATGCAAGAAGGCGTCATCATCGACTTGCTGGTCGCCGGGATCTCCTCGATGATCCTGATCTTCGCGATCATGCTCATCATCACCCGCAGCGTGGTTGCCGCGTTGGTCATCGTCGGCACGGTGGCCGCATCGCTGGGCACAGCCTGTGGCCTGTCCGTACTGATGTGGCAAGACCTCATCGGGCTTGGCGTGCAATGGATTGTGCTGCCGCTGTCGGTCGTCATCTTGCTTGCCGTGGGATCGGACTACAACCTGCTGGTGGTCTCGCGGCTCAAGGAGGAAATCCACGCCGGGCTGAACACCGGCATCATCCGCGGCATGGGCGCCTCCGGCAGGGTCGTCACCGCCGCCGGGCTGGTCTTCGCCTTCACCATGATGTCGATGATCGTCAGCCAGCTGCGGGTGATCGGGGAACTCGGCACCACGATCGGATTGGGCCTGCTGGTCGATACCCTGATCGTGCGGTCCTTCATGACACCATCGATAGCCGCTGCTCTCGGGCACTGGTTCTGGTGGCCGATCAACACGATCCGCATGACGAGGAAGACACATCGAGAGGCGGAGGCACACACCGCGCCGATCCCGGAACTGGCGGCAAGGTGAAACCCACGGGCCGGTCTGCAAAGCTGTCGACAACGACGTTGTTAGTTGACAGGCCAGGACCCATGGCAGAACCGGAACCCAAACTTCGCCAGCGGACAGAGGGGCGGCTGGACCGATCCCGCGACCCCGCGATTCTTGACGCCGCGTTGGCCGCGCTGGCCGAGCACGGTTACGAGGCGACGAACATGAATGACATCGCCGCACAGGCCGGCGTGGGCAAGGCCGCGATTTATCGGCGATGGTCATCGAAAGCCGCCCTGATGACCGACGCTCTCGTCTACTGGCGACCCGATCTACTGAACGATGACGCACCCAACACAGGCAGTCTGGCCGGGGACCTCGACGCTCTTGTCAAGCGCGCCAAGCGCAACGACAATTCCCTGATCACCAATGATCTCGTGTTGCGAGTCGCTTTGGCGGCCGCGCACGACCCCGAACTGGCCACAGCGCTCGATGACCTGATTCTCTTCAAAGGCAGACGGGTGCTGTCGGCTGTCTTGGCTCGAGCCGCGGAGCGCGGCGAAATCGACGCCACCCGCGACTGGTCATTGGTCGCCGATGTCTTGACGGCAATGGGTCTGTTGCGTGTCATCACCGGGCAAAGCGTTGACGCCGAATTCGTACGGCAAGTCATGGATACGCTGATCGTTCCGGCCGTACAGACACCGACCAGTGGGCGCGACGTCGCGAAGCGGTGAGGCGCCCAACCGTCAGGTTCAGGTTGCGGTGGCCATCAAGTCGCGCACGGCGTTGTCGACGGTCTTCAGCACCTCCGGGTCGATGCCGGTGCGGCCGCGGACCAGTATTGAGGCGCTGTTGGCCGACGGCAGTCCCTCCGCCGGGCTGAGACCATCGGGAAACTTTCCGATCATCGGCAACAGAGCTACGCCGAGCCCGGACCGCACCGCCGCGTAGAGGCCGGACAGGTCGCTGCACTCGGCGGCGATCTCGTATTCGATGTGATGGCTTTCCAGAATCGCGAAGGCGGGCTCGCGCAACGTGCACGGTTCGGAGAAAATCACCAACGGCAGGGGGTCAAGGGGCGAGATTGTCAGCGTGCGCGCTGAAATCCATTGCAAGCGAGCTAGTCCCGAGGCATTGGCACGATAGAGGCCCGCGCCGTCGAGCATGATGGCCAGATCGACCAAGCCGCGCTCGATAGCGTCGGCCAGCGACAGGTTGCGGTCAAGCCGGAAGCGCACCTTCAGGTCGGGAAGTCGCTCACGCAGTACGCGGGACAGGCCGGCCAGCATCACATCGGCACCATGCTCGGTGGCACCGAATGGTCAGAACTTTGTGTTCGGTCGCGCCCAGGTCGTCGAGCGCAACGTCGTGCGCCGCCAAGATGGTGCGGGCATGCCGTAGCGCCTTCTGGCCGACCTCGGTGAACACGACACCGCGGCCGGAGCGCCGCACAATCGGTTCGCCGACCACGGCTTCAATCCGGCGCAGATGCTGGCTGACCGCCGACTGGCTCAGGTGCAGGGCGGCGGCGGCCCGGTGGAAGCCACCGCAGTCAGCAACGGCGACAAGGCTGCGCAGCGGCGCGATATCGAGCACCTGGGCCATAGCACGCACCTTAATCCGATCATCGTCTCTAATCAATCACCGGCTCCGTAACCACGGATCACCTTCCAGGGTCCGCAAACCGATAACGCTTCGCGATCAATCATGATCGCGAATAATCGTTGGACTGTGTCGGTCGATCACGAGAGCATGGTGGGCATGCCGTCGTCGCGCATGCCAATGACCACCGCCACGGCGGTGACGTTTTTCTACGCGCTCGGTTATCCCATCGGCACGTTGGCGGTAACCGCTATGACGCCGATGGCTGCCCTGGTGCTGCGGTTCAGTTTGGCCGCAACGATTCTGGCCGCCTGGTCGATGCTGGCCACGGCCCGCTGGCCGCGGGGAGCGCAATTCGGCCACGTCCTGGTGACCGGCTTGCTGATTCAGGGCGTACAGTTCTGCTGCTTGTACGAGGCCGTTCAGCTTGGTGCGCCTGCCGTGCTGTGTGCCGTGGTGATTGCGATGAATCCGGTGGCCACGGCCATCCTGGCGGCCATGTTTCTGCGCGAACCGCTCGGGCCCCTGCGCGCCGTGGCGCTGGTGCTCGGTGTCGTCGCGGTCTTAGCGGCCTGCTCGCGAAGGTTGATGACTACCCAGGGCGCCGACCCTGTCATCTTGTTACTTGTCGTTGGCCTGCTTGGCCTTTCGGCAGGCGGTGTGTACCAACAGCGATTCTGCACCGGCGTCGACTTTCGGGTGATGAGTGCCATGCAGAATGCCGTTGGGTTGATACCCGCGTCGGCGCTCGCGATCGTCACACCCTTCACGGTGCACGATGGCGTCAAGGCGGCGATCGCGGTCAGCGGCATGGTGCTGTTGAACGCCACCCTGGCGGTGAGCCTCTACGTGCGGGCCATCAACACTCACGGCGTTACCGCGGTGGCTGTGCTTTTCGTCGCAGATCGGCTGGACGCTCGGGTGTTCATCCAGCATGCGAGCCCGCCCAGGACCAGTCCGACCGCTATACCCGCATCGGGACGCTGGTCCAGAATGATCCACGACAGCATTCCGGCCACCGCGGGAATGACGGCGAACAGCATGGCCACCGCGGTAACGCCGTGAGTGTTGATGGCCCGCACGTAGAGGCTCACCGCCAGGGTGGCGTTCAACAGCACCAT
>NZ_LZKU01000050.1 GCF_001672975.1 Mycobacterium sp. 1465703.0
GGGCGCCGGCTTCGAGGTGGCCGCTCCTTGCGGGCGCGCACCGGAATTGGTGGCGAAGCGCGGGTCGGCGGCCAGGCCCGGGACGCAGCCGGCCAGCAATGCGGTCACCGCAACCAGGATTGTGGCGCACGTGTACGGCCGACTCATGCCGACCACAGTAGCTAGGCCTTGACGTAGCGGGTGTAAAGGTAGCCGGCGTCGTCGGTCAGGACATGGGCACACCGCATCCGGGTGAGCAACTGGCCCGGGCCGGTGGCGATGCGTCGTGCCTGGCCGCCGACGATGAAGGGCGCGATGGTCAGGCACAGCTCGTCGAGCATGTCGCGCTGGATCAGCGAGTCCAGCAGGGTCGGGCCGCCCTCGGTGAGGATGCGGCGCATGCCGCGCGCGCCGAGGATCGCCAGCAGGGTGGCCTCGTCGACCTGCTCGGGATTGCCGCCGGAGCATTCGACGACCTCGCACAGCCCACTGAGCAGCCGGCGCGACTGTTCGGCCGCGGCGGCGCAGGTGAGCACCAGGGGCTGAACCTCGGTGCGGGTGAACACCGCCATGTCTCGGCTGAGGTGGCCGGATTTGGTGACGATCGCCAGTTGCGGGACCTCGCTTTGTCCGCGGGCCTGCCGCTGCTGGCGCTGCGGGACGCTGAGCTGTGCGCCGGAGTAACTCTCGATTCGCACGGTGCCCGCACCCACCACGATGACGTCGGCGAGCTCACGCAGCAGATTGAAGATGAACCGGTCGCCCGGGCCGCCCATGCCGCCGCTGCTACCGCCCGAGGTGGCGCCGCCGTCGACACTGGTGATGAAGTTCGCGCGCACCCACGTCCCGTCACGTTCGGGATAACCGTAGAGCCGGGGGAGTTCGCCGTCGTCGAGCCCGCGTATCGATCCGAGCAGCGACAGCGGCGTCTCTGAAGTCGCGGAACGTGCGGAACTCGCAGGTACGCCGGAGTCGGGCATGGGTCTGATTGCAGCACGCCGCTACAGTTCCTGCATGCACGGGTCCACCTCAGCGGGCGCATCGGGCGGCCCGGCCCACCTGGTGGATCGGCACCCGACGGTGTCGCCGGTGCGGTTGATCGCCCAACTGAGACCGCCGCCGACATTCGCCGACGTGAGCTTTGCGACGTACCAGCCTGATCCGGCGGAGCCGACGCAAGCCGCCGCGGTCGTGGCGTGTCAGGAGTTTTGTCGGCAGGCCGTCGAGCGCCGGGCGGGTCGGCGAAAACTCTTGGGCCGCAGAGAAGTTCTGCCGGGGGTCGGGCTGTACCTGGATGGCGGGTTCGGCGTGGGCAAAACACACCTGCTGGCGTCGGCCTACTACGAGCTGCCTGGTGACGGACCAGGTGGATCGCCGGATGGTCTGCCGCCCAAGGCGTTTGCGACGTTCGGTGAGCTGACCCAACTGGCCGGGGTGTTCGGTTTCGCGGAGTGCGTCGATCTGCTGGCCGGTTACACGGCGGTCTGCATCGACGAATTCGAACTCGACGACCCGGGTAACACCACGCTGATCTCGCGGCTGCTCTCGTCGCTGGTCGAGCGGGGTGTCTCGGTGGCCGCCACCTCCAACACACTGCCCGAGCAACTCGGCGAGGGGCGCTTTGCGGCGCAGGATTTCTTGCGTGAGATCAATACGCTGGCAAGCATTTTCACCACAGTTCGGATCGAGGGGCCCGATTACCGGCACCGAGGGTTGCCACCGGCGCCGCAGCCGCTGTCCGACGACGAGGTGGCTGCGCGCGCCGCGCGGGTCGACGGAGCGACGCTCGACGACTTCGATGCGTTATGTGCGCACCTGGCCACCATGCACCCGTCGCGGTATCTGACCCTGATCGAGGGGGTTACCGCGGTGTTCTTGACCGGCGTGCACGGCATCGACGACCAGAACGTCGCGCTGAGGCTGGTGTCGCTGACCGATCGGCTTTATGACGCAGGCATTCCGGTGGTGGCCTCGGGTACCAAACTCGACACCATCTTCAATGAGGAGATGCTGGCCGGGGGATATCGAAAGAAGTACCTGCGGGCCACTTCCCGGCTCTTGGCATTGACCGCGGCGGCTAATCCAGCTCGCGGATCATGACATAGTCGCTCTCGACGTCAGCGCCGAGTTGGAACGTCCTGGTCCCGTTGATGGTGAATCCGCTCTTGAGGTAAAACCGTTGTGCGCGTTGGTTTGCCTGGTTCACGCCCAGCCATACGCAGCGAACACCCCAATCGGCCGCGAGGGCCAGTGTGCGTTCCATCAGTGCCGCCGCGGCCCCGCTGGCATGGCGGTCGGGCAGGACGTAGATCTTCGACAGCTCGGCGGCAGGGCGGATGTTCACGGCTTGCTGTACGCCGGGGTGATCGGAGACACCGCGAACCAGCATGGCGTACCCGACAATCCGGCTGTCCTGGCGCGCGGTCAGGATGGCGCGATCCGGATCGCCCAGGTATTCGGCGAAGCGGGCGACCGATAGGTTGGCGTCGATGAACGACGCGATGTTCTGCGCGGTCGTTGTGGGCGGACATGCCAGTGGAAAGGTCTGTGCCGCAACGGCGGCCAGTTCCACGACGTCACCGGAATCCGCCGGCGCGATCGAAAACGTCCCGGTCAGAGGTTCCACTGCGCGAGGTGATAGCCCGTCTTCTTGTCCAGCAGAACGACGGTGGTGACCGGATCGCGGTAGGCGTCCCAGTACACACCGCCACGTACGATCGCCCCGTTCGGTGCGTTGACGAGCACGTTGTCCAGCGCGTCGGGCGCATCGGAGGCCCGCGGCTTGTACGCGTCCGCGTTTGGGGTCACTCCGTTGAAGCTGAAGATGGTCGCCATGATGTATGGGTTGGGCACCCGGATCGCGCGAATGGTCACGTCCGCGCGCTCGACGCTGCTACCCGGGAAGCCTTTGTAGGTGCCCTCGCGCGTGTAGCCGAATCCCGGCGGCGGGTCAACGGACGCCACACCGCTCACCGTGACGTCTGCGATGAACGTGTCGGTGTCTACCCGCAGCGTGTCACCGATATGGCCGATCGGCGCGTCGCCGGCCCACGCGCGTGGGATCGCGGCGACGCCGCCGGCGGTCAGGCCGGCAACGGCAACCAGAACGGCGGGCATGACCATCAGCCAGCGGTGCATCTTCGCCATGTGTTGCCTCCTTGGCGCCGTTGCGGGGACCCTCGCATGATCGCACACGGGCCGATGCCGAAGGGAAGGGTCGGCCACCCTGGTCAGCGCTCGGCAGGGGATCCCGGTGCGACGTTCTTGCCCCCGGCGAGCGATTGCAGCGCCTTGATCAAATCCGCCTCCACTCGGTCCTTGTCGACGCCACATCGGTGCAGCGGCCCGTCCCCATCCTCGAGCTCCAGCAGCGCCAGCAACTGGTGCTCGGTGCCGACATAGTTGTGGCCGAGCCGAAGCGCCTCGCGCACGGTCAGTTCGAGCGCCTTGCGTGCCGGCCCGCTGAACGGAATGAGTTGCGGCGGTTCGGCATTCACTGGCAGCGCGGTGATCGCCTCGGTCGCCGCGGCACGCAGCGCCTCGGTGTCGACGTGCTGCAGACGCAGCAGCACCGTGGCCAGTGCGGCCGCATCGCTGAGCACGCCGAGCAGCAGATGGTCCGGGGTGATCTCGCTGTTGCCCGCTTCGTGTGCGGCGTTCTGGGCGGCCACCACCGCGCCGCGCGCCCGCGGGGTGAAGCGGCCGAACCCTTGGTTGGGGTCGAGGGTGGTGGGCTCGGCGCGAGGGACGAAGCGCTTCTGGGCGGCTTGCTTGGTGACGCCCATGCTCTTGCCGATGTCGGTCCAGGACGCTCCGGAGCGGCGGGCCTGGTCGACGAAGTGGCCGATGAGGTGGTCGGCGATCTCGCCCAGGTGCTCGGCGGCCAGGACCGCGTCGGCCAGTTGATCCAGCACGTCGGGGTGGATGCTCTTGATGGCGTCGATCAACTCGTCCAGGCGAATCGGATAGGCGATACGGACAGGGTCGGACATGTCGTCAACGCTAGGTTGACGACGCATAGGTTGTCAACCGTAGGTTGACGATCGGGTTCGTCGCACGAGATGCAGGTTCCTCGCGGTTCTGCCAATCTGTAATTCATGAAACTGTTTCTCGCCGCAGCGGCGGGCTTTGCCGCGGTAATTGGTATGGCCGTGCCTGCACACGCCGACGACACTGACGACGCATTCATCGCGTCACTGGATAAGGCCGGTATCACGTATTCCGATAGCGATCTGGCAGTCGGAGCGGGCAAATGGGTATGCAAGACCCTTCAGGCCCCCACTGCGATGTCGGACGTCGTCTCCGGGCTGGAGTCGAAGAACTCCGACCTGAGTGACGACAAAGCCCAGAAATTCGCGGCTATCGCCGCCAGCACGTATTGCCCGTACGTGGTTTCGAGCACCACCTCGCCCGGACCGAGCGCGACGCCGGCCAGCTCCTCCTGACCCGTCGTCCACCACGGCGAGTGTGAGGTGAATGTAATAAGGTTTTTACAATTTCCATACGCCGGCACGGGATTGACTAAAGCGTTAAAAATGCTCAACGCGCGCATGCGGACTATTTGCTGATCGGCGACAGCGCCTATTGGCCACCCGCATCAGGTGCAATTTAAATCCGCTATTCCAGCGGGGACACCCCGCCGGGGCGGAGGACGGTGCGCGTCCTGTTCGCCCGACGGGATGCCAACCACCGGCATGTTTGCAACAATCACTGCGTTATGCGATTCCTCTTGGGACTCACCAGCCTCGCAACCATGGTCGTGCTGGCCGCGCCGGTGCACGCGGACATCGACAACGATCAGGACTTCCTCAAAGACCTTCGAGACGCCGGCATCACTTATCAGGACGGCGGCAACGCGATCACCATCGGCAAGTCGGTGTGCGAACTGCTCGACGACGGCCAGTCCGACGCGAAAATCGTGACAGACCTGCGCAACCAAAATCCGGCCTTCCAGGGCGCCAGCGCGGCCAAGTTCACCTACCTCTCGGCCGCCCATTACTGCCCCAAATACATCACCGGCGAGGACCGCGGCCCCAAGCCGGACGGCGCCGCCGGCAACTAAGCCGAACCCGGCCGCAATAGGCTGGCGGCGTGCGCGTCGATCCCGGACCGCTGACTTGGGACGCGGCAGTTCAGACTTGGCACTTCGACCTTGTCTCCGCGGCGGTCGTCACGGTGCTCGCCACGGGATATGCCTGGTGCTACCGGCGCAGCCGCCACGCCCAACATCCGGTCGGCGCCGCGAACGCTGCGTGTTTCGGTGCGGGAATGCTGCTGTGGGTGGTGGCGACGATCAGCGCGATCGGCGCCTACGCCTACGTCCTGTTCTGGGTGCGGGCGCTGCAGATCTTGCTACTGCTGTACGTCGTCCCGTTCTTCGTCGCGCAGGCCAAGCCGGTAACCGTCTTACGCGATGCTGTCGGACCGGTCGGCCGCGGCCGCATCGATCGGATGTTGGCGACCCGGTTCGCCCGCGCGTTCCTTCATCCGGCAACAACGTCGATGGCGATGCTCGCTACGCCGTGGTTGCTCTACCTGACGCCCTGGTACACCGCGGCCCTGCAGGACGAGTGGATCGGTGCACCGACGCGAATCCTATTGGTGGCCTTGGGCTTCGGCTACTTCTATGCCCGGTTGCAGGAAGACCCGGTTCCCCGCAGGTATCCGCAGTCGATCTCGCTGCTGATCACCGTCGTCGAGGCGCTCGCTGACGGTGTCCTGGGATTGGTCATCTGGCAGGGCTCGTTGATCGGCGCGGCGTATTACGCGGCGCTGCACCGGTCATGGGGTCCCGATGCGCGGCTCGATCAAACGATCGGTGCTGGCGTCGTATGGATTCTCGGGGATCTGGTTGGCTGGCCGTTCGTACTGCTGCTGATGCGTGCGCTGTCCCGCGACGAGAAGGCGCACGCGATCGCCGTCGATGCCGAACTGGACGAGGCGGAGTCGGCCAAGGCACACAGCGTCGACGGTGAGAGCGAAACCCCGGCGGCCTCGGGGCTGTGGTGGGAGAACGATCCAGAGCTGCGTGAGCGATTCCGCCGCGGCTGACGACTAGACCGCGCGCGTCACTCGCTCAGGCGGCTCGCGCCGTCCACGTGAAGCTCTGCATCTCGGGGATCCGCCGCGCCAGCGCCGCGGCGACGCTGCGGCCGATCTGATAGGAGGCGGCCAGCGAAGTGTCGGCATCCAGGAAACCCTCGACCTCGACGCGCAGGGTCCGACCGGTCCACCTGGCCCGGGCGTGCGCATGCGTCACCCCGGGGACCGAGGTGGCGACCGCCTCGGCGGTGGTGACGATGTCGGGGTCGACGCCGTCGAGCAGACGGTGCGCGATATTGCCGGTCACCTCCCAGCCAACGTGGCAGATGAACCCGGTGACGACGATGCCAGCGACCGCGTCGGCCCAGCCCCAGCCCAGCGCCACGCCGATCAGCCCGAGCACCGCCCCGCCTGACGACAACGCGTCCAGCCACGAATGCTTGGCATCGGACACCATGGTCTCGGACCGAATTCGTCTGCCCACCACCAACTTGTAGCGGGCCACCAGTTGATTGCCCACCACGCCCACGACGGCCGCGCCGATGCCCCAGCCCAAGTAGCCGGTGCTGCCGTGACGAAGTAGCTTGCTGACACTCTCGAAACCGGCCACGACGGCGCTACCCCAAATCACCAGCGCCACCCCAATCCCGGCGAGGTCTTCGGCGCGTTCGTAGCCGTAGGGATAGCGCTCGGAGGGAAGCTTGCGCGACGCGCGGAAGCCGATGAACACCAGGACGCTGGTGGAGACATCGGACAGGTTGTGCAACGCATCTCCCAGCAGCGCCACCGAACCGGACAGCAGCGCGATGACCAATTCGACCAGGCCGGTCAGCGCCAGCCCGACGGCACTGACGGCGATGGCGCGATTGGCCTGGCGCCGTTCGCTCGCGTCGTCTGCCGTGGTGTCGAGGGGAAAGCTTGCCGCTGGGTCGCGGACTCCGTTGATCACGTGCATATCGTCAGCATGCCCGAGTCAGCGGGCGGCCTCCAAATCTTTTACGCCATACGGAGGCGACGGGATCGGGGCCCGCGCCGCTCTACTTGTCCTGTTCCGGGTTGGACGGCCCATCGCGCCAGGGTCGGCGGCTCTTCGGCAGGATCATGAACGCCACGGGCAGGCGCACCAACGCGTCGCGGGCGCCGACCTCGAGGAATACGATTTCCATCTCCAAGCGGTTCATCGGACGCGTTTCCATCATGAAACGTGTCCGCAAGTAGCGGGGGGTCCTCAGCCACTCGACCAAATTCATGACCGCGACTCTACGCTTCTAGTGGAAATACTTGGTTCGCATGGTAATTCAGGTCGACTAATGCATCCGCTGCGCTGAGGGCGGCATGTCCGTGCCCACCCGCCTGGTTTGATCCGCCTGGTTTTCGGCCAGCGCCCGCTGTTTTTGTTCCGCGATCACCTGGTTGAGATAATCGGCCTTGGCGCAGCCGTAGTACGCCGCGAACTGCAGCGCCAGTTCGTCCATCTCCTCGAACGAGACGTCGCCGCTCTTCAGTGCGGCGTAAACGTGCGACATGATCGGGATTTCGGCATCCTGGAACGCGACGCACGCGACGGTGATGAGGCGGCGTTCTTTCATCCCCAAGCCGGGTCGCAGCCACATCTCGCCGAAGACGAAGTTCAAAATGCCGGCCCCCGAATAGGGGTTGTCGCGCATCGGCGCGAACGGCATGCAGTTGATCTCCCTGAATGATTCCTCGCCTCCGCGCAACCGCTGCTCGGGGTCGCTGGCGGTGACCAGCGGCAGCAAGGGCTCCGGGGGAGGAGGCGATTCGTCACGCGCCTCGCAAATCTTCGCCCACTCCTGGTCCACCGCGATGTTGAAGCGGGACGCCTTCGGCCAGCCCGCGTAGACGGCGAAATGCAGGACTGTCTCCCGCATTTCGGTAATGGTGAGATCACCACTGTTGAGTGCGGCGTAGATATGTTGTTCGAGGGGAGCCTGCGCGTCAGCGGCCGCGACACAGGCCAGGGTCACGAACCGTCGATCACGGCGGCTGAGCCCCGGACGTGACCAGACCTCGCCGAACACGAAGTCGATCAACCCGGCCGCGTACGGGCTGCCACTATCGGGCGGGTCGATCGTCATCACCTCGGCGAAGGTGCGGGCGCCGCGCTCATGTCGCGCACCGTCGCTCGACGCAGCTCTATCTGATGGTGACACCGGCGTCGACTTTCAGTTCAAGTCCTGTGACATAACGGGATTCGTCGGAAATAAGGTACAGCACCGCATTGCTCACATCGGAGGCTTCGATCAGTGGTGCGGGCAGCGCGTTGAGGAAGATCGGCCCCAAGTCGGGTCGCTGCTCGGCGATCAGGGTGTGCATGGAAGGTGGTGCCATTCCGGTGGCCACCCCGGTGGGGTGCACGGTGTTGACCCGAATGTTCTGCGCGGCAACCTCATTGGCCAGCGCCAGGGTCATCCCGACGATACCGTGCTTGGACGCCGTGTACGGCAGGTGCAGCGGGGTCCCCTTGATGCCGGCCGACGAGCTGATGTTGACCAGGCTCCCGCCGCCCTGGGCGACCAAGTGCGGGAGTGCGGCCGCGCACGTGTTCCAGGCGCCGATGAGGTTGACGTCGAGGACCAGCCGCCACTGCTCGGCGGTGGTGGTGTCCCAGGAGCCGACGGTCAGCACACCGGCGTTGGCCACGGCACCGTCGAGCCCACCGAGTTCACCCACTGCCTCGTCGACCGCTGACTTCATGGCCGGCTCGTCGCGGACGTCGACGACTTTGCTGATCGCCCGCCGGCCGTGTTTCTCGACCAGTCGTGCGGTCTCGTTCAGGTCGTCTTCGGTGGCCAGCGGATATTCCAAACCCGCTGGGGTGGAGCAAATATCGACCAGGATGCAGTCGGCGCCCTGTTCGGCCAGCCGCACCGCGTGCGAGCGTCCCATGCCGCGCGCGGCCCCGGTGATCAAGACCCGTTTGCCCGCGACCCGACCCGTGGTGTTGTTCGTTGTCATCCGCGTATCAAACCTTGTTGCAGAAGCCCGCGTCGACGGGGAACGTCACCCCGGTGACGTACTTCGCCTCGTCGGACACCAGGTAGGCGATGGCGGCGCTGACGTCTTCGGGTTCCATCATTGCGACGGGCATCGGATTTTGCAGATGCGGACCCGCGTCGGGATTCTTCTCCAGGAACTCGGTCATGTCGGGGTTGGTCGCCATCATCGTGTTGACCGCCGTCGGATGTACCGTGTTCACCCGAATGCTCAGTGGTGCAAGCGCATTGGCCAGGGTGCGCATCAAACCGACGATTCCGTGTTTCGATGCCGCGTAGCCCAGTCCGCCGCCTTGCAGGCCGCCGAAACCTTTGATGCCGGCGGTCGAGCTGGTGAAGATGATCACCCCGCCGCGGTTACCGGCCAGCAGATGCGGAATGGCCGCCCATGCCGTGTGATACGCCCCGTCGAGGTTGACGCCGGTCACCGCCCGCCACTGCGCCAGTTCTTCCTCAATGCTCAACTGGCGGAACGCCAATGGCGCGATGCCGGCGTTGGCCAGCACGATATCGAGCCGCCCGAAGTGCTCGACCCCGGTGTCCACGGCGGCCTTGACTTGGTCGAAGTCGCGCACGTCGGCCACCGTGCCCAGCATCTTGCCGCCGGCGTCTTCGACCATCGCGACGGTCTCGTCCAGTTCCTCATGGGAGGCCATCGGATAACCGTTGGCGGCGATGTCGGCACAGATGTCGATGCCGATGATGTTGGCGCCCTCCCGGGCAAGCCGTACCGCGTGACTGCGGCCCTGGCCGCGCGCCACCCCGGTGATGAAGGCGACTTTGCCATCTATTGAACCCACGGCGCTCGTCCTCGTTTCTTGTTCATCGGCCCGGATCGGGCAGAGTAACGCCGTTACTCACCCGCGAACAGTAACATGGTTACTGTGCGGGCAAAAGGGGCTGGACTGGACGCGGCGGCCGTGACCGGCGCTGCCGGGCGGTCGGCCGATCCGATCCTGGACATCGTGGTCGAGATGCTCGATACCGAGGGCTATGAGGCCGTTCAGTTGCGCGAGGTGGCGCGGCGGGCCCGGGTTTCGCTGGCGACCATCTATAAGCGGTATGGCACCCGCGACGAGCTCATTGTGGCCGCCCTGGACGGGTGGATGGACGCCAATCGCTATGCGCGCCTGCCCTCGCTGATCGACGATTTACCCGGCGAGTCGATCTATGTCGACCTGATGCACGTGATGAGGACCATCTTCGAGCCATGGGAACGCCATCCGTTGATGCTGCGCTCCTACTTCCAGGCGCGGTCAGGCCCCGGCGGAAAGCGCCTCATCCAGCGCGGTGTCGACGCCGTCGTTCCTGTTGCCAAAGCCGTTCTGGCCCAAGCTGACCCGGGCTTCGCTCAAGACCTGGAACTCATCCTCACCGGCGTCGTCTACGGATTTCTCACCCGCTTCGCTCAGGGCGAGATCGGCGTCACCGACATCGTGCCGGGCATCGAGCGCACGGTGTTTTGGGTGACCACCGCATATGAGAACGGTCCCGCGGGCGTAACCCAGCGCTGAGGCCACGTCGCGCCCATCGGCGGCCCGATAAACCGATTATTCAGCTATCCATAAGCTCCTTTTTCCCGGCTGTCCCTATTCTTCATCTTCATGCCGCTATGGGTCGACGGCACCGTGAACGCCCACAAGAAAGGAACTGCATCACATGCCCTCACCTCGCTGGCTGGCCGCGTTGGCCGTCCCCGTCATGGCGGGTGCCGCACTGGTTGCCAATGCTGCTGTTGCGGCGGCGGATCCCCTCGATGACGCATACCTGGCTCAACTGCGTGCCGCCGGCTTCAGTTGGCCGCCCGAGCACGACGCCGCCCTCACCGGGATGGGGCGGATCATTTGCGATGACATCGGGTGGGGTTGGACGTATGACCAGATCGCCCAGAGCATCCACCAAACGCTGGACCCCAGAAACGTGACATTCGGAGACGTCGGATCCATGGTCAGCCTTGCACATTCGACCTACTGCCCGCTGCAGCGCTGTTGGACGGATCACTGCTAAGCGCCGCAGAATAGCCTGGCCAGTTGGATCGCCAGCACCGATGCGTTCGGGTTGGCAGCGATGCTGGCGCACACCGCGCGGGCCTTCGCAATCGCGTCGTCGTTGTCGGGCATGGTGATTCCGCCATTGGCAAGGCCTGCGATGAACGCGTCGCCGGTTTCATCCGCTGAGGCCGGCGATGCGAAACCGAAGGCGGGCAGCGGCGAGGAGAATCGCGCAAGCGGCCGACTTTCCCAAACTCATCTTTTGGACTCGTGGCCTCTCCTTGTGCGGGTCAGCTACTCGAAGGGTTGACCTTGTCCTTGTATTGCGGGCAGTAGGTGGCTACCGAAAGTCCGACGAAGTAGCCGGCTTGTCTCGGCGACAGGAAGCTGTCCCTCGCCAGCACAAACGCCACCACCGGGGCGTATGGGTTTACATCGAGTCTGGCGCACACCGTGCGGGCCGTCGCAATCGCATCGACGTTGTCGGGCATGGTGATTCCGCCATTGGCAAGGCCTGCGATAAACGCATCATCGGTTTCATCCGCTGAGGCCGGCGATGTGAAGACGAGGGTGGCAGCGGCGAGGAGAATCGCGCAGGCGGCCGGCTTTCCCAAACTCATCTTTTTGGGATTCATGGCCTCTCCTTTGTGCGCGGGCCATTCGGCGGCGAGTCAAGGACGACTTTTATGAACGATAACTGAAATTGCTTTACCCCCTCACGAGGCACGCTATCTTCCGGTGAACCGCGGTTCGCGTTTGGCGGCGAAGGCGGCCAGTCCTTCCTTGGCGTCGTCGGAGCGAACCACCTCGACGACGAATCGCTGTTCGATCCGCCGGGCGTCCTGCTCATCGATCCATCCGCTGTTGATCACGGATGCCTTGGCGTTTCTGACTGCCAGCGGACCGTTGGCCACGACGCGAGCGGCTATGTCGAGGGCTTTGTCCAACGAGTGGCCGGTGGGCACCACGTGGCCCACCAGGCCGAAGTGATAGGCCTCCGCGGCCGTGAGCGGTTCGCCGGTGAGGATCATCTCCATCGCCTTGGTGTAGGGGATTTGGCGTTTGAGCCGCACGGTCGAGCCGGCGCCTGCGATCAGCCCGAACTTCGCTTCGGGCAGCCCGAGCACCGCCTGCTCCTCGGCGATCCGAATATCGGTCTGCTGCAACATTTCACACCCCCCACCCAGACACGGCCCGTTGACCGCGGCGATCAACGGCTTGGTCAACGAGCGGCTCAAGAGCAGACCCTCACTGATGATGCTGGGGGAGGATTGGGCCTCCGTCATGGTCCGCGCACCCTCGTTGGCCTTGGGCCCCCGGACCATCCATCCGTCGGCAAGATCCCCTCCGACGCAGTACGAAGACCCCTCGCCGGTGAGAATGGCGGCGCGGATTCCGTCGTCGGCGTCGATTTCATCCCACGCCTGGGCCATCAACGCAATCATGGTCGGCGTCAGTGCATTTCGTCGACGCGGATTGTTCATGGTGAGCACGACGATGCTGCCGGCGCGTTCCATCTTCAATTGCGGTTCATCGGTCACGTCAACTCCTTCAGAACGAGCAGTGGGTGGCCTTGATCCGCCCATTGGGTGAGCCCAACTTGGCCAAGGCATCCGCGGTGGCTGTCGTGGTGTCCGGGCCCGAGCCGCCCTGGAACCGGCCGGAGGCCCGGTCGAACGCAACCGATGCGCAGCCGTTGCGCGTGCCGGCTACCACTTGGCACACGTCACCGGCTTCGGCGGTGCAGTGGGCGAGCGCGACTTGGTTCGCCTCGTCTTGACTGCTCGCGGTGCCCCAACCGGCGGCTCGCCCGGTGCCGACGGACACCGCCAGGGCGACGAAATCGTCGTCGGCCGATGCTGTGGGGGCGGGCAACGCGAGACTCGTGCAACCGACTGCAACGACGGCGGTGATGATTGATCGCACAGGTGCGCTCCTTTGACATGCTCAGGTGACGAATTTAGCGACGAAATCGGCATTCGCGCGGCAGAATCAGCCGCTGCATCCAGCGGCTACGAATTGTTCTCCGGGTCTTCAGCCAAGTACGTGACGTCATACCAGCGCTTGCCCGCTTTGGTGCCGTCCGCCTCGCCCGCCGTGGCCTGCTCCAGCCGAACATCGGTCAGGTGCGGATTGTCCACGCGGATATAGTCTTCGAGCTCAGCATGCAGCGCATCACCGTCCAGGGTGGTATCCGCAAGCGCCTTGCCCTGGTACCTCGTCCAAGTCACGTCTCACATTTTGCCCGGCTGTCATGTCAGCTGAAAACGCTGTCTGCCAGCTACGACCCGAACGGGAAGTTAGCCAGGTCTTCTCAATGGTTGAGTTTTGGTATTTGATCTTATCGGCCCTTAGTACACCCGCAGCTACTGACTGACGATGGCGTGTATGGTTCGCGCGAAATGTGCTTGCACAGTCGTGCACGGATTACCGGGCGGTGAAGGGAGGGCGATGCATGACGAAAGTATCTGCAGCATCCGCACTTTCACTGGCATCGATGGGTTGAGTGTGCCCCTCAAACGTGTTGACGAGTTGAAGCCCGGAGACAGGATCCGCATGAAGATCGGGCACGCCACCGTCGTAGCGACCGAACCTCTTGACGATGACCGCACCCTGCTTACGTTCACCTATGGGACGAAGGGCGCTGCCGACAACGAGCTGACCGTGGACGTCCTCAACGATGACGAGTGGGGTTGGTAAAGCGGCAAAGACCTTGTCGGCGACGGTTCGGCATATGACTATTGAATGCGTACGGACCGCAGGAGGAATCATGGCTTCATACCGTCTGAAGAGCTTCGCCGGCTTATCCGCCTGGTCGCTCGCGATGGCAGTGTTCCTTTCCCCGACGGCTTTCGCCGACAATCCGTCCTGGAATGGCCAGTACGCGATCACGTTCATGGTGGGCCCCAAGGCCGGGACCAGCATGGCGGTCGGCGACCCCGAAACGCAGCACACCGAAACCTACGGATTCCGCTCGGACTGTACCGACGGGAAGTGCGTCGCCACCATCGTCAGTGGTCCTCCGCCGACTAACCCGACGGTTCCGCAGCCGGTGCAGTTCACTTGGGACGGAAAGTCCTGGTCGCAAACCAACGATTTCCAGTGGGACTGCATGATGCCCGACACCACGATCCAGTGGAATCCCGCCCGAGCGACTGTGCGCTATACACCCCAACCCGACGGATCGCTTTCCGGCGTCATGCACACCGATATCTTGAGCGGCGCGTGCCAGGGCACCATCGACATGGATATGACGGCCGTGCGCGTGTGAATCCGCTGTCAGAGCGCGAGCCAGAACTGGCTGACCGGTGAGGACCGCCGACGCGCGAATACGTTGCCGCGCAGGGCAACTCGCTACGATTCGGATTGCGCTCAGGTGTGGACTTCCCAGCCCGCTAATGGTGTCGGGGCTAAGAACCACCAATCACTGGTGACGTCACGGCTGCGGCGGTGCGGGCGGCGGCGCAGGCGGGTTGTCCCAACTGCCCGGCGTGCCGGCCGGCACCTGCACTCCGAGCCAGTTGCACGGCATCATCGATCGCCACGCAATGAACGCGCATTGCTGCTCGGGTGTCAACGGACTGGGACCCGCGCATGGTGGCGTTCCGGGCGTACCGCAGATCGGATCTGCCGATGCGAGCGGCGCGTAGGCAAAAGCAGCAGCCGCGAACATCAAAGCGACAGCGGTGATCATGGTGGTGACAAGACGTCGGGTGCGACGCATAGCCCCTCGAATCTGTAGCGCTTGCACAGATCGTAACGCCAGCTCAAGGACACGGATGGGCGGTTTGACAAATGGACGGCTTAACTCGCCCGCATTGTCGGAACGGCGCGTGTCGACCGCCTGGCCGCGGACCGGAACCTGAGTCAGCCACACCACTCTCCGGGTGGCGGCCTGCAATTGAAAGTCTCGGCGCACAATGTATTTCAGAAAATAGACATGTGCTTCAAGGCGAGTGGTGCCGGAGTGTCTGCGCTAGTGCGGCAGGTTGGCCAGATAACACCGCACTCGGGTGGCGGCGTCCTCCGGGCTGACTCCCATGACGATCAATCGCTGAACTACTTGGTCCGCGGGCACGGCAGAAGCGATGTCGTTATCGATCACGTGCAGGCTCGGAAACCAATTCGCTGCGGTCACTCCCGGTGGGGGAGGCTTCGCATCGCCCCCTATGCACTGAACGTAGCCATTGACGCCGGTGTCAGCGTGAGCTGATGACGCCACCATCGGCGCAGCGACGGCCATGCCAGCCGCCGCAGCGACATAGATGAAACGCATGCGGGCATTATGCCGCGTTCGCCTCGATTAACAACCACAAATTCAGAACGGGCCCAAAACACGGCTCTCGAAGGCGCATAACCGCACGGCTGGTGCCTCGGGCGGCGGGTTGAATCCACATCGATTTCCCTCTCATGAGCCGCCGCCGGCTTTACACTGCATGAGAAATGAGCGCTTATCAGACCGTCGTGGTCGGCACCGATGGCTCGGACTCGTCGCTGCGTGCGGTCGAGCGCGCAGCCGCGATCGCTGCGGATCACGGCGCGAAATTGATCGTCGCGACGGCGCACCTCCCCGTCCCCGAGGAACGCGGCCGCTATGCCATCCCGCCGGGGAGTGACCACGGTCAGGACTACCGGACGGTGGGTGAGGCCCCCTACTACGCGATCCTGCGGGACGCCAGGGAGCGGGCGCACCAAGCCGGGGCCAAGAACGTCGAGGAGAAGTCGATCGTCGGCGCCCCCATCAACGTGCTGGTACAGCTTGCCGAGGAGGCCCGCGCCGACCTGCTGGTCGTCGGCAACGTCGGGCTCGCCAGCGTCGCCGGCCGGCTGCTGGGGTCAGTTCCCTCCGCGGTCTCGCGCCGGGCCAAGACCGACGTGTTGATCGTCCACACCACCGACGCCTGAGCCGGTCGGGTCACTCAGCAATCGTTTGCTGATTATTCCTCGTTACCGCTGGGTATCCGTATGACCGTGCGTTTCGTCCACTTCGTCGCCGCGATCGGCATAGCCGTCGCCGTCATGTTCATCGCCTCGGCGATGTTGATGGAGACGTCCGCTCACGCTGACTTCAGTGGTTACCGCCGCTGTGTGGGAAAGATGACGGAATCGGTGGCGGGACGTGACCCTCAGAACTTGCAGCTCGTCGGAGTCATCGAACAGGATCTCGATTCTGGTGTTTCGCCCGCCGCTGAAGCTCAGAAGGTAGCGCAGATGGGGTTCGACCCGCCCTTCGCCAAAGGGATTGTCCAGTGTGTGATCGAAGAGCGCCCGTAGGGGCAGCCGCGCGACCGGTCGAGCCCCTCGAGTGTCGGCCGGGACCTGGTGCACAAAGTCATCCTTGAGCGGCGTCTGCTGCGGCGATCAACGCCTGAGCCAGCTGGCGGGCTTCGGCGGGCGCGATGATCGGGGTATCGGGACAGTCGATGACGATCTGGCACTCAGCGTGCCCGCCAACGTATTGCCGCCCGATCACGGAGACCACGATATCGGTCCGTGGCCCGTGGCCGGCGCGGTTGATGCTCCATTCCGGGCCGTCGAACACCCTGAACGCTGCCCGGAAGTTGTCCCATTCGTCGACCATGGTTGCCCCGGTCGGCGGTGCAAGGTTCGGTTTCATGGCTAGATCGTTTCCGCGATCCCGGGCGCGGGCACGAGTAGTGCCCTACGTCATTTTGTGCGGACACTGTCAAAGTTTCTGCAGCGGAACAACGGCGAGCAGCCGCTGATCTTTGATCGCTATTTTGAGCGGCCGGTGCCGCCGTGCCAGGAGCCTGACCTTGCTTGTGTTGGGAGTGGCTGTGCGTCCCGTCTCTGTCGGGAAGGTTGCTCCGTGTGCGGTCAGGTGATGGCACGCAGTTCCCGTCGACGTTGGTGTAGCCGCCGCACGACGGAAGTCGAGCGTCTCGGTCTTACGCGGTGGCCCTAGCGGTGGCCGAATCCTCGACGACCCAAGGCATGTAGCGACTCAGCCTGCCGCGCGGCACGCCAGTCGGTCGCGAGCCTCAGAACGCTGACGAAGCGGGCGCAGCTTCACGGGAAGTTGGCCGCCGTACAGTCGATGACTACGCACCAGTAGCGAGTCGGCGCGCGCCTAAGCTCAGTCGCCACCGATTCGGGGCCTTGCCCCCAGCACCATTCGCGACGTGGCCCGGGTCAAGAAGATCGCCGTTCAGTACGCTGCCGTCAGCCTCGGCTTCCGGCCCGCAGTCGATCGCGCACTTCACCAGATGCTCTCCGGCGCGGCGCTCAACAAGCAAGGGAATGAAGTCGCGCAGTTTGCTCTGTTTAAACCGCTGATACTCGCGCTGGACTATGCCAGCAATGTCGTCGCGTGGGACTTCCGCAAACTTCTGGGCAAGGCGACGCTGCACCGCATCGATTTGCGCCCGCTCTTCTTGAGGCACGCCCATTACTTTAGGCACCGAACTAGTGTGTGATCCACCGGTCCGTTGGAAATAGATTGGCATGCGGGGCAGATGAAGGAGCCTTCCACAGGCCAACGCCATATCGACACCGGCCGGCAGCCGCCGCCGAGTCGATGGCGAACCAATCCGACTGCGCGCGCAACGATCTCTAGTGCTGCCCTGAGCGGGCGGGGCGTGACCTCGCCGCAGTGCCTCGCGTCGACCTCCTCGATGCCGAGCGGCCCTGGGCGGCCGGGCGCGAGCCGACGCGCCTACTCGGTGCACGTTTGCGCTGGCCACCGGATCGATTCGAATCGATGGAGGAGGCTGGCAGGTTCTTATAGGAGATCAGCCAACTGAGTTCTTAAGGGTGCGCGCCTGACCTCCGGCCCCCTCGGCTGAAGTTTTCGCGAAAATGGGCCGGCGCTCGCAGATGGGCCGGCGGTTTTCCCGACCGAGATAATCGCGCTCTAGCCGTGCGATGAGAGATTCAGCCTCTTTGATATGTCGGCGTAGCGTCGTTGCTTCCATCCGCAATGCAACCCTACGGGCGTTGCTCGCCCTCGCAGTCTGACGCTCGATCCACGCGATCTTGCTTTGCATCTCGGCCAGCTGGACGCGCAACGCCCGGGTGAACTCCGCAGCCTGAGCAGTCTGCCATCGATTGACCCCGTGATCTTCCCCCACGCCAGCTATCTACCCGATCGCTTCTGGCGCCAAAACCGCACCGCGCCAGAGCTGGCCCGAAGAGCGCATAATGCCTAGTTATTGATGGCGTCATACAAGCAATGGTTTCGCGCGTGGCGGCCAGTCTCAGCTCGTGGCGAACAAGTTTGTCTCGCCCGCTGGCGGCGGCTCGCTCGGTTGGTGACTTATATATGGGAAAGCCGTACTACCCGCTGTGGTTGGACAACCTTGCCGACGAAGTCACATTGGAGGCCGCGGCGATGGACGGCACCGCGCACGGCGCCGAAGACGTTCGTTCCGTTTTGGTTCGGGCCCGCGAGGTCTATGAACACCAGGAGTTCAACTACGCCGGCCCCTGCGGCGAGAACAGTTTCCTCGAGGACTACACCAGTCTGGTGGGCGGCGTGCGTACCTACGTTGTTGTCCTGGTGCACTTCAACGTCGCCGGGCAGACCCAGCACGTCGTGGTGAACCACCGGCCGCGCAGCGCATTGCTGCAGTTTTCCAGGGTGATGCTCGAGAAATTCGCCGGTATGCCCTTGGCCAGGTACTGGGAAGGCACACCGTAGGGAGCCAACATGAGCAAGCCGTTGTACTTGATCACCGGTGCCGGCGGCGGTACCGGCGGAGTGAGCCGACAGGTGGTCGATCATCTGCGCCAGAGGGGGCATCAGGTGCGCGCGCTGGTGCACCGCGACGACACCCGGGCTGACCAGCTGCGCGCAATCGGCGCGCAGGTCATTGTCGGAGATCTGACCGAGCCGCAAGACGTGGTTGATGCGATGGCCGGCGTTGATCGGATGTTCTTCTCCATGAGCGTCTCTTCGGAGTATTTGAAGGCAACGGCGGTGATCTGCGCTGCCGCAAAGGAATACGGTGGTCTCGAGGTCCTGGTGAACATGTCTCAGATGACCGTTTCCCAGATGACGCTCACGAGCAAAGAGGAGTCTCACCAACATCGCCTGCACTACCTCGCCGAGCACGTCCTGAACTGGTCGGGTTTACCGGTCGTGCACATCAGGCCGACCGCTTTCCTCGACAATCCAATATTCAGCTGGTTCGCCGCTCCGGCCTTGCGCGAGCGAAACGTCTTGGCGCTGCCATTCGGAGCTGGGCGGACGTCCCCGATTGCCGCAAGCGATGTGGCCCGCACGGTGGCAGCCGTGCTCGTCGATCCCGCAAAGCGCATCGGCAAAATCTACGAACTGACCGGCCCGGTCAGCCTCGACATCGATGGTCTGGCCGCCGAATACACCCTGGGAATGGGCCGGCCGATACACGGCGCTGACATTGCTCATGACGTCTGGGTGCAGGAGGTGCTCAGGCCACTCGGGCTGCCCACACACCTCGAACAGCATTTGGCCACCATGGCTCTGCTCCACCGCGCTGGACGCTATGACCGCGCCACCGACGACGTTGAGAAGGTCACCGGGCAGCCGGCGTCGACAGTGGGCCACTATATCGCCGAACACGCCGACCTCTTTTCGTGAATTATCGGATACGAAGGTGGGTTATGGTATTCCGTTTGTTCACAATAAGATCCGATACAGAGGAAGACGACATGCGCCGCAGCTAGATATGGCCTTTACAGACGAGTGACGTCCTTCGGTCGTAGCGTCAGCCCATGTTCAGATACATTGAAGTCTTACGAGCTTGTGGCAGTACTCGATATACGCTGACAGCGAAGGCATTTCGCAGCGGAACCGGCAGGGGCAAGGCGGACCGGGCCGCATGTGGTCATCGTTTATCGGTCGTGAAGGGCCACGAGCTGACGATTATAGACCGATTTAAGTCGGTTCGAATACCAGGAGTGGTTTGCCCCCGTGTTCGGGAGCTTCAGCCAAATAGACGGCGTCGGTGAAGTTTTCGACGGGGATCGGCTGGCCCTCCGGTACGCGCAGCGCGCCGCTTTCGGCGAGCCGAAGTGTCCGGTCGATCGCTGCGGTCATCCGATCCTTCGGGGTCTGGGCGAACCATCGGAACAGCCAGAAACCTCGAACGGTCTTGGTTTCATAGATCAGTGAGCGCGCGAAGATGGGAATGATAAGTTTGTCGGGATCGGTTTGGCGGTGCGTGGACAGCGCACCGTAGACGACCAGCTGACCGTCCGGTGCCAGCGCGCGTGACACGTCCGCACCCACCTGACCGCTGACACAGTCGATTGCCTTGGACACACCGTCCTGCCCTGCGATATCAACCACCCTTTCGCGCAGGTTCTCATCCTCCGTGCAAATCACTGCGGTGCCCCCGAAGGCGAGGATGTCTCGAACGGCAGATCGACGGCGCACCACGTTGAGCGTCTTGAAGCCCAGGTGCTGTCCGAGTTGGATGACCGACTGACCCACGGTTGACCCAGCCGCGGTCTGCAGGAGCCATTCGCCTGGCCGAACGTTGAGCTCTTCACTTGTCAAGATCACAGCGGTGAGCGGATTGGCAAAAAGCTGGGCAGCTGTGGAATTCGTCATGCCTGCGGGAACAGGCAAGACCCGGCGGGCGTCGGCGAGGAGGTACTCCTGCCACGTCCCCGTGACTCCGATCGTAATGACCCGCTGTCCGACTGTCAGATCTTCTGTGGCGCTGCCGAGTTCGTCGATCACGCCGACCGATTCGATTCCGGGTACGGTCGGAAACTCCGGGGTGAAGCCGTATCTGCCGCGGATGGTATGCAGATCGCTGGCATGGACGGGTACTGCTGTCACCCGGATCCGGACCTGGCCTGGACCCGGCACGGGAATGGGACGGGTCTGCAGGTGCAGAACCTCAGATGGTTCACCTAGTTTGGCGGCGACAACTGACCGCATGGTTCGCATCTTCCTTGACGCTCCTTCGGCCTAGAACCGCACCACGGACGCCTCGACCCCACACTGGCATAAGTTGCCACCGCGAAGATGCGGAATACGACAGGGTCGAGTACGCGGCTTTACCGCTGTGGCGGCGGTCAGCAAACAGGACCGCCCACAGCCTTGGGCGGGGCCGCGCGTGGGCACGTCAACAAGTTCCTCGGCGACGGTGCCCTGGCGGTGTTTGTTGGGCCACGAACTAACTTGCGGAGACTGCCGACGCCGCGGTCAACGCAGCGGTGCTGATTCACCGTCGCGTCGCAGAGCGTTTCCAGGGTGAGCTTCGAATCGGCATCGGGATCAACACCGGAACGGTGATCGCCGGCACCATCGGCGGCGCAGGCAACCTCGAGTTCACCTTGATCGGGGATACCGTCAACGTCGCCGGCTGCGTCGCCTCAGCCCGCCGCAGCGAAGGTGCTAGCCACCATGCTGGACACGCTTGTGTGTTCGTCGGCCCTGCCAGAGAGCCGGGGAATGGAGGGTGCCGTAGCTACTAGAGGGCGGCAGAAATAGCACACATCGGGACCGAGTGTGGGATAGCCGCACGCCGCGCAGACGCTAACCTCGTCCGCGAGCATCATTGCCGCCCAACACCATTGGTATCTCCATTTGAAGTTTGCGCTGTATCCGCGATTGGTGACAGGGCTTCGCCGCGCATATAGCGACGGGTTCGCTCGTACCCCAATAATGTTCCGTCGACGTCCAGCTCGATTTCATACAACGCGAGCATGTCCGCCGACGGGGGGATGCGCCGGTCTTCGACAACTTCCGCTTCGACGGTCCAACCGCCCTCGTCGTCGGGTGCTACCGCGGTGATCCGCGTCGGCTGGCGGCCGGTCATCGCGGAGGTGTACGCGGAGGCTAGGCGGGCCGCTTCGCGCGCCGCTATTGATGGCATTGGCATCCGTCCTCACGTGCCTGTGACCGTAGAGGGCCAGGGCTTCATCTCCGTTAAGTGTCCGTACCCAGGGACACTGTTGAACAAACGTCAAATCTTAGACAAGCCTTAGGTTCTTGCCAGATGCCGGTCGATTGGCCAGCACGCTCGCGTGCCGAAAAGTTAGCGACTAATCAAGGTACGCGTGCGCTTAGTCCTGGGCAGTGTTTGCCCAGCTATCCGGTCGAGCGGCGAGCTTTCTGCCCAGCCTGTCAGCGTCGAAGCAATCCGGTCCGGCGGGCACGGCGACCTCGCACGGCTTCCCAGATCGCGATGAGGACGATGGCAGCACCGATTCCAATGAAAAGTGGAATCCAGGCTATGCCACCATTGGCATTGTGGTAGCCGAACTTTGTAGCCACCCATGAGCCGATCAAGCCACCTAGAGCGCCGAGTGCAACGGTCATGATCATGCCGATGTCTTGCTTGCCTGGCATGAGGAGACGCGCCACCAAACCGATGATCGCGCCCACTACGAGGGCGAGAATTATGGTCCCGATCATTGCCACTCCTGTCGTTGCGGCGCCCTGAGTGGGCTCCACTTGCGACTACGAGTTCCCTGAACCGACCGGCTTATAACATGCGTGTTGGTTAGGAATGACTTTGCGGGGTAAACCGGTGAGGCCATAACCTACTCACGCTTGGAGTTTGCTATGCGAAGGACTATTGCTGTCACTGCGGCCACCGGGGCGCTCTTATTCGGAGGTGTCGGTGTTGCCAACGCCACTGCCCCGAGCGCGGCGGCGCCCTCATCGACTACGACGACACTCGCCGACAATAACGCCGACAACAACGGCGATAACCACCACAGCGACAAGACCGGGCTGTGGGGACTGGTTGGGCTTGCAGGGCTTTTCGGGCTGGCCGGACTAGCGCGGCGGCGCACCGAGCCCAGCAGCGTCTATTTAGCGCCCTGGAAGTGCCGGAAGAACTGCATCGCCGCTAGGGTCAGGCGAAGGTTAAACCGTTGGTGTTTGGCCGGGAGTACTCGGCCCGACGGTTCCTGCTCCGATGTTGGGCTCGGTGCGCCGCCGCGCTAGTCCGGCCAGCCCGAAAAGCCCTGCAAGCCCAACCAGTCCCCACAGCCCGGTC
>NZ_LZKU01000051.1 GCF_001672975.1 Mycobacterium sp. 1465703.0
GCGCCCGCAGCTGCGCCACCAACTCGGTGCCCGAATACGACGCGCCGATCACCACCACGGTGCGCCGGGCCGCGGCCACCCGGGGATCGTCCTCGATGTTTGCCAGCTCCAGCTGTTCGACGAAATGGTCTCGTAGATATAGGGCCTCGGCGGTGGTCTTCAGGCCGCGCGCGTGTCTGGCCAGCCCCGGTACATCGAACAACCGCGTCACCGATCCCGGCGTCAGCACCAGCCGGTCCCAGGACAGCGAATGGCTGCGCTCTTCTGGATCGCAATAGGTCAGTGTGCGCCCGGTGAAATCCACGCTGTCCACCCGGCCGCGGACCGCGCGCACCCCTTTGAGGGAGTTGGCCAGTGGGACAGCGACAAAGCGGGCATCGACCACCCCGCCCGCGACGTCGGGCAGCAGCGGTGTGTACAGCATGTAGTCGACGGGCGAGATCATCGTGATGTCGACGGGTGCACGCCGCCGGCGCAGAATTCGGGCCAGTCGGCGTGCGCAGGTGAATCCGGTGAAGCCGCTTCCCACGATCACAATGGAGGTCACCGCCCCGAGTGTAGGCGGGCTTGCCGACCAGGTCGCGGTCCGCGCGCCTCATTTGTCGGGTCGGGCTTGGTGTGATTAGATGAAAACTGTTGTCCAAGAGGGCTTTAGAAGCCAACGTCTGGCAACGGCGGGCGGACGCTGGCAACGGCGGGCGGACGCTATGGCTCCCTCTACTTGTTCGGTATTTGGCCTTGCGCTTCGTTGCATGGCTCATAGACTTCTGGGTGACGGTGGTATTCGCGGACCGGGCATCGTGGCGCCATCGAGGAATGGATTTCTTCGGCCGGGATGGGCTAGTGAGGTGATGTCCATGCGAAACGGCAATGCCACAATCGTCACTGAGCTTGTGGAACTGGTGACGAATCTGGAGCACGGAAATGGCGGCACTGCTGCCGGGCTACATGAGCTCATCGAAAACGGTGTCGACCACGTCAACGGTGCTCAGTATGCGGGGATCACCCTGGCCGAGAAAAGCAAGTCGGTCAGCAGTGTGGCAGCCACGCATCGCTACCCGATGGACTTGGACGCAATACAAAACAAGTACGGCGAGGGGCCGTGCCTGGCCGCCGCCTGGGAACACCACATGATGCACATCGCCGATCTGAACGCGGAACAGCGCTGGCTGCGCTACCGGCGGCATGCGCTCGAGGAGACCCCGATCCGCTCCATCCTGTCCTACGAGTTGTTCTTGGATGGCAACAACATGGCGGCGCTCAACTTCTACGCCGAAACTCCGCAGGCTTTCAGCGAGGAGTCAGTGGAGGTCGGGACCGTGTACGCCACCCATATCGCCTTGGCGTGGTCGATCATGCGCCGCCAAGACCAGTTTCGCAGCGCCTTGGCTTCGCGCGACATCATCGGGCAAGCCAAGGGTGTGATTATGGAGCGCTTCAATCTCGACGCCGTCGAAGCCTTCGAGTTGCTCACCCGGCTTTCGCAGCAGTCGAACACCAGGCTGGTCGACATCGCGGCCGCCCTCATCGACAGCGAACATCCGCTCAAACGGCTGGACACTAAACACGGCCGTTAGCAACGGTTTCCGTAGATATCAGTCAATTCGCGACCCGGCGCTGGCCGCCCGTTGGCGACGAGCCGCTCGCCGAGGTCGTAGTCGTCATCGGTGTTCGCGGAACGACTCGGCCGCGGCTACCGCCGCCGGCCCGCTGCCTACGAGGACGACGCCTGGCTGGTCCATCCCGGGGTGATACCCGCACCGGACGGGCTGAGGCCCGCCGTTTCGAAGAGTGCGAGGCGGGTATGTGCCCCTCACATGAAGGCTGTCACATGGCAAGGCAAACGCGACGTACGGGTGGAATCGGTGCCCGATCCCAAGATCGAGCAGCCCACCGATGCGATCATCGAAGTCACGTCGACCAACATCTGCGGGTCCGACCTGCACCTCTACGAGATCCTCGGGGCATTCATGAACCCGGGAGACATTCTCGGTCACGAAGCCATGGGCATGGTGCGCGAGGTTGGCACGGAGACGGGCGACCTGCGGGTCGGGGACCGGGTGGTGATCCCGTTCCAAATCTCCTGCGGCAGTTGCCATATGTGCGGCAAAAAGCTCTACACCCAGTGCGAAACCACCCAGGTGCGCGACCAGGGCATGGGGGCGGCGCTGTTCGGCTATTCGGAGCTCTACGGCGAGGTCCCCGGCGGGCAAGCGCAGCTGTTGCGCGTCCCGCAGGCTCAGTTCACTCACATCAAAGTCCCTGTGGGACCGCCGGATTCGCGGTTCGTCTACCTGTCCGATGTACTGCCCACCGCATGGCAGGGGGTCGCTTACGCCGACGTCCCGGACGGTGGCTCGGTCACCGTGCTCGGGTTGGGGCCGATCGGTGACATGGCCGCGCGCATCGCCGACCACCTCGGCTACCGGGTGATCGCCGTCGACCTGGTGCCCGAGCGGTTGGGCCGCGCCGCGAAACGCGGTATCCACACCATCGATTTGGGGAGGCTCGACTCGTCTCTCGGTGACGCGATCCGTGATCTCACCGACGGACGGGGAACCGATTCGGTCATCGACGCGGTGGGTATGGAGGCGCACGGCTCACCGGCCGCCAAACTGGCACAGCAGGTGGCCGGGCTGCTGCCCGATGCGCTGGGCAAGCGGGTCATGCAGACCGCCGGCGTGGACCGGCTGTCCGCGCTGTACTCGGCCATCGACATCGTGCGGCGCGGCGGAACGATCTCACTGAGCGGCGTGTACGGCGGTATGGCCGACCCGCTACCGATGCTCACCCTGTTCGACAAGCAGGTGACCCTGCGGATGGGGCAGGCCAACGTCAAGCGCTGGGTCGACGACATCATGCCGCTGCTGACCGATGAGGACCCGCTCGGCGTCGACGACTTCGCCACCCATGTGCTGCCGCTCGACCAGGCCCCGCACGCCTATGAGATCTTCCAGAAGAAGCAGGACGGTGCGGTGAAGGTCATACTCAAGCCGTGATCTGCTATGCCACAAGGCCTTCCGTTTAACCGCGGCAACGCCAGGCGTGGTCTGCCGTTTGGCGGGCGGGACGGCAGGGTATTGACAGCGCCATGACCACCGCAGACGCGCCCGCCCCCACGCCTACCGGAGAGGTGTGGCCGGGTAAGGCCTATCCGCTGGGCGCGACCTACGACGGCGCCGGTACCAATTTCGCCGTGTTCAGCGAGGTGGCCGAACGGGTCGAGTTGTGCCTGTTCGACGCCGACGGCACGGAGAGCCGCGTCCCGCTGCCCGAGATTGACGGCTTCATCTGGCATGCGTACATCCCCAACATCGAGCCGGGCCAGCGTTACGGGTACCGCGTGCACGGTCCGTACGACCCGCAGTCGGGATTGCGGTGCAATCCGAACAAGCTGTTGGTGGACCCCTATTCGAAGGCCATCGACGGCTCGTTCGAGTGGAACCAGTCGCTGTTCAGTTACAACTTCGGCGACCCCGACAGCCGCAACGACGACGACTCGGCCGCCAGCATGCCCAAGTCGGTGGTTATCAACCCCTACTTCGACTGGGGCAACGACCGGCCGCCGGACCACCACTACGCCGATACGGTCATCTACGAGGCCCACGTCAAGGGACTGACGCAAACGCACCCCGACATTCCCGAGCAGATGCGCGGCACCTACGGCGCGGTGGCACACCCGGTGATCATCGAGCATCTGCAGAGCCTGGGTGTCACGGCCATCGAATTGATGCCGGTGCACCACTTCGCCAACGATTCCACCCTGGTCGACAGGGGGCTCTCCAACTACTGGGGCTACAACACGATCGGGTTCTTCGCACCGGATTTCAAATATTCCAGCTCCACCACGCCGGGCGGGCAGGTGCAGGAGTTCAAGGCCATGGTGCGCTCGCTGCACGAAGCCGGCATCGAGGTCATCCTCGACGTGGTCTACAACCACACGGCGGAGGGCAACCACCTAGGCCCCACCTTGTCGATGCGGGGCATCGACAACGCCGCCTACTACCGGTTGGTCGAGGACGACAAGCAGTACTACATGGACTACACCGGCACCGGCAACAGCCTTAACGTCGGGCACCCGCATGCGCTGCAGCTGATCATGGACTCGCTGCGGTATTGGGTGACCGAGATGCATGTCGACGGTTTCCGCTTCGACCTGGCCGCCACACTGGCCCGTGAATTTTACGATGTTGACCGTCTGGCAACGTTTTTCGAACTCGTGCAACAAGATCCCACCGTCAGCCAGGTCAAGCTCATCGCCGAGCCGTGGGACGTCGGTCCGGGTGGCTACCAGGTCGGCAACTTCCCGCCGCAGTGGACCGAGTGGAATGGCAAGTACCGCGACACCGTCCGCGACTTCTGGCGCGGCGAACCCGCCACCCTCGACGAGTTCGCCTACCGGCTGTCCGGATCGGCGGATCTCTACGAGCACACCGCGCGCCGGCCGGTGGCATCGATCAACTTCGTCATCGCCCACGACGGATTCACCCTGCGCGACCTGGTGTCCTACAACGAGAAGCACAACGAAGCCAACGGCGAGGACAACAACGACGGCGAGAGCCACAACCGATCCTGGAACTGCGGAGTTGAAGGACCCACCGACGACGAGCAGGTCAATGACCTGCGCGCCCGCCAACAGCGCAATTTCCTGACCACCCTGCTGTTGTCCCAGGGCGTTCCGATGATCTGCCACGGCGACGAGCTAGGTCGCACCCAGAACGGCAACAACAACGGCTACTGCCAGGACAACGAGCTCACCTGGATCGACTGGTCCAGTGCCGACGCCGGACTGCTGGATTTCACCCGGAAGATATCGGCGCTGCGTGCCGAGCACCCGGTGTTTCGCAGGCGCCGGTTCTTCTCCGGCAAGCCGCTGGGCCGCCGCGGTCAGGACGGATTGCCGGATATCGCGTGGTTCACCCCCGAGGGCACGGAGATGACCGACGAGGACTGGGGCGCCGGATTCGCCAAATCGGTGACGGTGTTTCTCAACGGTCACGGAATTCCCGACCGCGATGCGCGGGGACAGCGGGTGCTCGATGACTCCTTCTTGCTGTGCTTCAACGCCCACTATGAGCCGATCGAATTCACCTTGCCGCCAAAGGAATTCGGCGCTTCCTGGCAGGTCGTAGTGTTCACCGGGCCAGACGAGGCGACGCCCGCCGACGAGGTGCCCGGCGGAGGCACGTTCACCGTGGACGCGCATAGCGCCGTGGTGCTGCAGGCCCCCGACGGCGGCTGAACACCTTGACACAAATCCGCCCGAACGTTACGTAGCGCGCTGCCTGCCGATACGCTGTGGCTGCAGCGAGGTCGTTACAGGAGAGGGCAAATATGTCAAGGACAGTGGTGGTCGGCGCCTCCAGTGGGCTGGGGCGCTGCATTGGCGTCGGTCTTGCGCAGCGCGGCGATCAGGTCGCACTGCTGGCCCGGCGCCGGGAGCGCATCGAAGCCGCGGCCAAGGACGCCGGCCCGAACGCGATCGCCATCGAATGCGATGTCACCGACCAGGCGTCCAGCCGCTCGGCCATCGACCGTGCCGCTGACGCGCTCGGCGGCATCGACAACATCGTCTACACACCCGCCGTCGGGCCGCTGGTCCGCATGGTGGACACCGACGCGGACACGTGGCGGCGGATCTTCGACACCAACGTCATCGGCGCGTCGCTGGTGACGGCCGCGGCGGTGCCGTACTTGACCGCGTCGGGCGGCAAGGCGGTGTACCTTTCTTCCGACGCCGGCACCTTCGGGCCGCCCTGGCCGGGTCTAGGCGCATACGGCGTCAGCAAGGCCGCGCTGGAACGGCTGGTGGAAGCGTGGCGGGCCGAACACTCCGACATCGGCTTCACCAACCTGATCGTCGGGGAGTGCGCGGGCGGCGAGGGCGACGGCCAAACCGGGATGAACGAAGGCTGGGACATGGACCTTGCGATGAAGGCGGTCCCGCTGTGGTCGTCGCGGGGCTGCATGCCCGGCAAGCTGATGCCGGTCGAGGACCTCATCGACGTGGTGCACACCATCCTGCGGACCAACGCCTCGACGTCGATGCCGCTCGTGGTGGCCCGTGGCGCGCCCGCCAGCCCCGCCGCGTTCGCCGAGGCCAATCAGTCCTGACCGGCCGGGTCAGCGACGGCCCAGTTTCTCCTTCGCGAGGTCGGTGAGGAAGCGCGCCGCTGACGTCGGCCTAAAGGCCAGCGCCGCCTCGGTGAGCGCGTCACGAGATGCGGTGGGCAACTCGATATCGGCGGCGGCGACATTGAACTCGAGTTGCTCGACGCTGGAGGCGCCGGGGATGGCGACCACGCCCGGATAGCTGATCAGCCAGGCCAGCGCCACCTGTGCCGGCTTGGCGTTGACGTCCTTGGCGACGTCGCGCAACAACTGCAGCAGCGGTTCCACGCGGCGCAGGTTTTCCGTGCCGAACCGTGAGTTCACTGCGCGGACGCCACCCGGCCGATTGTCGACGCTGTACTTGCCGCCCAGCAATCCCTGCTCCAGCGGGCTGTAGGCGATCACGATGCGATTCTCCCGCTCAGCGAACGGCACCAGATTCTTCAGCGCCTTGGGATAGGCGAGCGAGAAATGCACCTGATTGCTGATCACCGGCCGGCCGAGCGCGGCGTCGGCCTTCTGCCAGCGCTGTAGCGAATAGTTCGAGACGCCGGCAGCGCCGATCTTGCCGCTGTCGAGCAGGTCACGCATGCCGGGCATGATCACCGAGTCCGGCACCACCGGGTTTGGCTGATGAATTTGGTAGAGCGGGATGCGGTCCAGTCCCAGCCGCTGCGCGCTGGCGCGTGCGCGTTGCTTGACCACCGCGGGGAACGGAGCGACCGGCATGATCTTGCTGGCCACTGCGACTTCGGCACGTTTGTCGTCCAGTGCCTCGCCCAGGATGCGTTCGCTCTTGCCCAGGCCGTACACCTCGGCGGTATCGAAGAGCGTCACCCCCAGGGCAAGGGCGCGCCGCACGATGTCGCCGGCGGCGCCGGCGGCGTAGCTCTCTCCGTAACCCCACTCGCGGGAACCGAACTGCCAGGTGCCCAGGCCGATTCGGCTGACTCGGCCGACCCCCTCGACGTCGACGTATTTCATTTGCTCAGCCTAGTGGCGATCGCAAGCGCGGCGGAGCCGGGCGCGGCGGGTCGTCACGCATGAGCTAGTGGCGATCGCAAGCGCGGCGGAGCCGGGCGCGGCGGGTCGTCACGCATGAGCTAGCGAGACAGCCGCCGATCCGCGTGGCCGATCAGCCGGGGATCTTGCCGAGGATGTAGTTGGCGATGCTCACCGCGGCCGCGCGAGGCGGCTCGCTGTCCGTCGTGCCGCTGGCGGACACATTCAGGTCGATGACGACGTTCGCCTTGGCCGCGATGGCCCGTGCCGATCGCACCTGGATGCCCTTGGGCGTCAGATCCAAGGTGGTGATGCCGTTTCCGGCGTCGGCCGGGGCGCTCACCGACATCGGGATCGGCTGCCCACCGGAAGCGCTCACGGTCACGGTCGAGCCGCCGCACTGGTGCCATCCCGACAGCATCGTGCCCAGCTGCGACTGGGCCGCGGCCGGATCGCGGAACGCCGCGACGCCCTGGATGACTTGGGTCGACTTGAGCATGCTGCGGGAATCGGTGAATTCGCCTGCGTGATACCCGGCCAACGCCCCGGGGGTGTAGGCGTCCGGACTGCCGGCGGCGATGCTTTCCCAGCATTCTGGCCGGTCGATGCTGCCGTCTTCCGCGGAGCGACCCGGCGCATTCCAGGTCGGCCCGACGTCGAGGTTCGCATCGCCGGTGATGTTCCGCAGGGCGTCGAGCCCGGGCAGCAGGGTTGCGATCGTCTCCGGGGGGACGGTGGGCGGTGGGGGCCCGGCAGGGGTGCTGGAGCCCGGTGCCGCCCGGTGCGCAGAGGTGGAGCCGGACAGCGTCGCCCATCCCGCCAGTGCGACCACCGCCAGGGCGATGAAGATGTACGACAGCGTCACGCCCACCAGCGCGCGGTCCCGGCCGAGCTCGCCGCTGCGGCGGATCTGCGCCAGTCCGAGATGTCCCAGAATCGCTCCCAGCGGCGCGAACAGGAAGGCGAACACCAGCGACAGCGTCGCCAGCGTGTTGACCGGCGGGCGGTAGGGCGGCGCGGGCGCGGGCGGCGGTGTGAACGGCGGCGGCTGCACGACGGGTGGCTCCGCTTCGGGCGGGACGCGGCCAAGCGGGTCATAACTCAGCGGGTTTTGCCAGTACGGGTCGTGCGGATTGGTCACGCCGTCCTCCTTAGCGGCCGTACCTGCCCGAAATGTAGCCGACGAGGGCCATTGCATAAACCGGGACCCGTCACAGGCGCGGCTTGGCGATGCCGACCAGATAGGCCGCCCCGGCGAAGGTCAGGTAGACCCGATGCGGCCCGACCGCCATGCCCGAGAGATGGGCGGCTTGTGCGGCGGGCGGCAGCCCTGACCGGTAGTCGATGGTGCGGAGCACGGGAATGCGCCGGTCCGGAAAGCCGGTGAAACTCGCCGTTTCGAGCGTCACCAGTTCGCGGTCGGTGGCGGCGTAGATCCTGGTGTCGTCGGTACCGAGTTCGCGGATCGGCGACGGTAAGCGCGCGCTGGCCAGCTCCTCCAATCCGTGTCCGCCCCGGCGCGAGTCGATGGCGTGCAGCGTGCTGTCGTGGTGGCCGGCGACGTAGCTGCGGGTCACCGCGGTGCCGTCACCTGCCGAGACCGCCACGTCGATGTTCAACGAGCCGCGTTGCGGCGGGGGCGACGACGTTCCCTGAAAGTGGTGGATACCGGACGGTCCGTACAGGTGGTAGTCGAGCTCGCGGCCGCGGTTCGCGCCGTCGATGCTGTCCGCGCTCGCACCGCTGATCGCGGTGGGCAGCTTGCGGTAGCCGTACTGATCCACCGGTGTCACCGCCGTTCCGTCCGCCGACAGCGCAAGCAGCATCCGCAATCCCGAATCTTCGGACAGGCAGGCCGGGGCCGGCCCGGCGTCGAAATCGTCGACCTGACGCAGACTTTGCAGGTCGACCACGGCCACCCTGTCGCGGGTGGGCTGTGGGACGAACACCATTCGCTCGTCTTTTCGGCTGATCTGCAGATTGCGCCCAGACGCCATGGGTGCGGAGAACCGCGTCTGGGCATCTTTGGCGTGATCGGCGGCGGTGACTTCGGCCAACCGGTGATCGTCGGTCAGCGCGACCAGGGTGTGCGTGCGATACGACCACACCGGCTGGTGCAACGGGGCGCCGGCCTGCCAAATCTCGACACCGGGTGCGCTTTCCAACGACGCCGCGGGCCGCGCACAAGCTGCGGTCATCGCGGCGAGCGCAATCGCACCGACCACGCCGCAGCGCAACACCCGGATGCGCTGGCCCGCGCCCAGACCTTTTCCGGCGCTCATCGACCGCCGCTCCCTTCACCGTTTGTCCAGGACATACCCGGCTCGGATAGCGCCACACCCGGTTTGACGGTCGGATTCGTCGGGTAGCCGAATCGGGAGCGCGCACAGCCCTGCGCCTCGAACCAAAGTAGATGGGAGGGACACTGTGGCACCGACCGCCATCAAGTCACCCACCGACGTGGTCGACTTTCTCGTCAGTCAACATGAGCAGATCAAGACAATGTTCGACGAAACCCTGGCGGCGTCCGGAAAGGCCCGCGAGAAGGCCTTTGTCGAGCTTCGGCGACTGCTCGCGGTGCACGAAACCGCCGAGGAAGAAATCGTTCACCCGCGCGCCAAACGCAAGATTTCCAACGGCGCCACCGTGGTTGACGAGCGTCTTCACGAAGAACACGAGGCCAAGACCGCTCTGCAGAAGCTGGAGAAGCTAGACGTCGACAGCGAGGCGTTCACTCGCGAATTGACGAAGTTGCGCGACGCGGTCGTTGACCACGCCGAGCACGAGGAGCGCGACGAATTCGCCAAGCTTGGCGAGGAATTGAGCGGCGAAGAGCTGGAACGGATGGGCCGCGCCGCCAAACTCGCCGAAGCGATCGCTCCCACCCGTCCGCATGCCGGAGTGGAGTCCCAGGTGGCCAACCTGGCAGCGGGACCGTTTGCGGCAATGCTCGACCGGGCCCGCGACGCCATTACCGGCAAGGGCTGACCAAGCCACCCCCGGCGTGGTACCCCCGCTCGGTGGGGGAGCGGGGGTACTCACGCCCCTCTTCACGAAAGTCATGGTCGCTGCAGCGAAAGCCCCTGGTGCCGACCGCTACCTCCCCGAGGAGCGGGGCCTGGACGCGCTGCGCGATGCGGCCGAAACCTGCCATGGCTGTTCGCTTTTCGAGGACGCCACCCAAACCGTCTTCGGAAATGGGCATGCCAATGCGCCGATCATGCTGGTGGGTGAGCAGCCGGGCGACCAGGAGGATCGCGCCGGCGAGCCGTTCGTCGGCCCGGCCGGGAGGCTGCTCGACCGCGCACTGGAGGATGCCGGCATCGACCCGGCGCTGATCTATGAGACCAACGCGGTCAAGCATTTCAAGTTCACCCGCAAGGGCGGCAAGCGACGCATCCACCAAAAACCCGGGCGTACCGAGGTTGTCGCTTGCCGCCCCTGGCTGATCGCCGAGATCGAGGCGGTGCAGCCCCAAGTCATCGTGTGCCTGGGCGCTACCGCCGCACAATCGTTGCTGGGGGCAGATTTTCGGGTTTCCGCTCAACGCGGCCAGCCGGTGCGCCTGCCCTCGTCCGTCGACATTCGCCTGACCACCGAGCCGACGGTGGTGGCCACAGTTCATCCCTCGTCGGTGTTGCGCGACCGCAGCGACAGGCACGACGAGGTCTACAAGTCGTTCGTCGACGACCTGCGCAGTGCGCGGGCAGAGCTCACCGACGAGGGCTGAATCGACTTGCCGGTCAACTCTTTTTGTGCGGCAAGAACTCCTGCGCCTTGGCCTTCAGGCCGACTTTGACGAACCCCACGCGATCCTCGTCGCCGGAGAGCACAGCCGTCGTCGCCGACTTGAACTGCTCCCATGTCGCGTGTGGCGGGATGGGCGGCATGTCGGGGTCGGTGTAGACGTCCAGCACGGTGGGCCGGTCCGCCGACAGCGCTTGGCGCCACGCGTCCGACAGTTCCTCCGGGTCCTTGATAGCCATGGCGTTGAGCCCCAGACTGGCCGCGAACGAAGCGAAGTCGATGTCCGGAAGATTTTGAGACTCCGTAAATTTCGGCGAGCCGGCCATGGCGCGCATTTCCCAGGTGACCTGGTTGAGGTCGTTGTTGTGCAGGATTGCGACGATCAGGCGCGGGTCTTTCCACTCCTGCCAGTACCGCTTGATGGTGATCAACTCGGCCATGCCGTTCATCTGCATGGCACCGTCTCCGCTGAACACGATGACGGGCCGGTCCGGCTGACCGAACTTGGCGCCGATGCCGTAGGGCACCCCGGGACCCATCGTCGCCAGGGTTCCCGACAACGAGCCCCGCATGTTGCCGCGGAAGCGCAGGTTACGCGCATACCAGTTTGCCGATGAGCCGGAATCGGCTGTGACAATGGCATTGTCGGGCAGTTGCGGGGAAAGCTCGGAGAACAGCCGCAGGGGGTTGATCGGGTTGGCACTCACCATCGCTTCCTTGTCCATGGTCTCCCACCAGCGCGCCACATTCTTCTCGATGCCCTCGCGCCAGGAACGGTCTTCCTTGCGGCGCAGGTGCGGGATCAGCGCGCGTAGCGCGGTCTTCGCATCGGCGACCAAGTTGACCTCGTAGGGGTAGCGCATTCCGATCATTCGGCCGTCGACGTCGATCTGCACCGCCCGGGCTTGACCGAATTCGGGGAGGAACTGTGTGTAGGGGAAGCTGGAGCCGACCGTCAGCAGTGTGTCGCAGTCGCGCATCAGCTCGTAGCTGGGCCGGGTGCCCAGCAGCCCGATCGAGCCTGTGACCCAAGGCAATTCGTCGGACAGAACGTCTTTGCCCAACAGCGCCTTGGCTACTCCCGCACCGAGCAGGTCGGCGACTTCGGCCAGTTCGTCCTGGGCGCCGCGCGCACCGGTGCCCGCCAGGATGGCGACCTTCTTGCCGGCGTTGACGACGTCGGCCGCGCGAGCGATGGCCGCATCGTCCGGGGCGATGTCGGGGTACTCGATGCCCAGGCTGGAGGGCACCATCTTGAACGCATGCTCGGGCGGCGAGTATGGCAACTCCTGAACGTCGCTGGGAATGATCAACGCCGTCGGGGCCCGCTGGGTCATCGCGATCCGGATCGCGCGGTCCAGCACGTTGGGCAATTGTTCTGGGACGGTGACCATTTGGACGTAGTCACTGGCGACGTCTTTGAAGAGGGTGAGCAGGTCGACCTCTTGCTGGTAGTTCCCCCCCATGGCGCTGCGGTTGGTCTGACCGACGATGGCCACCACCGGGACGTGGTCGAGCTTGGCGTCGTAGAGGCCGTTGAGCAGGTGGATCGCCCCCGGTCCGGATGTTGCCGCGCAGACCCCGATCCTGCCGGTGAATTTGGCGTAGCCGACCGCTTCGAAGGCGCTCATCTCCTCGTGGCGCGACTGGATGAACTTGGGCTTGTTGTCCGCCCGGCCCCACGCGGCCAGCAATCCGTTGATGCCGTCACCGGGATAGCCGAATACATGTTCAACGCCCCACGCCCGCAAGCGCTCTAGCAGATAGTCGGAAACCTCTTTTTTGGACATTGTTTCCCTCCTCGGCGGACGGTACGGAGTGCTGGCGGGTGGGCGTGTGTGGCTATTGTTTGAACCACCTGCATGGCGCCGCTGACTCGCGGGCCGACCGATCCCAGCCCCCGCTGGCAGGCACGGCTGGTGCAGGCTGCCGTCGCGCAGGCGGCTTGGGCACTTCCCACACGAGCCGTATTACCCGGAATCGCCTGCGTTATTCGCTGAAACGGGGGTGGTCAGCCGACTCTCAGCCAGTTTTCAGTTGACGGTTGTGTAACCAGAGCAGCAGTGGCGCCCAGATTGCGGTCAGCAGCATCAAAACCCATGCGGCACACCGTTTCCCAAATAGGTGAGGCCGGCTTCGCGCACCATGGCCGGGTCGAGTGAATTTCGCGTGTCGAGCACGATGGCCAGCGGCGCGTCCTTCGCGATGAGGTCCCGATCGAGGTCACGGAACAGTGGCCATTCGGTGAGCACAACGATCGCCTCGGCAGCCTTGGCGGCGCGGTAGGGATCATCGACCGCCGTCAACCGGTTTTGTTGCAGGACGGTGGGGTCGATGTTGGCCAATTGCGGGTCATACCCCATCACGTGGGCGCCGGCGGCCGCCAGTTCTTGGCACGCTGCCAGCGCGGCGAATCCCTGGTGTCGCTGGTGGCGGCCTTGAACGTCAGGCCCAAAGCGGTGATCCGGCCACCCGACAACGGCCGACCGATCGTTTGCCGCAAGGCGGTGACGATCCGTCGTGCCTGTCGGTTATTGGTGTGGCGGGCCGCTTCGACCTCGGCGAACTCGACCTTGTGATGGCATGCGGTGTGGACCAGCTCGGCGGTGTCCTTCGGCAGGCAGGAGCCACCCCAACCCGGGCCCGGGCGCAAGAACACCGGCCCGATGCGCCGGTCGGCGCCCATGCAGCGGGTGACGTCATCGATATCGGCGCCCACCCGCACGCACAGCGCCGCCAGTGAATTGGTGTAGGACAGTTTGACCGCCAGGAAGGCGTTGCTGGCGTACTTGGCAAGCTCGGCGCTCTCCGGGCTCATCCGCAGCACGCGGTGGGCGCAAGGTCCGTACGACTGCTGCACGAGTTGGGCCGCCAATTCATCGTTGGCCCCAATCACCCGCCGGTCGGTCTGGAGTCGAGACGAGTTTTTCGTCCGGTTCTTCGGCTGTCGCGCGGAACCATGCCAGGGTGGTCTTCAACCCGGTCCGGTAATCCACCCGCGGTTCCCAGCCCAGTCGCTGCCGGGCGAGCGTGATGTCGGGGCAGCGGCGTTGCGGGTCGTCGGTGGCCGGCGGAGTGAACAGGATCGTCGACGTGCTGCCGGCCAGCTCCCGAATCAGTTCGGCCGCCGCCAGCACGGTAAGCTCGGCGGGACTACCGATGTTGACTGGTCCACTGAAATCGCTGTGCGCTAAGGCAATTAGCCCCGCGACCGTGTCGTCGACATAGCAAAGCGACCGCGTCTGCAGTCCGGTGCCCGAAACGGTCAATGGATCACCGTGCAGCGCCTGGAAGCAGAATGTCGGAACCATCCTGCCATCGTCGACGCGCATGCCCGGCCCATAAGTGTTGAAGATGCGGGCAATCCCGACATCGGCGCGGCCGACGCGGAGGTAGGCGAAGGTCAATGCTTCCGCATACCGCTTGGCTTCGTTGTATGCGCTACGTGTTCCAACCGGATTAACGTTGCCCCAGTAACTTTCGCGCTGGGGGTGCACCTCGGGATCACCGTACACCTCGCTGGTGGAAGCCAAAACGAACCGGGCACCGGTGCGCTCCGCGATTTCCAGAGCCATCGCCGTTCCCGCGGAGCCGGTGCGCAGTGTTTCGATCGGCCGGCTCTGGTAGTCGATCGGGGAAGCCGCTGAGGCCAAATGGAATACCACGTCGAACGAGTTGCCGACCTGGTCGACCAAACCGGGATCACAAACATCGCGCTGTACGAACCGATAGCCAGGGTACTGCGTGAAGCGCGCCGATGCGCCGGGTGGACTGCTGGACAGATCGTCTACGCAGACTACCTCGAGTCCGGCGTCGAGTAGCCGACCGCACAAATGCGCGCCCAGGAATCCTGCACCGCCGGTGACCAGGGCACTTGATAGCGAACGCATCGGCCCATCGTACCCGCCGTTTTTAGGGCGAAACTCCGTTCACTGTGCGGCTTCGGGGTAGCCGGTTGGGTCATGACGAGCACACCCCGACGTCATTCGTCATCGCCACCCGGGACCGGTCCCAGGAACTGTGTGCCACACTGGACCGCCTTCTTGACACGTTCCAGTATCCGATCATGTTGGTAGACAACGCATCACGCGACGATTCGGTAGCCGCCGCCAGTCGCGTGGCTTCCCGTTCCGCCGGCCGGGTGGCGGTCATTCCGCTGAACCGCAGTGCCGGCGCGGTGGCCCGCAACGTTGGTGTGGCGCGATCCAGCACCCCGTATATTGCGTTCTGCGATGACGATTCGTGGAGGGCAGCGGAAGCTATCCAGCTGGCCGAGCAAACTTCGAGCAACACCCCACCGTGGCGCTTCTGGCCGCGCGCACGGTGCTATTGCCGCAGTAGCGTGACGACTCCTTCGTCGCCGAACTCGCGGACAGTCCGCTGGGACATGGCCCGGCCCTGCCCGGGCCGTCCATACGCGCCTTCCTGGCGTGCTCGGCGTTGGTGACCAAGTATGCGTTCGAGGGCGCCGGCGGGTTCGGTCCGACACTGCATTTCCGTGGCGAAGAGGGGCTGCTCGCATGCGATCTCGCGGCCAACGGATGGAACCTGTGTTTCTGCCCTGCGCTGGTGGCATACCACCAGCCCTCGTCGGTCCGGTCTCCAAGCCTGGCCGAGCGCGCGGGTACTGCGCAATGCGCTGCTCACCGCCTGCCTGCGCCGGCCCGCCGGTGCCGGCCGGCGACGAAGGACTGCGTCCAGGAGCCGTGCACGTGCCACACCAGGACGCGCTTTGCTCGACCGGGACCCAACATGGCGGGACAAATACCCTGTAGGTGCTTCGTCAAACAGCGTGGTGACACCCTATTTCAGCTGCTGTATTGCTTTCCTGATGCTGCGGAAAGGCGTTTAGCATTGGCACGCAGTCGGTTTGGCGGAGAAGTCGGCGCTCCTTGTGGTGAGGACTCGGGTGGCCTTTGTGTCCACGAAGCGAACCATCGAAGTCATATGACGAACGGCGGTGGACGGACCGAGAACCGGTTTGCCTGGGCTCCATCACCGGCTCGGTGCGAGCTGGCCTGTTAGCTCACGCACTCTTCGGCAGCGCGGAACCCGACGCGCTGTGACCCTTGGCCACTCGCCGGATCAGCATGCGGGTCGCCTTGTCCAGGATTTCCTGAGCCACATCGGGTTTTCGGGTGCGTTCGGCGCGCCGCACCGCCGCAGCGATGGTCAGCCCTTGCTCGTAACCCGTCACGACACGGGGGTCCACGTAGGAACCGCGCGCCACCGCCGGGGTGTTGCCCAGTTCTTCGGCCACCTCTTTCATCACGGCGGATTCAACGCGCTTGGCCACTCGGCGTGAGACGGCTGGATCGGCGTCGGCGAACGCGGCGGCCGCAAGCACCGTCCCGTGCCAGGTGCGCAGGTCCTTGACGGTGCAGTCGTCGCCGGCCAGCTCCTTGAAGCGGTCGTTGAGGTCGTCGGCACGCACATCGATCCACCCGGAAGCGGTGCGGCACACCAGCAATCGCTCGGTGCGACTGGGCCGACGCATCAGCGCACGCACCGCCCGGACCACTTCGGGATCCTCGATTTCCACGGTGCGCCGGACCCCGCTCTTGGCCGGGAAATCGAACTCGACCGTGTCACTCCGAACCACCACATGCTCACATAACAGCGTGGACAGACCGTAGGACTCGTTTTCTTCGGCGTACTGCTCGCCGCCGGCGCGGAAATAGCCACGATCGAGTAGCCGCAGCGCGAGCGCCAATACCCGCTTGCGGGTCAAGCCCCGCCGCGTCAGATCTTTGGCGATCTCGGCACGCCACTGGGGCAGACGCGTAGAAAGTTCGAGCACTCGGTCGAACTTCTCCTCGGCGCGTTCTTGCTGCCACGTGGAGTGATACAGGTACTGGCGGCGTCCTGCCGCGTCGACGCCCACGGCCTGGATGTGGCCATTGCTATACGGCGAAATCCAGACATTCTTCCAGGCCGGTGGAATCACCAGATCTTTGATGCGCTGCAGGGTTTCCGGGTCGGAGAGCGGCTTGCCATCCGGTTGGTAATACGCAAAGCCCTTGCCGCGACGCTTGCGCGCGATTCCTGGCTTGCTCAACACGCTACGGCGCAGCCGCATTGTCGCCCTCCACTTCCGGTAGCTGACTGCACAATTACCCGCCGGAGAAGTTGTTCACACAATGCGGAAGCACGGCCGAGTGCAAACGACCCGCCACAGCGTTGTGGCGGGTCGTCTCGGACGGATCAGCCGGCCATGAACTGCTGGTAAGCCGACTCCAAATACGGCGGCAGGGCGGTCACATTGCACTGCCGTTCGGTGTCGCCGATCGGCGCCAGGATGCCGCGCAGGTCGTAGTACTCCTGCGGGTGGCCGGTGAAGTAGCCGCGCAGGCTGGATTCGGCCTCCGGTCGCGGTTGGCTATAGGCGGCCGTCACCACCTGGTTGGCGGCCGGGTGCGCCGCCAGATACTGCTGCGCCGAGCCCTGTACCGCGGAGACGGTGTTGTTCACACCGGCGGGACTGCAGTCGGGTGCTGCGGCCGCCGACGGCGCACCGACGACGCCCAGGGCAAGTCCGCCGAACAGACAGCCGGCACTGATTCCAGCGACTTTCCGGCGCGCGACAATACTGCTGATTTTCATGATCTTTGTTGTCCTTCGAAACGAAAACGATTTCTCTTCAGAGAGGCTCCCGATCCTCGAAATCCAAAGTAGCGGAACCGAACAGTGGCGATGTTCGCCGACAACGAACGCCAGAGGCCATTACCCCCGCTCCGGGGGTCTTTTGCTAAGCGAATGATCAAACGATCCGCGGATTTTTAAGAAAAATGGGTCGCTTCTTAGGGAATCGCCAGCGTGTTCGTGACGCAATTGTTATACGGCGCCCGGCATCACCGCGGTCGCCCTGGCATGCGGATTGGCTCTGGCACCGCTCGCGAAGTAGTAGGGGTTAGCGTGCTCAGCTGCGGCGGCGGGTTCCGTCGCCATCCGGCGCATGGTGTCCGTCGGTGCTGGGCGGCGCCAGGGTCTGCAACCACGTGTCGACGTCGGGGCCGACGATCACGGCGTGGCCTGAGGCGAGCAACGCTCCGGCACCCTGCGCGGCGACTGCGGGCTCCACGGCTCGTACCTGTCGGCTATCGCCTTGTTGGGCAAGCAGTTTCGATGTCAATTCGGGTAACCGGATGGCGTCGGGCCCGGTGATGGTGCGCGGTGTGTGCAGCTGTCCCAAAGCCGCCTCGACCAACACGTCGGCGACGGTATCGGCGGCGATGGGCTGAATCGGCCAGTCCTCGACAATCACCTCGCCGTCGTCACAGCTCACCGCGTCGCGGTTGGTGGCGAATTCGTACCACTGCGTCGACTTCACGATGGTGGTCGGCACCGGTCCATCGAGCATGATGTCCTTGGCCGCCCGCTTGGCTTCGTAGTAGGCGAAGCCGTCGAAGACCGGGTCGTCGATTCCGACGATCGTCGACACCACCAGGCGCTGCACTTCTTGTCTGGCACACGCGGCCACGATGTTTTGGGAAGCGGCCGCGAGGGTCTGCCCGATGTCCGACCGCCCATCGGGCGGCACTGGGTTGGATACGTCGATGGCGACGTCGACGCCCTGCAGCGCCTGCGATAGGTCCGCTGTGTTGAACAGGTCGATGCCGCGCGCACGCGAGATCTCAACCACCGCGACGTCGCGCGATTTCAGCCGGGCGACAACACGGGACCCGGCGGTGCCGGTCGCCCCGATGACGGCGATTGTGGTCAGTGCCCTCACCCCTTTCGCGCTGCGCCCCCTCCGGGCAGCCGTCTTGTTTTACCCAGTAAAAGCTCACTCAAACTGATTGATTTGCCGAGCGTTACGTGAGCTTCAGCAGGCAATATCCGTGACGTGATGACGCGCACAAGGTGGGTGCGGCCTGTCCAGGCGCGAGACGGTGGGCGAGCGTTTGACGGACCGCGCGGCGGGAACGCCTTAGGTGCTAACCACCGAGAGGGAGGTCGAACCCATGGGGGATGACAAGAGCGGGCCGCAGGAAGCGGTCAAGGGCGCCGTCGAGGGCGTGAAAGGCAAGGCCAAAGAGGCCGGCGGGGCCGTACTCGGCCGCGACGACCTGACCAGAGAAGGTCAGGCCCAGCAGGACAAAGCCGACGCCCAGCGCGACGCGGGCAAGAAGGAAGCCGAAGCTGAGTCGGCGCGGGCCGGCGCGGACGCCGCCGAAGAGCGCCAGAAGAAGAACCAATAGGCCACCGAGCGAAGGGGCCCGGTCCGATCTTGGACCGGGCCCTTTTCGCGCGTAGGATTTGCCGGCGGACGTGTCCGCCAAAACGATGGTTTCAAGCCGCCGTACCGGGTAATCCCCGGCTTGAGCTGCCTTCGGTGTGCGGCGGATTAGCGAGGTGGAAGATGGGCCTGCTGAATCGGGTGTCCAGTGTGGTCGCTTTTTTGCGCGTGGGCTATCCCGAGCGTGCACCCGCCATCGGGTATGCGACGGTCCTGGCGCTATTGCCGCCGAAAGTCTCCGATGACGACATCATCGCCATCGCTCGGAGGCTTCTGGTGCCCCGGCGCGGCAAGGTCGACCGCGCCGATGTCGGTGTGGAGATCATGGCCGTCACCGACCAGTTGCCTTCCGCCGACGACATCGAGCGTGTTCTGGTGGCGGTGAAAACTGCCGGCGATCACGACGGCTGAGCCATCAGACTCGCGCCAGGTCCACCAGCAGCGGGCGGTGGTCCGAAATGGCCATCGGGTCGGATTCGACGGCACCGCCGCGTAGCCGGGGATCGTCGGTCAGGATGTGGTCGAGCTGGCGGTTGGGGTTATCCGAGGGAAATGTCTGAGCGGTGGCCAGCGCCCGCATTCCCGACCAGCGGCGCACGGTCTTCGGCGTCATGTTCAAGTCGCCGGTCAGCAGCCGCGGCCCCGGGAAGCCGCGCAGATCGTGAATCAGCCGGCGCAGCTGGCGCCGATTCCACCCGGGAACGAAGGACAGGTGCGTGTTGGCAACCGTGAGCTCGCCCAATGGGGTGCGCAATTGCGCGATGACGGCCGCTCGCGGCTCCTCGTCGACAACCATCACCCGGTTAGGCCCCGGCAGGTACATCGGAAATCGCATCGGTATACGGGGCAGCCGCACCACCTGCCAACTGGACACCGGATATCGCGACAGCAGCGCGATGCCGTACGCGGCGGTGCCGGGTTGCTCGCGGCCGGTGGCGGCCATCCAGGTCGCGCCCGGCGTTCCCGAAATCGCAGCCACGAACTGGTGTTCCACCGCGCCCATGGCCTCGGCTGCCGCGGCGGTCAGGTCTGCGCGCTCGGAGCGGGGCTGTTCACAGTCGACCTCCTGCAGGCTGAGCACGTCCGGATCAAGGCGCTGAACGCAGTCACGCAACCGCTGGACGACCACGCCGTCACCGACTGTGCGCCCATGCAAGATGTTGAATGTTGCCACTCGCATAGGTTTTCACTTACCCACTTTCCCCGACGGCAGTCACCACAGCATGGCCGACACACCGATCAGCGTCCGCCGGGAACCCCCTCGCGAGCGGCCACCGACCTGGTGTCGAAACTCACGATCGCTGTCGCGGTAGCCGAGTGGTCATCGAAATAGGAGTTCGCCCACCGCGAGCAAACGCGGCAGCACGAAACCCGGCAAGATGGGCACTGATTCTCCACCGACGGCGTCGAACTGACTTCGATAGTATTGCGCGGCAAGGCGTTTGCGCTCCATCGCCCATCCAGGCGCAGGCACCGAATAGGCCCGGTCCCACGGCACCGCTGCATCGGCCGGAAGTGCCCAGTGCCACATCCATACTGGGTATTCCAGCAGCACAGCACCGGTACGTGCGCAGGCGGCCGACGCCGCACGTCCCACGGCTTCGTGATCGGGATGGCCGTCGCCCCGCCAGGTCGCGGCGCACCAGGTCCCGGGCCCGGCCTGCTCGAGGATCTCGGTGAGTATCTCGGTGAGTCTGTCCTCGTGCTTCGTCAGTTCGCCATCGGGCAAGCCCAGCGATATCGGCGGTGGGGTGTGTAAAATGGTTGTGGCTTTGCGTAATTCGTATCTACGGATCGTTTCCATCCGAAGCCGGTCCGAGGCCGACGCCCCCGGGCGCGCGGCACCTCCGTCGCTGACCGAGACGACCTGAACGGGAATTCCCGTCGCGGTCAGTTGGGCGGTCATCGCACCCAAGCCGAGAGTTTCGTCATCGGGGTGGGGCGACACCGCGATCAGCTTCGGGCACTCCGTCAGGTCCAGCGCCGGCAGGGGTCTGTCCGCAAAAGCGGCCAGCCATAACGGGGCTGGCGTACCGCTGTGCGTCAGCGGCTTGACCGCAAACCTCGCGCAGTTGCCCGCCGGCAGGGTTTTCATGGCGGCGCCATCGCCTTTCGGCCCGCCAATCGCCCGAGTTCCGCCAGATCCCGTTCCGCGTGGCTTTGCCGAATGTAGATGCTCAGGTCGGCGACCCGTTGAGCGTGCCGGCCATCCTGGCACAGTGGTCCGGGGCCCAGAGCGCGCCCGGTGCGGGTAATCGCCTCGTCGACCGCGTGTTCCACCACCGAGCGGACGCGGCGGGCCAGCAGTTGAGCGGTACCGGAGCGATCGAACGGGTCATCATCGACCCGACCGGCGGCTTCGGCCAGGATCGCGTCGCTGGCGGCGAGTGCGGCGTCCACAGCGCCCAAATGCGCCAGTGAGTATGCATCCGCCGATTGGCTTGCGGCGCAGCGGTATAGCGGATCGGCGACCCTACGGGCGCCACCTAGCCAGCAGGCGGCGACGCCGATAGCTCCGTGCCAGAATCCGGGCCTATTCAGATAAGATTCGGGGTCGCCCACGGCGACGGCATAAGTGTTGGTGAATTGCACCGGCCTGGTGTCGCTGCCGGCCATTCCGGCGTTCCACCAGGTGCTGGGCAACGCCTTGACCGTCGGGTCGGTGGCGGTCACCGCGAACAGACCGCGCGTTCCGTCCTCTAGCCGCGCGGTCACCAGGGCGTGGGTACAGAACCCCGCACCCGAACACCACACCTTGGTGCCGTTGAGGGTGAACGCGCCGTTGTTGTCGGCCGCGGTCAGCACCGCGTCCGGGGCCTCAGCCGCCCACACACCCCACAGCTGTCCCGGTTCGGGTGGCTTGCCGCCCAATTCATGAAGTATCGCGACGGCATCGACATGCGCTTCGGCGACCCTGGCCGCGACGATGTTGTCCTCGGCCAGTTGTGCCAGCCGGTTCCAGCGTTCGGCGGTGCGCCCGGAGGCGGGCAACGGCAACTCGAGTCGTCCGGACTCCAGCCAGTGTTTGACCAAACCCGCCGTCACGCGCAATCACCCGCCGCCGATCTCCCCAATTGCCTGAGGTGATGGGCGAATCCCAAAGGGGCCCGAGTCCGGGTTCGCGCCGATGTGATCACAGACAATTCGGTGTCTCGATGAATACGGTAGCCGACGGCTTCGAACCGCTCGACCAAATCGAAATCTTCGCCCGTGGGAAGAGCGCGAAAGCCACCGACGCGCGAATATGCCCGGGCGCTGAAGCCCATGTTCGCGCCGTGGATGTATTCGTGGTGACCGTCGCCATCCTGGGCTCCCACTTCGTAACACCGCGAATAGCGGCCGGTGACCGCGGCATTGTGCTGGCGCCAGTCGGTGACGCGCACGACGCCCACGACCATGTCCGCACCCACGCCCAGCTGATGAACCAGCCAGCCGGGGTCCACCCGGCTGTCGGCGTCGGTGGTGGCTAACCAGCTTCCGGTGTCGGTCCCCAATAACGATCGGGCGTAACCGAAGCCGACCGCGCGGGCGGTACCGGCGTTGTGCACGTCCACGCTGATGAAGTGCACGTTGGGGCCGTACTGCCCGGCCAGTTCTTCGCTGCCGTCGTCGCAGCCGTCGAGCACCACCACGACGGTGACCGGGATGCGCGCGCACAGGGCAGCAGTCAGCACCGCGCTCAGACAGGAAGATAGCTTTGCCCGCTCGTTGTGGGCGGGGATCACAACGGCGACAGCATCATATGCGCGTGGCGCGGCAGTTGACATAGCCAAGGATTTCCCAATTGGCCACAAGTTAAACGGCTTACCGCGTCAGGTTGCCCGGCCGTAGGCCGGGTATGACCTATGCACTATGGCACTCAGTGACGGCCACGTCGACCCGCCCGCCGGTGCCCCGCTGTTGCGGGAGGCGCTACGCGGAGCGGCGTCGGCGCTCAAGGAAAACGGGCCACGCTTCGCATTGGCCGGCAGCTACGCGTTATGGGCTTACGGCGCACCGGAACCCAGTCACGATGTGGACGTGGTGGTAGCGGAGGCCGATGTGGAGGCCGCCGTGAAGACCCTGGCGGACGCCGGATTCGACATCGAACGGCCTCCGGAAGATTGGCTGTTCAAGGCCCGCACCGCCGACGTACTCGTCGATGTCCTGCATCGTATTAACGGAGTGCCCGTTGATGCCGCGACGTTGGACCGCGCCGAACAGCACGACGTGCTGGCCATCACTATGCCGGTCCTGCCACCCACCATGGTGCTCGTCCAACAGCTACGAGCGCTGCACGAGCACCACTGCGATTTCGCCAAGCTGCTGCCGGCGGTGCGCGCGGTGCGCGAACGCCTGGACTGGGATTCGATCAAAACGCAAACCGCCGACAATGATTACGCGGTGGCGTTTTTGGTGTTGGCCGATCGACTGGGCCTCACCGGCTAATGATTGCGTAGTTTGGCTACTAGCTTGGCTTTGGTCAGGCTTGAATATCCCGACATGCCAAGTTCTTTGGCTTTTTTCCTGAGCTCCGGAACGGTCCAGTCCTGATAAGAACCTGATTTGCCGCCCTTGCGCGCGACTTTGGACTTGCCCTGGCCGGCGGCGGCATTTGAAATCCGCGCAGCCTTCTCCTTCGAGTCGCCCTTCTTGCGCAAATCTTGGTATAGCTTTTCGTTTTTGATTGACGAACGTGGCATGTCCATCCTCCTGTTCACAATGAGGCGCCTTACCTCTCCGAATGCCCACCCCGACCGCTTAAAAAACAAATCCTCAAGCCGGAACCGGGTCGGTGCGCCGTTCCCAGCAGCGGTGTCGGGCCAGCGCGGCTTCGAATTCCTCGACGAAGCGGTCGGGCAACTCGTCGGCGGCGGCCGTCGTGGTGATGACGGCCTGGTCGTTGAGGACGTCGGTGTCCTCGGCGAGACGGTTGGTGATGCCGGCGGTGCGCAGCAGGTCGACTCCCGCGCCGTATGCACCGATCGGCTTCAAGTGCTTGTAGGCCTCGGTCACGAAGTGCACGGCATAGCCATCGTCGGAAAGTGTGGCGACCGACCGCGGCCCGCACGCCACCACCACGGCGTCGTAGAGCACCGACGCCATCGTCGTGAACGAGCGGTCGACCGGGAGCTCGCCGCCTGAGCCGCCCTCCAACATCCCGCCGGCGACTGGGGCCAGCACCTCAACCATCGCGCCGCGTTCGCTCATCTGCTCGATGAAGCGCTGGGTTCCCACCACGTCGACGCCGTCGGCGGCCAGCACCGCGATCTTGCGCGAGGCTATGGTGTCGCTGACGCCGATCTGGGACAGCGCCGGCGACACGGGCGCCGTGTCATCGACCGGCTCCTCCGGCGGCTCGGGAAGTCTCAACTTCGCGGCAACCTGAGCGGCCAGCCCGCCGTCGACCCGCGCGAGTTGTCCCACTACGGCCGAACGGATCTCGGGCACTTCCACCTTGCCGAGTTCGAAGGCGAATGCGGCGACGATGTGTTCGGCCTCCACCGGTGACATGCTCTGCCAGAACATCCGCGCCTGGCTGTAGTGATTCTCAAAGGACTTGGCGCGCTTACGCATTGCCTGTCCATCCAGCCGCTCGGTGTAGTGGCGAAACACGTTATCGTCCGCCAGCGCCGGGCAGCCGCCACCAATGCTGTTCTTGAAGTAACTGGTGCGGCCCTGCGGGATCGTGTGTTGTCCGTAGCCGTCATGCTGGTTGGTTCGAACTTCGGCCACCGGACGGTTGATCGGCAGCTGAGCGAAGTTCGGTCCGCCCAGTCGGATCAGCTGAGTGTCCAGATAGGAGAAATTGCGGAACTGCAGCAGCGGATCGTTCGTGAAATCGATGCCCGGCACCACGTTCGCGGTGTGGAATGCAACCTGCTCGGTCTCGGCGAAGAAGTTGTCGGGGTTGCGGTTCAACACCATCTTCCCGACCGGTCGAACCGGAACCTGCTCTTCGGGAATGATTTTCGTCGCGTCGAGAAGATCGAAATCAAACTTGAACTCGTCCTCCTCGGCGACAAGCTGCACGCCGAGTTCCCACTCCGGGAACTGGCCCGACTCGATGGCCTCCCAGAGATCGCGACGGTTGTAATCGGGATCCTTCCCGGCGATCTTCTGGCACTCGTCCCAGATCAACGAGTGCACACCGAGGCGCGGCTTCCAGTGAAACTTCACGAACGTTCCTTCGCCGCTGCTGTTTACCAGCCGGAAGGTGTGCACGCCGAAGCCCTGCATCATCCGGTAGCTGCGCGGCAACGCGCGATCCGACATCAGCCACATGATGGTGTGCAGGGTCTCGGGTTGCAGGGACACGAAATCCCATAGGGTGTCATGTGCCGACTGTGCCTGCGGAATCTCGTTGTGCGGCTCGGGTTTCACCGCGTGTACGAAGTCGGGGAACTTGATGCCGTCCTGGATGAAGAAGACCGGAAAGTTGTTGCCGACCAGGTCGTAATTGCCCTGTTCGGTATAGAACTTGGTGGCAAAGCCGCGTACGTCGCGGACGGTGTCAGCCGAACCCCGTGAGCCGGCCACGGTGGAGAAGCGCACGAACACCGGAGTCTGAACACCGGGTGCGATCAAGAATTTCGCTGCGGTGTACTCCGCCAACCAGTCGTCATACGGTTCGAAATAGCCGTAGGCGCCGGCTCCGCGCGCGTGAACCACTCGTTCGGGAATGCGCTCGTGATCGAAGTGGGTGATCTTCTCCCGGGCGTGGAAGTCCTCCAGCAGCGTCGGCCCCCGCTCACCGACGGTCAGCGAATCGTCGGTGTGGTCGACACGGACCCCTTGTTGCGTGGTCAGGTATCCGGTGTCGCGACGGAACCGGGCCGGCTCCAAGTCGCGTTGCTTCGGATTCTGGTCGGTGGCCATGACTCGTCTCCTTTCAACCGTGGGGTGTACCACCGACCAGCCGGCGCAAACGGCAAGGATGTGGCCCTATTCAGCAGACGGGCGGTTGCCTGCCCTCGATAGGGGTAGTTGAGAGTGGTGAGTAAAACTTCGGAAACCGTCGACCTTCAAGGCGTCGTAGCAATCCGTGCATCGGCACGCGGTGTCGAAGTGCTGTCCAATCTTGCTGCCGGGTTATCGCCGGATATGCCGTTCGCATATCTGATGGTGCTGCATGCGCCTGCCGGAGCGCCCAGCATCCCGGCTCGCATCATCGCCCGCAGCGGACCGTTGCCCACTTCAGCTGCCGCGGTGCGCAGCCCGCAGGAAAAGGTGAGACTGGCACGGGACATGAGGGTGCTCCGCGAGCGGTTGTCGACCACCACCGCTGTCCAGGGGTGAAGCAGTGGCTGACCAATTTCCGCTTGTCCTGATCGAGCGGGAAACGAGCCGGGAGATGCCGCTCCTGACGATGGAGGGCGTGCTCGACAGCTCGACCTATCGGACCATCCGTGACACGGTAATCAAGGCCGCTATCGACGAGCCCCGCGCGGTGATCGTCGACATCAACGGCCTGTGCGCGCCATCCTCCTCAGCCTGGACCGTATTCACCAGCGCTCGCTGGCACGTCAGTATCTGGCCAGACGTGCCCATCCTGCTGGTGTGTGCACAACACCAGGTCCGGCGGTTGATCGCCAAAGTCGGCGTCACCCGACGTGTGCCGATATATCCTACTCGGCAGGTAGCCTTGGAAGCCGTCCTCAGCCGGGAGGTTCAAGTTCGGCGGCGGGAACGAATCGACCTTGCGCGAAACACCAGCAGTCTCGATATTGCACGCACGGTGATCGCCGATTGGCTGACCCGATGGGACGTCCATGAGGTCATCCCGGTTGCGGCGACGGTGGCGACAGTCTTTGTCGAAAACGTCCTCGACCACACCGAGAGCGCACCGGTGTTGATTGTGGAGAGCGATCAAGGCACCGTCACCGTCGCGGTCGAGGACAACAGCTCGCACATGCCGGGCCGGCACGAGGACCCCGCCCACGGCGTCGACATGGTCTCTGGACTGGCCATCGTCTCTGCGCTATGTCGGGTGTGGGGCGCTACGCCTACGTCGTCCGGCAAAACCGTGTGGGGATTGCTCGGCCGAGAAAGCCAGCTCTGACACAGCAGTGTTCAAGTCGTTTGGTCAAATGCTAATTGACGGCAGCAGCCGCGGGATCACCTTGGTACTGACGAACTCCCAGGCGCCCGGGGTCGCGGACGAATGAGGTGACATTGGTGGCCGGGCGCGGACCCGACGATCCGATCCGGGCGTGAAGCGCCGGATGCGCATCGGGCCAGGAGGCATGCCCCCTGGTCGACATCCCTGAAGTCTCCACCTTGTGTCCGCATCGCCATAGTCCTGCCACGGCCGGGGCCGGGCCAGCGTGTTTGAGCAGGTCATGTGGAGTACGGCAGACGAACCCCCGGCCAATGGGCGAAGAGGCCGTCGCCGGAGTTTCGTGAATAGTCGCAAGGGTATGCCCTTCGATATTGGTGGATGGGACGATGGCGCGCGGAGGGAATTGCAGTTGAGGATTGCAATTGTCAGCGGCGATGACGTCCTCGGGCAGGACCCTGAGGTGCTGGGTGCCGCGCTGGCGACCCAGGGCCATGACGTCACGGCCTGCCTGCGACGCGGTGCCCGGCGGCATGCCGGGGCAGCCGCCGACGGCTATCGCCGAGTCTCCATTCCCGTCGGCCCGTGCAAGTCGGCCGACCCGGTCGACGTACTTCCCTACGTTGGCGAATGGGCAACCATACTCGAGCGGACCTGGTCGGCTGCGCCGCCCAACGTGGTGCACGCTTATGGCTGGTTGGGCGGACTGGCCGCACAATTGGCGGCACGCCGTCGGCGTATCCCCGTCGTCCAGACCTTTCTAGGCCTGTCGGCGACATCGCGTGGCCCGACCGGTGCCGAACAGTGCAGCGAACGCGAACGCATTGAGCCACTGCTGGCACGCAGCGCAAGCTGGACGACGGGAGAGAGCGAAGCTGATGTGGACGCGCTGGCCCGGCTACGTCGTCGTCGGGTCCGAGTGTCCGCGTTGACATGCGGCGTGGATGGTGAGCGCTACACCCCGAGCGGTCCGGCTGCCTGCCGCGGCAGCTTGCAGCGCATTCTGTGTGTGACACCAAACCCGCTGTGGTACAACGGCATCGATATTGCGATACGGGCTTTGCCCAAGGTTAGTGGCGCGGAGCTGGTGATCGCCGAGGGTCAACCCAACAACAGCCAGCACGACGACGCGCGGGCCCACTTGTCGCATCTCGCCGCGGAACTCGGTGTGGCCCACCGTATTCAGTTTGCCGGCGCAGTCACCGACCGCGAATTGCCCAAGTTGATCCGGTCCGCCGACGTGGTGGTGTGTACACCCCGGCAACCGCCACGAGCCGCCACTGTACTGCAGGCCATGGCCAGCGGTGTGGTCGTGGTGGTGGCCGCCGTGGGTGTGCTGGCCGACGTTGTACTTGACGACATCACCGGCCTGGTCGTGGCGCCGGAACATCCGGCCGGGTTGGCGGCGGCCTTGAGAAGGCTTCTTGCGCACAGCTTTCAGTGCCAGAGCATGGGTGCGGCGGGTCGCAGCCGCGCGTTGTCCCGGTTCACCTGGCAGCGGATCGCGCTGGACTCGTTGAACATCTATGACAGTCTGACGCCGCAAGATCGGTCACCGACAACTGCGCCCGCGGCGGCGCGGTCGATGCAATGATCGGGGCGCCCTGGGCCCGTCCTCGAGGCTGGCCGTGACTAGCGCGACAAGGGGGACCGACGTCAAACCCCTAAACGGGTCGGTCGGTTCTGCCGGTGAACCCATTGAAGCGACACGGGCCGGCTATTGCCCGGCTCGTCCCGCGCTGGGGCGCGATCCAGCGTTGCACACGTTCCATCCAGTCGCGGTGGAATACAAGCAGTTTCGCACTAGCGACACGCAAGCGGCCTGTCGCTTCTTCGCCACCGCGTACCAGCCGGGCTGGCGGATATCCGGGCTGGCCAACCATGCCGCGGTGACACATCGGCGCAGTGAGGCTCACTCGATGACGGTCGACGAGGTCATCGTTCAAGGGCGATTGGCACTCGAGATCCCGGCGTCCGACACCGTTGTGGTGATCCAGCCGCGCGCGGGATCATTGGGCATCGCGGGGGGCCCTGTGGTGACCGCGGACTTTCCCATTCTCGTCGCACACGGTATGCCATGCGTATTACATTGCAACGGTGCACGTTTCGATGTCGTGACAATCGAGGCGGACGTGCTGCACAAAGTCGCCGCAGATTGGCGCACGTCGCTGGTGCAGCAGACCCAGTTCATCAATTGGCGGCCACGGTCACGAGCTGCCGTACGTGCCTGGCAGCGAGCGCTGGATTACGTGGTTACGACGCTGGCCTCCGTCGATAGCGCCCACCAACCGCTCATTGTCGCGGGTATGGCCAATTTGTTGGCCGGCGCGCTGCTCGAGTGCTACCCGTCCAACCTGGCCGAGCAGGACCCGGCCAGCGACCTCGCGCTACCCGAAACACTCAAAGAGGCGGTGGCTTTCATCCACTGCCATACCAACGAGGACATCGGCATCAACGACGTCGCTGCCGCGGTGCATCTGACGCCCAGGGCGGTCCAGTACCTTTTCCGCCGCCAACTCGATACCACGCCGACCGAGTACATGCGTCGTGTCCGGCTCAGCTGCGCTCATCAAGAGTTGATAGCGGCAACGAGCGCCAACTCGACGGTCACCGAAATCGCCCAGCGGTGGGGGTTCGCGCACACCGGGCGCTTCGCGGTGCTCTACCGGCGGACCTATGGCCAAAGCCCGCACACCACGCTGAGGCAACAATCTTCGGCGTCCTGACCTGCGGGGGATGAACGCCCCGTTGTGCAGGCGGGCTGGTGCGAAGCGCAGGCGACCGCGATCGCACGTCGACCACGCCGGTCGCGGCCGCGACCAGAACACAAATATAAGCGGCTCGTAAGAATTTCTTGGCGAAATTCCCAAAAACGGACCGCACTGAAGGCTAAGATCGTCGCATCCTTGCTGCGGCAACGGCGACGCGTTGGAGGGGGAGCGGTCATGAGTGCTCGACGTTCGGCTCGCCCAGTTGACCCGTTCCCCGACCAGTTGCCGCCGAGTGAGACTGTGACGGTCCGGGCGGCCGACGGTACCCGGCTGCACGCCGAGGTCTTCGGACCGCCCGACGGTTATCCGATTGTCTTGGCGCACGGCATCACCTGCGCGATTCGGGCGTGGGCATATCAGATCGCAGACCTGTCCACCGACTACCGGGTGATCGCCTTCGATCATCGCGGCCACGGCCGCAGCGGCGTGCCGAGAACCAAGAACTACAGCCTCAAACACCTTGCATCCGATCTAGATTCGGTGCTCGATGCGACCCTGGCGCCGCACGAGCGGGCGGTGGTGGCCGGTCACTCCATGGGCGGCATCACCATCGCCGCCTGGTCGGAGCGCTACCGCCACAAGGTTCCCCGTCGTGCGGACGCCGTCGCGCTGATCAACACCACCACCGGTGATCTGATCGGAAAGGTGCAACTCCTGTCGGCCCCATACGGATTGTCACCGGCTCGAGTTCTGGCCGGGCGTGCCCTGATCAACGCGTTCGGCGGGTTCCCGGTGCCGGGTGCGGCGCGCATTCCGAGCCGCTACGTGGTGGCGATGCTGGCGACCGGACGCGACGCCGACCCGAGCATCGCCAGGATTGTCTACGAGCTCTTCGAAAAGACATCACCCGCGGGCCGGGCCGGATGCGCGAGGGCGCTGGTCGCCTCGTTGGGGTCCCGGTATCTCAACCTGGACGGGCTGACCGTCCCGACGCTGGTCATCGGCAGCGAACGCGACCGGCTGACACCGATCAGCCAGTCCCGCGAGATCGCACGCAGCGCGCCCAATCTGATCGAGTTGGTGGAACTGCCCGGCGGCCACTGCTCGATGCTGGAACACCCGCGCGAGGTGAACCGTCAGTTGCGCGGCCTCGCCGAAATGGCGATGCACAACGCGGCCACCCGCCGGATCAGCTCATAGCAGGGCGGTGATCTCGGCCGCCGCGCGCTGCCCGGACCTGATGGCGCCGTCGAGGAACCCGGTCCACTCGTCGGCGGTTTCGGTGCCGGCCCAGTGAATCGGCCCGACCGGTTCACGTAACCACGGCCCGAATCTCGTCCAGGATCCCGGCGGCACCGCAGCGGTAGGGCCGCCGGGAGCGAATTCCTCGACGCCCCAACGATGATCGACATAGTCCAAAGGTTTGAGCGCATCATCACCGAAAAGCGTTGCGAAGCAGCGCAATGCGTCACGGCGGCGCTGATCGCCGGGTAGCGAGTCGAAGGCCCGGGCGTCGACGAAACCCATCAGGACGCCGGGGCCGTCCGGGTGCGGACTGACGTCGAACGTAATGAAGACGGGGCCCTCGTCGGACAAGGCCTGCCCGGAAAATCCGTTGGTCCGCCAGAACGGCGTGGAGTAGGCGGCGTAGGCCTTACTGAGCCGACCCTGCGGCCAGTGCCGGGCGAGTTGTTCGTACTCGGCGGGCAGCGGGGGAGTGAACTCGATCGAGGTGCGATGGGCCGGCGGGATGGCGACGATGACGAATCCGGCCTCGGTCTCGCCAAGGTCGGTTGTGACGGTGACGCCTGCGCCGTGTCGCTCGATCCGCCGTACCGGGGCGTTGAGCACCACCCGGGTGCCCAGTTCGGCGGCCGCGGCCTCGGCGATCTGTTGCGTGCCACCGGGAAAACGGTCCTGTTGGGCACCATCCTCGACATCGAGCAGCCGGTCCAGCCCGCCGGCGGCGTGCGCGTAGCGGGCGGCGTGCAGCATCGACACCTCGTCGGGTTCACATCCCCAGGTCACCCGCGCCACGATCGCCAGCAGGTCCTGGGAGGACGCGGTCGCGCGGACCGAGCGCAACCAGCTGCCGAGCGACAGGCCGTCGAGTTCGCGCGCGCGGCGGGCATCCCACGGTGCCGCCAGCGGGATGCTGCGGGCGATCCTGTCGAACTGCCACCGCAGTCGCCCGATGTCTAGCAGGCCGGTCAGCGAAAGCTTGGGGATGGTGCCGTGATACGCGTGCGTCCACCCGCGCCAGTGGATCAGGTTCTTGCCGTCGTGGTGTGTCGGGGTGGTCGGAACGTCGAGTTCGGCCGCCATCGCCAACACGGCGTCCTGGGTCGGTCCCACGAACGTGCCGCCCAGATCGGCCGGCAATCCGGCGACACTGCCGGTCAGCGACCGCCCGCCGACCCGGTCCCGGCCCTCGAAAACCACCACGTCATGGCCCTGCTGTGTCAGCTCCCGCGCTGCGGCGAGTCCGGCAAAGCCGGCACCGACCACGACAACGTCTACAATCCGCGGCGGTTTCGACACGCGGTCTAGTGAACCGCATTTGCGCGGTTTTTAGGGCAAATTCGCCGAAGCTGGACGATGGACCGCTGGGCGTTCGCATCACGGCGATGGCAAACATATGCCGCCCTCACTATGTTAATTACGCTGCGACCACGTGATTTCGACCAGCTCTGCCACCAGTCCTGCTGCCAGTTCGGCCAGTTCGGCCCCGGTCGCCGACGCCAAGCCCGACCTGCGTACGGTGGCTCTGGGCAGCATGATCGGCACCACCATCGAGTGGTATGACTTCTACCTGTATGCGACCGCATCCGCGCTGGTCTTCAAACCGCTGTTCTTCCCCAACATCTCACCGACCGCGGGCACCCTGGCATCGTTCGCCACCTACGCCGCCGGATTCGGGGCCCGGCCCCTCGGTGCGGTATTGTCCGGGCACTTCGGCGACCGGTTGGGCCGCAAAGCCGTTCTGGTGGGCGCGCTGTTGGTGATGGGTCTGGTCACCACGGCCATCGGAACGTTGCCGACCTATGCCGAGGCCGGGCTGTTGGCACCGGCGCTGCTGGCGTCGCTGCGTGTGCTGCAAGGGCTTGCCGTGGGCGCGGAATGGGGTGGTGCCGCGGTACTCTCGGTGGAGCATGCACCGCCCGATCGCCGCGGACTGTTCGGCAGCTTCACTCAGCTGGGCTCCCCTGCTGGCATGCTGTTGGCGACCTCGGTGTTCTTTCTCGTCCGCAAGGTCACCGGCCCCACCGCTTTCCTCGGCTACGGATGGCGAATTCCCTTCCTGCTGAGCATCTTTCTGGTCTTGGTCGGCCTGCTCGTCCGGCTCAAGCTGACCGATGCCGAGATTTTCGATCGGCTCAAGCAGCACGACGAACTTGCCCGACTGCCGATAGTGGAAGTGCTGCGCACGGATTCGCGCAATGTCGTCATCACCACCGGGTTGCGCCTTTCGCAGATCGGGCTTTTCGTGCTGCTGACGACGTATTCATTAACCTACCTTCAGGATTCATTCGGCAAGAGCAGCGCGGTGGGTCTGATCGCGGTGCTGGTCTCGTCGGCGCTGGGCTTCCTCAGCACGCCGGGCTGGGCGCTGCTGTCGGATCGGGTGGGGCGGCGGCCGCCGTATCTGTTCGGCGCGCTGGCCGGAGTCGTGGCCCTGGTGTTGTTCTTCGTGGCCGCCGGCAGCGGATCGGCGCTGTGGGTGGTGTTGTCAATCGTGTTCGGTGTCAACGTGGTTCATGATGCGATGTATGGGCCCCAGGCGGCCTGGTTCGCCGAACTCTTCGACACCCGGGTGCGCTATAGCGGCGCGTCGCTGGGCTATCAGATCGGCGCGGTGCTGTCCGGAGGTTTCGCGCCGTTGATCGCCGCATCGCTACTGGTCCTCGGCGGCGGCAGGCCGTGGTTGATCGTGGGTTACTTCGCGGTGCTCGCGGCGATCACGATCGCCGCCGCAGCTGCGGCGCGCGAGACGCGTGAGGATCAGATCGGATGAGTGAGCCGCGCAGGATCTTTCTCAACGCCTTCGACATGGCCTGCGTCGGGCATCAGTCGGCGGGGTTATGGCGTCACCCCGATGATCAGGGTTACCGCTACCGTGAACTGGGCTATTGGACCGAGTTGGCCCGCATCCTGGAGACCGGCGGGTTCGACGCGCTGTTTCTCGCCGATGTGCTCGGGGTCTACGACGTCTACGGGGCGTCCCGAGACGCGGCGGTCGCCGACGCCGCGCAGTTCCCGGTCAACGACCCGACCGCGGCGGTCTCCGCGATGGCGGCGGTGACCGACAACCTCGGCTTCGGGATCACCCTGTCGCTGACCTACGAACAGCCATATGCGCTGGCCCGCAGGCTCTCGACGCTGGATCACCTCACCGGCGGCCGGGTGGCATGGAACATCGTGACTTCCTATTTGGACAGTGCGGCAAGGAATTTGGGCCTGGACGCGCAGATCCCGCACGACCAGCGCTACGAGATCGCCGACGAGTACCTCGAGGTCTGCTACAAGCTGTGGGAGGGATCGTGGGAGGCCGACGCCGTGGTTCGCGACGCGGAACGGGGCGTGTACACCGACCCGGCCAAGGTGCACGCCATCGAGCACAAGGGTCGCTATTTCTCGGTGCCCGGCCCGTTTCTGTGCGAGCCGTCGCCGCAACGTACGCCGGTGCTGTTTCAGGCCGGGGCGTCACCGCGGGGCATCCGGTTCGCGGCGGCTCACGCCGAGGCGGTCTTCGTCTCGGGTCCGACACCGCAGATCGTGCGTGGTCCGGTGCGGGCGTTGCGCACGGCCGCCGCCGAGCTGGGCCGGGATCCGCGTTCTATCAAGGTGTTCACCATGGTGACCCCGGTGCTCGCCGAGACCCACCACGAGGCCGTCGCCAAACTGCGTGAATACCGGCGGTTCGTCAGCCCCGCCGGTGCGCTGGCGCTGTTCGGCGGCTGGACCGGGGTCGACCTGGCCGAACGGGACCCCGACGAACCGCTCAAGTACGTCGAGACGGACGCCAACCGCTCGGCGCTGGCCTCGTTCACCACCGCGGCCCCGGAGCGAGCGTGGACGGTAGGGGAACTGGCCGACGAGATCGGCATCGGCGGCCGCGGCCCGGTGCTGGTGGGTTCGCCGACCGAAGTGGCCGACGAACTCGAGCGGTGGGTGGCCGAAGCCGACGTCGACGGGTTCAATCTGGCCTACGTGACCACCCCGGGTACGTTCGTCGATTTCGCCAAGCTGGTTGTCCCCGAGCTGCGTCGACGCGGACGCGTGCCCGAGCACCCGCCGCGTTCGACCCTGCGGCAACGGTTGGGGACCGCCGGGCCGCTGCTGCCCGACGATCACCCCGGCGCGCGGTACCGGCTACGGAGCGACGGTTAACCAGTCGGTGAATCCGGACGGATCGTGCCGACCCAGCGCGCCGTGCTCGTACAGGCCCCAGCCCTCCACCGGCTCGCCGTCGCCGTCGCGGCACACCGCACGGCCGACATGGTCGATCACGCCGAAGCCCGCGCGGGCGACGATGGCCGGGTCGGTCATGTCGTAGGTCAGCCGCTCGGCGAACTTCTCGCCCTTCCAGGTGCCATGTATCCAGTCCGAGTCGCCGCCGTAGCCGCCGCCGACGTGAATAGGCACCGGCAGCTTGGACTCGACGTCGAAGTGCACTGCGGTGCCGTCGGGGGCGGTGGCATCGATGGTCGCGCCGGTCGGGATGCGGGTCCCGGACCGGTAGTGGATCTTGACTCGCGGCCAGCCCAGCTGCTCGACGCGGCCGTCGCGCCAGATGCGGGTGCAGTCGTTGAGCGAACGGAACCCGTTGGGCTCCTCCTGGATGATCAGCACGATCGCGAACTCGTCGAAGGCCATCGGCACATAGAGCCACCACATGCCCTCGAATGGCGGGTCGGCGGGCCGGCCCGCGGGTTCGGCCTCGCCGATCGGACGGATGCCCCAGGACCGGTCGCGGCTGCCCAGCCAGGTGTTGGGGTCGACGGTGATTTCCTCGCCGTCGATCAGGATGTGCCCGCTCCAGCTGCCCAGCTGCGCGAAGCGCTGCGCGTCCAGCGTGACTCGGGTGCCTGACCGCAGCACGTGCGGTTGTTCCTGGACGACGTCGAACAGCCCATTCCAGGTGAGATCGGCTGCGAGGCCCTCGGTTTCGTCGAGCACCAGTCGCAGCTTCTGCAGCGGCTCGATGACCTCGATCCGGTAACCGTTGACGTGCTGATTGAGCCGATCCTGATCGATAGCGTCCGAAACATGTACCGCGGTCTGGGTATTACCGCGCCTGATGAGCAAGAACGCGTCCTTCACCCCGAGGTTGGGGTAATAGCCGATACCGCTGATGACGAAGATGTTCCCGGTTCGGTCGTGGGCGTTGAAGTAGGAGCGGTCATAGAAGTTGCGGTCCGATGAGCCCGGCCACGCGATCGGCTGGGGAATCTGATGTACCGGAAATTCGTCGAGCGGTCCGAGCATTATTGGTCCTCTCCGATAAGCCTTCGCATCAATCCGGCGTGGTAGAACAGGGATTCGACGTCCTCGGGTTTTTCGGTCTCGCCGAAATGCACCCGCCGGGCCCCGGTGCGCATGAATACACACGCCCACATCACGCCGGAGTACACGTAAAACCAGTGCAGGTCACCGACTTCGACGCCGGCCAGCCGCGCATAGGTGGCGCGCACGTCCTCCTCGCGCATCACCGTGGGCAGCCCCGGCAACGTTGCCAGGCCGGCGAGCTCTTGAAAGACCATGTGCGCGAATATCATCCAGGCCACATCGAGCTCACGCGGCCCCAGCGTCACCATCTCCCAGTCCAGTACCGCCACCGGCCGGAAGTCGTTGTACAACACGTTGCCGACCCGGGCGTCGCCCCACAGCAGCACCGGCTCGGCGGCGGCCGCCTCAGCCGGCCAGTTGGCCTCCAGCCAGTCGAAGGTTTGCTCCAGCAAGGGTGATCGGCCGATGTCGGGTACCGCGAAGTCATACCAGGACCGCACCCAATTGAAGTGCTTGCGCAACGCGGTGTCCCCGGTCTGACCCTTGGTGAGGAACCCAAACTTGTTCTGCGCGTCCGGAATCGAGTGCAGCGTCGCCAGTACGCCGACGGTGGCGTCCTGCAGTTCGCGCTGGCGCTGGGCGGGCGCGTCGGCGAACCAGTTGCCGCCGAACGTATAAGGCATGACGTCGGGGGGCACCTCACCCGCGACGTAGTCCATCACGAAAAACGGGGTGCCGAGGACGTCGCCGGTGTTCTCCAGCCAGCGCACCCGAGGCACGGGCACGTCGGTCAGTTCGGCGACTTTGCGGATGACGTCGAATTGGTGGTCTAGCCGATAGGTCGGGAAGACCTGCACGTCCTCGGCGGTCGGCGCCACCCGCGCGACAAGCTTCTGCTCAGTCGGCCGCCCATCCTGCTGCCAGCGCGCGGTGAGAATGATGGTCTCCGACGACATACCCGTCGAGTCCACGCCACTCTCCACGGTCACCTCGGGTTTCGCGGCGTCCGGCAGTACGGTGGAGAGCCAACGTGACATGACCGCCGGCAACGTCGTGACGTCGCGACTGGAGCGCTGGAGCCGGTCGACATTGTCGACCGCCGGTTCTGTTGCCATAGGTGCCTCCTTCGTTGAGGCAATTACGATACGGTAGGTAGCGTTATGAAAGCAGACCCGTCCGGCCTTGACAAGGCTTCCGGCGCCGGCCGCCCGCGCGATCCGCGTATCGACTCGGCCATCCTATCGGCGACCGCGGAATTGCTTGTCCAAACGGGCTATTCCAACATCAGCCTGGCCGCGGTTGCCGAACGCGCGGGCACCACGAAATCCGCGCTGTACCGGCGGTGGTCGAGCAAAGCCGAACTGGTGCACGAGGCTGCCTTCCCGACGACTCCGACCGCGCTGGAGTCGCCGGCCGGGGACATCGCCGCCGACATGCGGATGATGATCGAGGCCACCCGTGACGTATTCACCACGCCGGTGGTGCGGGCCGCGCTGCCCGGGTTGGTTGCCGACATGACGGCCGACCCCGCGCTCAACGCGCGAGTGATGGCGCGATTCGCGGACTTGTTCACCGCGGTGCGGATGCGGTTGCGTGAGGCGGTCGACCGCGGCGAAGCGCATCCCGATGTGGATCCGGACCGCTTGATCGAACTGATTGGGGGAGCGACCATGCTGCGAATGCTGCTGCGCCCGGAAGAAGACCTCGACGATGCATGGGTGGAGCAAACCACGGCCATCGTGGTGCATGGGGTACGGCGATGACGGGGCGACTCGCGGGCCGTGCCGCGATCGTCACCGGAGGTAGCCGCGGCCTGGGACGGGCGATCTCATTGGCCCTGGCGGCCGAGGGCGCCGCGGTGGCGGTCGCCGGACGCACCGAAGAAGTATGGGATGACCGACTGCCGGGGACCATCGGCGAGACGGTAGCCGACATCGAGGCGGCCGGCGGCCACGCGGTGGCGGTACGGGCCGATCTGACCGACCGCGACCAAATCGCCCGGCTGGTGGAGTCGGCACGAGAGGCGTTGGGCCCCATTGGAATTCTCGTCAACAATGCGGCCTTTACCGCGCCCGGCCGCCCGCCGGTGCCGGGTGCGCAACCGCGTGACAAGCCCGACAAGGGCGCCGGTAAGCCGGCGGCCAACGCCGCGGGCGGTGCCAAGCCAGCTGAGGCCGCCAAACCCGGCTGGCCGGGTTTCGTCAGCACTCCTTTGCACGCGTATCGGCGGCATTTCGACATCGCGGTTTTCGCCGCTTACGAGCTGATGCAGATGGTGTGCCCCGACATGATCGAGGCCGGAGGCGGCTCGATCATCAACATCACCTCGGTCGCCTCGCGACTGCCCGGCGACGGCCCGTACGCCGACCGCAGCGGCGGGGTGTTGCCCGGCTACGGCGGGTCCAAGGCCGCGCTCGAGCACCTGACCCAGTGCGCGGCATACGATCTGACCGACCACCACATCGCGGTCAACGCGTTGTCGCCGTCCAAAGCTATTCTCACGCCGGGGCTCTCGTACTATGCCCGCAACTTCGATGACACCGCGTCTGCGGATGAATTCGCCCGCGCAGCAGTCGAATTGGCTTTGGTCGATCCCGCCAAGGTCACCGGGCGCACGATCGGCCACCTTCAAGTGCTCGACGGCAGCTTGCGGCCCTTCACGGTGGACTAGCGCGGCGCGTTCGCGGTCAACGCGCTGAATGTGCCGCGGCTGCGGTTATTCGACCAGCCTTCGAGTTCGCTTTGGCAGCCGTGATGGGGAAAGCATCTCGCTTCCCCCATCACGGTTACTGCTGAGCCATCCGCCGTCGCGACGGGTCAGAACCGGCCCGGTTTACTGGCCAGCTGGTGCCGCGGGCCCGGGAACACCCGGGGCTCCAGGTGCGCCCGGGACTCCCGGCGCGTTAGGTGCACCCGGTGCACCCGGTGCACCCGGTGCGCTGGGGACGCCAGGTGCGGTGGGTGTGCCCAGCGGTGCCGGAGCGCCCGGCGCGCCAGGGGCGGCAGGTGCGCCAGGCGTGCCTGGTGCGGTGGGTGCGCCCATTGGTTCCGGAGCCCCTGGGGCGCCCGGTCCGGCAGCAGGTGCTCCCGGTGCGCCGGCTACGCCAGGTGCGGTAGGTGTGCCCGGTGTGCCTGGTGCGGTGGGTGCGCCCATTGGTTCGGGAGCGCCCGGGGCGCCCGGTCCGCCAGCAGGTGCGCCGGGGACGCCTGGTGCGGTAGGTGCGCCCGGTGTGCCTGGTGCTGTGGGTGTGCCCATCGGTTGCGGTGCACCCGGTGCGCCTGGTGCGCCCGGTCCGGCAGCAGGTGCCCCCGGTGCGCCGGGTGCGGTAGGTGCGGTAGGTGTACCCGGTGCGCCTGGTGCGGTGGGTGCGCCCAACGGTTGCGGGGCGCCCGGTGCGCTAGGTGCGCCCATTGGTTGCGGGGCGCCCGGTGCGCCAGGGACGCCCGGAGTGTTTGGAGCGCCAGGAGGTCCCGGCGGTGCAGGTGGCGGCGGATCGTCCGGCAGGAACCTTACTGTGGGCTCATTTCCGTTGCCTGGTATGGACGGGGCTGCGGCAGCGGGGGCAATCGCCGCACCGAGTGCTCCGCTCACAGCAAGCGCAGCCACACCCGCACTGAGCGTTGCGAGTGGCCGGCGTGCAGGCGTGACGTGATTTCTTGTGGCGCCCATATTTTTCTCCCAATGTCGATTGGATGGACCCACCCCGGCTACCCGGCGAAATTGGTAACAAAACGGATGGCGCCAAAACTACTGCAACGTCAATTACCTTCATTCGGGTCGGGATCGCCGCGAAAGAATGGGTCAGGATCGCCCCGAAGGAGCTCGTCGGGATCGCCGCGAAGGAGCTCATCGGGATGGTGAGCGTGATTGACGGCGGGCGGTCCATGGCCGTCGGTCCAACCAAGTCGCCCATTGCCGACGACCGAAGTGCGCCATTCGCCCCTGCCCACCGCGCCGTGGTCGGAGCCGCAGGCGAAGAACAGGTTGTCGGCGTCGGTCCCGCCTCCGTCCGCCCATTCGTGTGCATGGTGGACCTCGCAGTGATAGCCGGGTGCCAGGCAACTGGGGTGGGTACATCCGCGGTCCCGGGCGAAGCAGATGAGGCGCTGATCCGCGGTTGCGATCCGTTTCTGGCGCCCGAGATACAACGGCCGGCCGGTGTGCTCGTCGAACACCGCGAGATAGTGAATTGCCTTGGCGGCCATGCGAATCAGATCCGGCATCGGCAGCCGCGAGCCGCCGCCGGTGCGCGCAGGCGCGGGCATCGGAATCGAATCGTCGACCGCTGCGTGCGCGGCCTGGTCCAGTTCGGCCAGCGTGGTGGTCGCGATCACGGTGACGGGATGGCCGCGGTGTCTCCCTAAACCGCCGGTGGCGATAGCCGTTTCGAGGCCGAGCTTGAGGGCGTCGTGGCAGCGTTGGGCCGGTGTGCGGTCGTCGCGCGCCTCGGGATCGCTGTCGGGCGTCTGGTGGCGGCCGGGCCGCACCGCCGCTTCCAGGGCTTCGAAGTAAGCACGGGCCTCGGGATCCAGTAGGCCGGTGAGCCTCGACATCCCGTCGGGCCCTTGCGGGCTCAGCTGCAGACCCCGACGGCGCGCCCGATCGACATCGGTGAAACGGCCGTCGGGATTGAGATAGTCGGCAATCCGGTGGCCCAGCCTGGTGACCACCGCGGCGTCGAGCTTCGTCGCGTGCTGCACCAACGTGCGCTCCGCGTCGGCCGCATCGACAGGGGAGACGCAGGACGGCAACGTGTCGACCGCGGCGCACACGGCGCGGATGTGGTCTTCGCCGACCGCCCCGGCGGCCACCGCCGCGGCCAACGCCGGCAGCTCGGGTGCCAACGGTGCGCCGGTCAGCGAACGTCGCGGCCGCAGACGCGCCGCGAGCCTGAAGCGGCGCGCGACTTCTCTGGGCGTGATGCGAAGCCGCGCCCACAACACGCCGCGCACCGCTGGCACACACGCCGCCTCGTCCGGTGGGTCGGCGATCTCACCGAAGACCCGATACATCAGACCCCGATTGATGCGGTCCTGGGCTTCCAGCCGTTCGGCCAGGTCAACCCGAAAGGCGTTGCCGACCATCTCCGACGGAGTCTGACGCAGCGCTTCATGGGCCGCATCGATCGCGTCAAGCGCGGAGCAGATTCGCTCCCGCGCCCGTTCGGCGTCCATAAAAGTGCCCACCCGGTCCACGCTATAGAACATACGTTCGATTTCAACCGGCCGAAGGGAGATATGTGGATGAACTGCCGACTGTGGATAAGCGCGAACGCCGGTCCTGGCCCTCGCACCCCTGACGTGCAAGTATGAGCAAAGCTAGTGCCGCAACGGCGGCAGGCAACCGGTCGAGTGGTGTGCCAATGCTTGGTATGGACAAGCCGACAGGGCGGGTCGTTGCCCTGATCGCTCTGCTGCTCATGGTCGCTGCCGCGCTTCACGGTTACATCCCCGCTCGCCAGGACGCGGTACGCAGCGAATCGGGCGGCCGGGCGGCGCTGGCCTTCGTGGTGGCCCTGCTCGCTGTGACGCTTGCCCTGATCACGATCGCCGTGGTGGCGCGATTGCGGGACCCGCGCGCGCCCGCGCCGAGTGCCGGCGCGCTGTCCGGCATGCTCGGCACCGGCAAGGGTCGACCGACCTGGCGCGTGCTGCTGATCGGACTCGGCGTGATTGCGGCCTGGCTGCTGATCGTGATGCTGTTGGCCCGGCTGTTTACAACACACTCAGTCGCTCCTGCTCCGTCACCACCGGATAGCGGCGCGGCACCGTCGGCGCATGCCCCCGCGCCGCCTGCGCAGCAGAATCCGCATCGTCCTCGCGACGGCTCGCAGAACGTGCTCGGGATCCTGCTTGCCAGCACCGTCGCGATGTTGATGGTGTTTGTCGCCGGAACGGTCGCCGCGACGCGGCGGCGGTGGCGGCCGGTGGCACCCGCCATGGCCGACGAACCCGGCGAATCTCCGGTGCCGCCGGCGCGTTCTGAATCGCTGGCGCGGGCAGCCGAGCGTGGACTGGCCGAGATGACCGACCTCAGCCGTGAACCGAGAGAGGCGATCATCGCCTGCTATGCCGCGATGGAACGTGAACTCGCGCATGTTCCCGGTGCCGTCCCCCAGGAATTCGACACCCCGACCGAGGTGTTGGCCCGTGCGGTTGAACACCACGCCCTGCACGCCGATAACGCCGTCCAATTGGTGAACCTGTTCGCCGAGGCGCGATTCAGCCCTCACGTGATGAACGAAGGCCATCGCGACATGGCGGTGCGCGTGCTGCGGCTGGTGCTCGACGAGCTGGGTTCGCGGAGCGTCGTATGAAAAAGACGACGACGCTGGGCATTTGTCTCATCATCGGCATAGAGCTGCTGGCTCTGGCGCAGCATGATCGACGGCTGGTATTGACGGCCTCCGGTGTCGGGCTGGCTCTGGTGCTGCTCAGTCTTCGTCGTGCCCTGGCGCGCGGAGCCGCGGCCGACGCAGAGCCGGACGCCGACGAGCTAGGGGATTCGTTGCGCCGCTGGCTCTCCAAGACCGAGACGACGATCCGGTGGGCGGAGTCAACCCGCGCCGACTGGGACCGGCATCTGCGGCCGATGCTCGCGCGCCGTTACGAAATGACAACCGGTCAACGGCAATCCAAGGATCCCGCGGCCTTTCACGTAACCGGGCGCATGCTTTTCGGCGTGGAACTGTGGGAGTGGGTCAACCCCAACAACGTCACGCGCAGCGGTGACAGCCAACCCGGCCCGGGCCGCGCGGCGCTGGAAGAGATTCTGCTGAAGCTCGAGCAGGTATGACAGGAGGCGCGACCCGAATATGACGCTGCCGGCCGCAACCACGACCGCACACTGCGAGGCGATTCTGGACGAAATAGAACGCGTGGTGGTCGGAAAACGCTCCGCGCTGAAGCTCATCCTCACCACAGTCCTCGCGCGCGGCCACATCCTCATCGAAGACCTCCCCGGCCTGGGTAAGACACTGATCGCGAGGTCCTTTGCCGCAGCGCTAGGACTGCAATTCACCCGGGTGCAGTTCACGCCCGACCTGTTGCCGGCGGACCTGCTCGGGTCAACGATCTACGACATGCAGTCCGGTCGCTTCGCATTCCGGCCCGGACCCATCTTCACCAACTTGTTGCTGGCCGACGAGATCAATCGCACTCCGCCCAAGACTCAGGCGGCGCTGCTGGAGGCGATGGCCGAAGGCCAGGTCAGCATCGACGGCGAAACACACCAACTGCCAAAGCCTTTCATCGTCCTGGCAACCGACAACCCGATCGAGTATGAGGGCACATATCCGCTGCCCGAGGCGCAACTCGACCGCTTCGCGATCAGATTGGAACTGCGGTATCTCAGTGAGAGCGATGAGACGTCGATGCTGCGCCGCCGCCTCGAACGCGGTTCGGCCGAACCGGTGGTCGATCAGGTGGTGGATGCGCACGACCTGCTGGCCATGCGTGAATCGGTCGAGCAGGTGACCGTGCACGAAGACGTCCTGCACTACGTGGTGTCGCTGGCCAACGCGACGCGGCACCACCCGCAGGTTGCGGTGGGCGCCAGCCCGCGCGCCGAACTCGATCTGGTGCAACTCGCGCGCGCCCGCGCGTTGCTGCTCGGTCGCGACTACGTGATCCCCGAGGACGTGAAGGCGCTTGCCACCGCGGCGGTTTCACACCGCATCACCCTGCGCCCGGAAATGTGGGTCCGCAAGATCCAGGGCGCCGATGTCATCGGAGAGCTGCTGCACCGCCTCCCGGTGCCCCGCACCGGCGCCAGCACCGGAGAGTCCGGATGAGCCCACCGTGACGAGCAGCGTGCGGGCCGAGTTGCGCTGGCGTGCATCGGAATTGACGCGAGCTATCGCCACTTGCGCCGGGTTCGCGATGGCCGCTGCCGTGATCGGCGCCCAGTGGCAACTGATCGCCTTCGCTGCACCGCTGCTCGGCGTGCTGTGCTCCCTCAGCTGGCAACGACCTGTCCCGGCGATTCACGTGCACGGCGAGCCCGACACTCAGCGCTGCTTCGAACATGAGCCGGCACACATCAGGGTATGGGTGAGCCAACAAGACGGGGCTTCGGCCGTCCAGGTCACGGTTCCGGACATAGCGGGCATGGAGTTCGAGATCCCCGAATCCGATTCGGGCCAAACGAAAACCATCACGGCCACCGCGCAGCGCTGGGGCCGGTACTCCATTGGGGCGCGCGTCGATGTCGTTGCCCGCGGCGGGTTGGTCACCGGAACGGCCGTCGTCGGGGCCGCCGACGTCATCGTCTTCCCGTTGACGCCGCCGCAGCCGACGCCCATCCCACAGACCGAGTTGCTCGACCGGTTGGGTGCCCACTTGACCCGGCATATCGGTCCGGGTGTGGAATACGCCGACATTCGCCCGTACGTGCCCGGTGACCAACTGCGCGCCGTCAATTGGCCGGTGAGCGCACGCCGCGGCCAACTACATGTGACGCAGCGGCTGACCGACCGTGCCGCCGACGTGGTGGTGCTGATCGACGGGTATCGGCAGCCGGCGGGACCTGCGACCGAGGCCACTGAACGAGTCGTTCGCGGCGCGGCGCAAGTGGTGCAAACCGCGTTGCGCTACGGCGACCGGGCCGGCATCGTCGCACTCGGGGGCAACCGCCCGCGCTGGCTGGGGGCTGACATCGGGCAGCGCCAGTTCTACCGGGTGCTCGACACCGTGCTTGGCGCCGGCGATCGATTCGAACACACCACGGGCACGTTGGCGCCGCGCGCGGCCGTTCCCGCCGGGGCGATCGTCATCGCGTTTTCCACATTGCTCGACACCGAATTCGCGCTGGCCTTAATCGATCTGCGCAGGCGGGGCCATGTCGTGCTGGCCGTCGACATCCTCGATAGGTCGCCGTTTGAAGACGAACAGGATCCCTTGGTGGACCGGATGTGGGCGCTGCAGCGCTCCGCTATGTATCGTGACATGGCCACCATCGGGGTGGACATTGTGGCGTGGCCGAGCGACAGCGGTCTGGAGCAGTCCATGGGTGTGCTGCCGGATCGGCGCCGTCGGGTGCGGGGGAGGCTTCGTGGCTGACGGCGGTGCGGACGCGTTAGCGCGGGTGGGCGCACCCGCGTTCGCGACGGGATTCGGTCTGCTCATGGTGGGACTGGCCGCCGACGGCTGGCACGGATTCGCCGTTGCCGCCTGGGTGCCGGCGCTGATCGCGGTCGCGATCGGCATGGTATTCCGTACTGCCGCAACGGTTGCCGTGCTACTGGCGGCGGTCACAGTCATGCTGTCGCACCCGCCGCTGGTGTTCGTCGCACTGTCGGGACTGTGCGCCGCCTCCTACCTGGTATGCCGCCATGCGGTCGGAATGTCCGCGCCGGTGGTGCTGGACAGCTGGCCGACCGCGGTTGGCGCCGTGGGGTTTACCGTCGCCGGTTTGGTGGCGGCGTCGTTTCCGTTGCAGTTGCCGTGGTTGCCGTTGATCGCCCCGCTGGGGGCATTGCTGATCTACCTGCTGGCCACCCGGCCGTTCTTGAGCTGACCATCGGGTGAGGCTGCGTCAGTGCAGCAGTTGGGCGGCCTGGTCGGCCAGATCGAGCAGCGGCTGCGGGAAGATGCCCAACGCCACGGTGACTGCGGCGCATACCGCGATAGCGGCCTTGCTCAAGATGCCCGGCGCCACGACATGCGGGGTGTCCTCGGTTGCTTCGGTGAAGAACATCGACACGATCACCCGCACGTAGAAGTAGGCGGCGACGCCGCTGGCGACCACACCGACGATAACCAGCGGCACTGCGCCGCCTTGGGCGGCAGCCTTGAACACGGCGAGCTTGCTGACGAATCCACTCGTCAAAGGAATGCCCGCGAAGGCCAGCAAGAACATCGAAAACATCACGCCGACAATTGGGGAACGCTGCCCAAGCCCCGCCCAGTGCGAGAGGGTGGCGTCTTCAACACCGTCTGCATCCCGGATCAAACCGACGATGGCGAACGCGCCGACGGTGCTGAAGCTGTAGGCCAGCAGATAGAACAACGTCGAGGAAAGGCCCGTGTGGTTGTCCGCGATCACGCCGGTGAGGATGAATCCGACATGGGCGACCGACGAATATGCCAGCATGCGTTTGACGTCGGTCTGGTTCACCGCGGTGATGGTGCCGACCGCCATGGTCAGGATGGAGATGGTCCACAGCACCGGGCGCCACTGATCGTGCAGTGGAGGCAGCGCCACGTAGATCACCCGAAGCAGCGCACCGAAAGCCGCGACCTTGGTGGCCGCAGCCATGAACCCCGTGATGGGGGTTGGCGCGCCCTGGTACACGTCGGGAATCCACGAATGGAACGGGACGGCACCGACCTTGAACAGCAGGCCGACCGACAGTAGCCCCACACCGACCAGCGCCATCGACGTGTCGCCATGCGCGGCAAGCGTATCGCGGATACCGGTCAGCAGCAGGGTGCCGGTCGCGCCGTAGAGCAGCGCCACACCGTAGAGGAAGAACGCGGACGAAAACGCGCCCAGCAGAAAGTACTTCATCGCCGCTTCCTGTGACAGCAGGCGGCGATGACGGGCCAGACCGCACATCAGGTACAGCGGCAGGGACAGCACTTCCAGCGCGACGAACATGGTCAACAGGTCGTTGGACGCGGGAAAGACCATCATGCCGCCGACGGACAGCAGTGCCAGCGGGAACAACTCCGTCTGGGCTGCCCCGGCCCGCTGTGCCTCCCGTTCGGCGTCGCTGTCGGGCACTGCCGATGCCTGTGGAGTGAAGGAGTCCAGGCCGCCCGAGCCGGCCGTGCCGACCCCCACAGCGATCTTGCTGTCCGCTGGGGCCTGGGTGCGTTCGGCGATGAAGATGACCGCCATCACGGCGACCAGCAGCACCGTGCCCTGCAGATACAGCGTCGGGCGGTCAATGGCCATGGCGCCCAGTACCGCGGTGCGCCCGGAGCTCTGAATCGAGCGGCTCACGGCGATGACTGCCACGAATGCCGCGATCAGACCGCCGAGCGAGAGGGTCACCTGTGCGGTGTAGCGAATTCGCCTGGGCAGGAACGCCTCTGCGAGGACGCCCACCACGGCGACGCCGAACACGATGAGCATTGGGCAGAGCAGGAAGTACTGGATGCTCGGGGTTGGAAGGGTCATCGCGGTCCTTCGGCGGTCCGGGGTAGCTCGGCCGGTCGAGACGTTGCCACCGGAACGGTCGGTTTGGGATCGTGCTGGCCGATGGTGGTCATGGTGTTCTCGACGGCCGGATTGATGATGTCGAGTACAGGCTTGGGGTAGATGCCGAGAACCAGCAGCAGCGCGATCAACGGTGTGACGACGATCAATTCGCGTGCCCTCAGATCACCGATCTTCTCGTTGCCACTGGCGACCGGTCCGGTCATCACGCGCTGGTAGAGCCAGAGCATGTACACGGCCGAGAGCACCAGCGCGGTCGCCCCGAATCCGGCGGCCAGCCAGTATCTGTTGAAAGTTCCCAACAGGACCAAAAATTCGCTGATAAACGGCGCCAGACCGGGCAGTGACAAGGTTGCCATTGCCGACACCAGGAAGGTGCCCGCCAATATGGGCGCCACCTTTTGCACGCCGCCGTAGTCGGCGATCGCCCTGCTGCCGTGCCGCGATATCAGGAACCCGGCGATCAGGAACACCGCGGCCGTGGACAGGCCGTGGTTGAGCATGTAGAGCGTCGACCCGCTCTGCCCCTGGTTGGTCATCACGAAGATGCCCAGGATGATGAATCCGAAGTGCGAGATGGAGGTGTAGGCGATCAGCCGCATGATGTCGGTCTGGCCGATGGCGACGATCGCGCCGTAGACCACCCCGATGACTGCCAGCACGACGATCAATGGGCGGAAATACGTTGAGGCACCGGGGAACAGCTGCAGACAGTAACGCAGCATGCCGAAGGTGCCGACCTTGTCCATCACCGCCATCATCAGCACCGCGGTCGCCGGGGTCGCCTCGACCGCGGCGTCGGGCAACCAGCGATGGAACGGCCACAGCGGCGCCTTGATTGCGAACGCGAACATGAAGCCCAAGAACAGCGCCTTGAACACCGCGGAATCCGCGCCGTAGCGGCCGGAGGCGACGCCAGCCACGATCTCGCGGAAATCGAAGGTGCCCGAACCGTGCTGCGAGGTCACCACATACAGCCCGATCACCGCGGCTAGCATGATCAACCCGCCGAACAGGTTGTACAGCAAGAACTTCACGGCAGCGCGCGACCTGCCGACCCCGCCGCCGAAACCCCCGATCAGGAAGTACATCGGGACGAGCATGGCCTCGAAGAACACGTAGAACAGCAACACGTCCAGCGCGACGACCGAGATCAGCACCATCGATTCGATGGCCAATGTCAGCGCGATGTAGGCCTGCACGCTGCGGGTGCGCTCGCCACCTGACGACCGCAAGCGCGGCGTAGCCGGGCGCAGCGGGTCGTCAGCATCGCCGCCACCTGATGACCGCAAGCGCGGCGTAGCCGGGCGCAGCGGGTCGTCAGCATCGCCGTCACCGTCGTTCCATCCGGCCACCTGCAGCACCGGGATCAGCACCGCGGTCAGCAGCACCAGCACCACCGCGATGCCGTCCACGCCCAGCGTGTAGCCGGCACCGAAAGCCGGGATCCACTGATGACTTTCGACGAATTGGTAAGGCGCACCACCGGTCTTGAACCCGGCGGTGACGACGATGGCCACCGCCAGGGTCGCGACGCCGAAGACCAGACCGGTCCACTTGGCGAGCTGTCGCAGCCCAGCCGGCATCAGGATGATCAGCACGGAGCCGGCCAGCGGCACCAGCCACAGCACGCTGAGCCAAGGAACGTTACTCACCACAGTTTCACCGCCAGGATCAGCGCGACTACCAGCACCGCGCCCGTCAGCATCGACAATGCGTAGTTGCGGGCGAAGCCGGTTTGCAGCCCCCGCAACCGATTTGAAGTCGAACTCACCAGTGCCGCCAGCGCGTTGACCGAGCCGTCGACACCCGCGTTGTCGATCTCGACAAGCGCGTGAGTCAGTTGCGCACCGGGGCGCATGAATACCTCCTCATTGAAGGCATCGCTGTAGAAGTCTTTGCGTACCGCCGTGGTCAACGGCGAGACGGACAGCGGCGCCACCCGCGGGATGGCGGTGTTCGCATACAGCCGGTAGGCCACCGCGATTCCGACGACGACGACACCCAGCGCCAGTGCGGAACTGACCCAGACCGGGTAAGCGTGGGTCACTTCCTCGTGTTTGCCGACGACGGGTTCGAGCCAGCGTTGCAGGGTGCCGCCGACCGCGAGCAGCCCACCTGAGAACACCGAGCCGAGCGCCAGCAAGATCATCGGCACCGTCATCAGGCCGGGTGCCTCGTGCGGGTGGGCACCCGGGCCCCAGCGTTTCTTACCGAAGAAGGTCATCAGCATCACCCGCGTCATGTAGAACGCGGTCACGCCCGCGCCCAGTAGCGCGGCGCCGCCCAGCAGGTAACCCCGGGTGCCGCCGGTAGCCAGCGCCGCCTCGATGATGGCGTCTTTCGAGAAGTAGCCCGCGAACGGCGGCACACCGATGATCGCCAGGTATCCCAGACCGAAGGTGATGAACGTGATGGGCAGCGCCGCACGCAGGCCGCCGTAGCGTCGCATGTCCTGCTCTTCGTGCATCGCGTGAATCACCGCGCCGGAGCCGAGGAACAACCCGGCCTTGAAGAAGCCGTGAGTGAGCAGGTGCATGATCGCGAAGGCGTAACCGGCCGGACCGAGGCCGGCGGCCAGCACCATGTAGCCGATCTGGCTCATCGTCGATGCCGCCAGCGCGCGCTTGATGTCGTCCTTGGCGCACCCGATGAACGCTCCGAGCAGCAGCGTCACCGCACCCACGATGACCACGGCCAGTTGCGCATCGGGGGACAGGTTGTACAGCGGATTGGACCGCACGATCAGATACACCCCGGCGGTCACCATGGTGGCGGCGTGGATCAGCGCGGACACCGGGGTGGGGCCCTCCATGGCATCACCCAACCAGGCTTGCAGCGGGACTTGCGCGGACTTGGCGCAGGCACCCAGCAGCAACAGCAATCCCATGGCCGTCAGCGCTCCGCGACCGGCGGCCGGTGCGCCGGCGAAGACCCCGGCATACGACAGCGTGCCGAAAGTGCTGAACATCAAGAACATTCCCAGGGCCAGCCCGGCGTCACCGACCCGGTTCATCACGAACGCCTTCTTGGCCGCGGTGGACGCCGTCGGCTTGTGGTACCAGAACCCGATCAGCAGGTAGGACGCCAGGCCCACGCCTTCCCAGCCGACGTAGAGCACCACGTAGTTGTCGGCGACGACCAGCAGCAGCATCGAGGCCAGGAACAGGTTGAGGTAACCGAAAAACCTTCGGCGGTCCGGGTCTTCGGCCATGTAGGCGACCGAATAGATGTGGATCAGTGAGCCGACTCCGGAGATCAGCAGGACGAAACACACCGACAGCTGGTCGATTTGCAGCCCAAGGTCTACCTGCAGCTGGCCGACGGGGATCCAGCTGAACACCTTCTGGTGCAGGACGCGGTCATCGGCGGCGCGGCCGAGCAGTTCACTGAGCAGGCTCAGGCCCAGTCCGAATGCCGCGAGGGCGGTCGCGCAGCCCAGCCAATGCCCCCACCGGTCGGTGCGTCGCCCACCGAACAGCAGGATTGCCGCGCCCGCCAATGGCAGCGCCACCAGCAGCGGAGTGTATTGAGTCATATTGGCGTTCATCAGCCTTTGAGTAGGTTCGCGTCGTCGACGGATGCCGATTTGCGGGCGCGGAAGATGGTCATGATGATGGCCAGGCCGATGACCACTTCGCAGGCGGCGACCACCATCGTGAAGAACGCGATCATCTGCCCGTCCAGGTGGCCGTGCATCCGCGCGAACGTGACGAAGGCGAGGTTGACCGCATTAAGCATCAACTCGACGCACATGAACATCACGATGGCGTTGCGGCGCAACAACACACCGGAGGCGCCGATGGTGAACAACAGCGCCGAAAGGTAAAGGTAATTAGCCGGATTCACGACGTACCGCCTTGTGAGAGACTCGGGCTCGACTCAGGGGACGGGGTCTTCTTGCCGTCGGCGCCGCGGCTTTGCAGGATTGGCGACACCGAAAGTTTCGAATACGAGCCGTCCGGTAGCAGCGCGGCGACGTCGACCGCGTTGTGCCGTGCGTAGACACCGGGGCCGGGCAGCGGGGTGGGATGCGCGCCGGACCGGAAACGCTCCTGGGACAGCTCGCGTTGTGTCTTGCGGCGCTCGAAACGCTCGCGATGCGCCAGCACCATAGCCCCGACCGCCGCGGTGATCAGCAGCGCGCTGGTCAGCTCGAACGCCCACAGGTAGCGCGAAAAGATCAGCGCCGCCAGCCCTTCCACGTTGCCGGCGGCGTTGGCGGTGGTCAGCCCGGCGAAACCACCGGTGGCTACGTTGCCGATGGCGGCGATGAGCAGGATGCCGAATCCGACGCCGGCCGCCACGCCGACGACGCGCTGGCCGCGCAGCGTCTCCTTGAGCGATTCCGCGGAATCCACTCCGATGAGCATCAGCACGAACAAGAACAGCATCATCACCGCGCCGGTGTAGACCACGACTTGGACGACACCCAAGAAGAGCGCGTCCTGGATCATGTAGAACACCGCCAGGATGATCATCGTCATCGCCAAAAACATCGCCGAGTACACGGCGTTGACGGCCACTACCACGCCGAGCGCGCCGAGCACGGCCAGCGCGCCCAGCACCCAGAACGTCACCGCTTCGCCGGTCGACGTTCGAACGATGGTGTCCTGCGTGAAACTGGACGCCAGGGTGACGGCCTGGCTGGTCAATCCAGTCACCGGGATTCTCCGGCCTGCTGAGTTTCCCGCAACCCGTGAGCGGTCACGTTGCCCTGGTAGTAATCCTTGTCGGTGGCGCCGGCGGTGCGGGGGTGCGGCGGGGCGAGCATGTCCTGCAACAGCGGCGCCAGCAGCCGGTCCTTCTCATAGATCAGGTCGGCGCGGTTGTCGTCGGCCATCTCGTAGTCATTGGTCATCGTCAGCGCCCGGGTCGGGCAGGCCTCGACGCACAGACCGCAGCCGATGCAGCGCAAGTAGTTGATTTGGTACACCCGGCCGTAGCGCTCCCCGGGCGAGTACCTGAGTTCCTCGGTGTTGTCGGCGCCCTCGACGTAGATCGCGTCGGCCGGGCACGCCCATGCACACAGCTCGCACCCGATGCATTTCTCCAGACCGTCCGGATAGCGGTTGAGCTGGTGGCGGCCGTGATAGCGCGGCATGACGCCT
>NZ_LZKU01000052.1 GCF_001672975.1 Mycobacterium sp. 1465703.0
CCTGCCCGGCTTAACCAGCAGCAGATCGACGAGCTGCAGCAGCAATACCGGATTGCTGACGTATTGCCGCTGACCCCCCTGCAACAGGGTTTGCTCTTTCACACCAGGAGCGCGCAGGGCAGCGACGATTTGTATGCGGTGCAACTGGATATCACGCTGAGCGGCCCCCTCGACCGGCACCGGCTGCGCGATGCGGTGCACACAATGGTCAACCGGCATCCCAACCTGGCGGCCCGATTCTCGGAACAGTTCGGCCAGCCGGTGCAGATCATCCCGGCTGATCCCGCGCCGGGATGGCGGTATGTCCAGCTGGAAGCCGGGGACATCGATATCGATGAGCAGATCGAGCAGCTGTGCGCCGACGAACGTGGCGCCGTCTGTGATCTCGCCGAACGGCCGGTCGCTCGAGCCGCGTTGATCCGCACCGCACCCGATCGGCACCGATTTGTGCTGACCTTCCATCACATCGTGGTGGATGGTTGGTCGCTGCCAATCCTGCTGCAAGAGATCTTCGCCGGCTACTACGGGCAGCGACTGCCCGCTGCGGTCCCGTATCGCAGATTTGTTGCGTGGCTGGCCGATCGAGACCTTGACGCCGCCCGTGCGGCCTGGCGTGAGGTATTCGCCGGCTTTGACAACCCCACGTTGGTCGGCCCGCCGGACCGGTCAGGACGCGGTGGGCGGGGAGTTACCTCGTATCGGATACCGGGACACACCACGCGGGCGCTTAACGAGCTGGCCCGCACGCGGCACACCACCGTCAACACTGTGCTGCAGGCCGTCTGGGCGCAGGTGCTGATGTGGCTGACCGGCCACCCTGACGTCGCCTTCGGCGTCGCAGTCTCGGGGCGGCCATCCGAAGTGCCGGGCGCCGAATCGATTGTGGGCCTGTTGATCAACACGGTGCCGGTTCGCGCGGATATCACCGCGGCAACCACCACCGCCGAACTGCTCGACCAACTGCAACACGCCCACGCCAAAACCCTTGAGCACCAACACCTTGCACTTAACGAGATTCACCGCATCACCGGTCAGGACAAACTGTTCGACACCCTGTTCGTGTTGGAAAACTACCCGGTCGACACCAGCACATTGACAGGGGCCGACGGGTTGACCATCGCTGCGTTCAGCAGCCGCGAATCCACCGACTACCCGCTGACGATGCAGGCTGTGGTCGGGGACGAATTGGGTCTCCGCCTCGAATACGACACCGACGTGTTCGACACCGAATCCATCGAAACGATTGGCAGGGGATTCCGCCGTGTGCTAAAGGCGTTGACCGTGGATCCGACCCGGCGGTTGTCGTCGGTGGATGTGCTCGATGAGTGTGAGCACGCGCGTTTGGATGAGATGGGTAATCGGGCGGTGTTGAGGCAGCCCCCAACGCTGGTGTCGATTCCAATGGTGTTCGCCGCCCAAGTCGTACGCACACCGGAGGCGGTCGCGCTGACCTGCCAGGGCGTCTCGATGACGTATCGGGAGCTGGATGAGGCGGCGAACCGGTTGGCGCACGTGTTGGCCGATGCCGGTGTGGGTCCGGGCGAGTGTGTGGCGCTGCTGTTTTCGCGGTCGGCTGAGGCGGTCGTGGCGATCTTGGCGGTGTTGAAGACCGGGGCGGCCTATCTGCCGATCGACCCGGCGCATCCGCCCGCCCGGATCGAGTTCATGACCGAGGACTCCGCGCCTATCGTCGCGATCACCACTGCCAGTCTGGCCGACCGGCTGGACGGATGCGCGCTGCTGGTCATCGATATCGACGACCCCCGTATTGACGCCCAGCCCAGCACTGCACTACCGGCGCCTGCCGCGGACGACATCGCCCACATCATCTACACCTCGGGCACCACCGGTGTCCCCAAAGGCGTTGCGGTAACGCAGTACAACGTGGTTCAGCTGTTCGAGTCACTCGATGCCGGGCTGGACCTGGGTCCGGGGCAGGTGTGGACGCAGTGTCATTCGTATGCGTTCGACTTTTCGGTGTGGGAGATCTGGGGCGCGCTGCTGCATGGTGGGCGGCTGGTGGTGGTGCCCGAGGAGGTGGCCGGCTCACCCCAGGATTTCCATGACTTGTTGATCAATGAACGGGTCAGTGTGCTGACCCAAACCCCTTCTGCGGTAAGGGGTCTACCGCCTGAGGGCCTGTCGACTGCGTTGGTGATCGGCGCCGAGGCGTGTCCGGTTGAAGTGGTGGACCGGTGGGCGCCGGGGCGGGTGATGATCAACGTCTACGGTCCCACGGAGACGACGATGTGGGCGTCCAAGAGCGCGCCATTGGCCGCGGGGTCGGGTGCGCCACCGATCGGCTCGCCGGTATCGGGGGCAGCTTTTTTTGTGCTGGATGGGTGGTTGCGTCCGGTGCCGGTGGGTGTGGTGGGGGAGTTGTATGTGGCGGGTCGTGGTGTGGG
>NZ_LZKU01000053.1 GCF_001672975.1 Mycobacterium sp. 1465703.0
CCGCACCGAAAGACCAGCACCCAACGACTTATTCATCGCGGCCACCAACCGCATCGCCGACAACGAATCCCCACCCAGGTCGAAGAACGAGTCATCCACCCCAACCCGCTGCACACCCAGCACCTGAGCGAACACCCCCGCCAACACCTCCTCGACCGGGGTGCCCGCAGCGCGAAAACGGTTGACGTCCTTATAGTCCGGGGCCGGCAGCGCGCGCTTGTCCAGCTTGCCGTTGACCGTCACCGGCAACTCGTCAAGCACCACCACCGCGGCCGGCACCATATAGGCCGGTAACCGCTCCGCCAACGCCGCGCGCACCACGACCGGATCAGCGGTCCCGGTGATATAGCCCACCAGGCGCTTATCGCCGGGGCGGTCCTCGCGGGCCACCACCACCGCCTGCTCAACCCCCGCCACACCGCTTAACGCGGACTGGACTTCGCCCAGCTCGATGCGATATCCGCGGATCTTGACCTGCTCATCGGCACGCCCCAGATACTCCAACTGCCCATCAGCACACCACCGCACCAGGTCTCCGGTGCGATACATCCGTTGTCCCGCACTCCCGAACGGACACGCCACAAACCGCGACCCGGTCAACCCCGCCCGGCCCACATACCCCACACCGACGCCTCGACCGGCCACATACAACTCCCCCACCACACCCACCGGCACCGGACGCAACCACCCATCCAGCACAAAAAAACCCAGATGCGCCAACGGCACCCCGACCGGACTGGCACTGCTCTCCACATCGCGGTCCACGATCTCGCGGAACGACGCATGCACCGTCGTCTCAGTGGTGCCATACATATTGATCAGCCGCGGCAAACCCGGGTGACGGTCCAACCACCCGCTAAGGCGCTGAACTTCCAATGCCTCACCGGCGAAAATCACCGTCTCAAGTTTGAGCTGATCAGCCAGCTCCGGTGCCATCGCATCGGCGGTTTGCAGCGCATAAAACGCCGACGGCGTCTGGCTCAACACACTGACCTGCTCGCGAATCAGCAAGGCGTGCAGGTCTTCTGGTGAGCGAGTCACCGACTCCGGCACCACCACCAGCCGCCCACCACCCAGCAGCGCACCGAAGATCTCACACACCGACACGTCGAAAGCCAACGAATGCCATTGAGACCAAACCTGACCCGGCAACTCCAAGCTTTCGTCCAGCGACACCAACAGCTCGATCACATTGCGGTGGGTAATCGCCACCCCCTTGGGCACACCGGTCGTGCCCGAGGTGTAAATCAGGTAGGCAATGTCATCGGCCGCGGGCGCCGGCAGCGCGGTGGACGGATACGTCTGGATCCGGGGATCGGCGATATCGATGACCGCCACGTCATGGCCGTCGAGTCGCTCGGCCAACTCGTTGGTAGTGATCGCCGCGATCGGCGCGGCATCGCCGACCATGAATGCGATGCGCGCCGCCGGCACCGCCGGGTCGATCGGCAGATACGCCGCCCCGGTCTTCAGCACCGCCAGAATCGCCACGACCGCCTCGGCCGACCGCGAAAACAGCAGCGCCACACACTGTCCCGGACCCGCACCGACGCCGGCCAACAAGCGCGCCAACCGGTTCGCCGCCTCATCCAGCTCGCGGTAGCTCATAGACCGGCCGCCGAAGGTGATCGCCACCGCCTCCGGGGCATGGGCCACCTGCGCGGCAAACACCTCCGGAATCGACGCCGACACCGACACCGGCGCGCCCAACACCGCCCGGTTGGCCCACCCATCCAAACGCACGTACTCAGCAGCATCAAGCACATCCACCGACGACAGCCGCCGCGCCGGATCGACCGCCATCGCCACCAACACCCGCTCCAACCGGTCGATCAGCGTCTCAATGCTGCGGGCGTCGAAAACGTCGGTGCGAAACTCCACAGTCCCGCCGATCCCGGCGGGCTCACCTGCCCGGCTCCAGCGTTCCGAGAGGGTGAATGTCAGGTCCATGCGGGCGGTGTGGGTGTCCAGCGGCAGCGAAGTGACCTGCAGATCACCCAACGCCAGCGCGGCGGGCTCACCCGTGCCCAGCCCAGGCAGGTTCTGCCAGGCCAACATCACCTGGACCAACGGATGATGAGTCAACGAACGGGCCGGATTGAGCCGTTCCACCAGCACCTCGAAAGGCAAATCCTGGTGGTCATAGGCGGCCAGGCTGCGTTGTTGGACCTGGGCCAAAAGCTCAGCGAAGGTCGGATTGCCCGCCATATCGACCCGCAGCACCAAGGTGTTGACGAAAAAGCCCACCAGTTCATCCAGCGCGGGATCGCGCCGTCCGGCGACCGGGAACCCCACCGCCACATCGGAACTCGCACTGAGCTTGGACAGCAGCACCGCCAGCGCAGCCTGGATGACCATGAAGCTGCTCGCCTTATGCTCGCGCGCCACCTGAGCAACCTGTCGCTGCAGCTGCGCGGGCCAGTCCACCACCACACTGGCACCGCGGTAATCGGCAACCGGTGGATAGGGCCGATCGGTGGGCAGCTGTAAGCGCTCGGGCATCCCGGCTAGGGTGTCGGCCCAGTAGGCCAGCTGCGCAACGATGAGGCTGTCGCTGTCGTCGAAATCACCAAGGACTTCGCGCTGCCACAGCGTGTAATCCACGTACTGCACCGGCAACGGCGCCCAGTCGGGTGCATGTCTGGCACACCGGCTGGCATACGCCGCACCCAGATCGCGCACCAGCGGGGTGATCGACCACCCGTCAGCAGCAATATGGTGTACTGCGGCCACCAGCACGTGCTCTTCCGCGGTGAGACGGAAAAGCCTTGCCCGCAACGGAATCTCGGCGGCCAAATCAAAACCATGCCCCGCCACTTCGGCGATGGCCTGCTGCAGCCGATCCCCCGACCAGCCGCTGGCGTCAACAACCTGCCACCCAAAATCCACCCGCTCAGCGGGCATCACCACCTGCTGCGGCACGCCGTCGGCCGCGGCAAACACGGTGCGCAGACTCTCATGGCGACCCACCACATCCGCCAACGCCACACACAACGCATCAGCATCAAGGCGCCCACTCAACCTCAACGCCACCGCCATGTTGTAAACCGGCGAGGGCCCTTCAAGTTGATGGATAAACCACAACCGGGACTGGGCAAACGACAACGGCACCGCCGCGGGCCGCTGCCGCACCGTCAGCGCGGACCGCGCCCGTTCCCGGTCATGCGTTCTGATCCAGTTGGCCAGCCCGGCCACGGTGGGCGTCTGGAACAGTGCCTGAATGGGGACCTCGACACCGAGTTCAGCACGCACTCGCGCGATAAGCCGAGTCACCGACAGGGATTGCCCACCCAGGTCGAAAAACCCGTCGTCAATACCGACCAACGCGACGCCGAGAACCTCGCCGAACAGGCCGGCCAATACTTGTTCCCGCTCATCCCGCGGCGCCCGATACGCAGCCCCACTGCCAAACTCCGGGACGGGCAGCGCCCGGTTGTCGAGTTTGCCGTCGACAGTCAAAGGCAGTGAGTCCAACACCATGATCGCCGTCGGCACCATGAACGCCGGTAATCGGGCCGCCATAAAACCTCGCAACTCAGCGGCTCGTTCGATCGCGGCGGGATCGTTGACGTATCCGGCCAACGACCCCACCCGGGTGCCCGGCAGGTACACATCCGACAGCGCCGCCTCGGTGGCACGGGTGTAGATCACGTCGACGAGCCCAGGTGTCGGCGACCAGGTCACCGCGGTCGCATATCCGAGTCGCTCGCCTAGCAGATGACACTGCTGCGGCAGCACCGCCTCCGGTGCCGATAGCCCGGCACGTAACTCGCTTACCGGCGCGCCCTCATCGGCGCTGGCCAGCGCCTCCGCCAGCGCCACATCCGGCCAGATCCCGGCATGCGGCACCCCGACCACTCGCAACTCCGGTACGTCCCGCGACTGCAGATATTCCCCCAGCGCGGCCAGGCCCTCGAACCGCTGCCACGGCTGCGACGGCAAGTCGCCCAGCGAGCGCACCTGCACCGGCGCTTTGCGCAGCACCACCTCATAGCGGTAACCGCTCAGTTCATTGACAGCGCCCATTTGCTTGAGCTGTATGTCCACCGCGGCGACATCCGGAAGGTGCTGCGGCAAACCCGCAAAGAACTCCGGCGCCAAGAGCAGTTCCTGCTCGGCCGACATTTGCCGGCGCACCCGCTCAACGACCGCCGCGGCTACCTCACCACCGGCTGAATCGGTGCACACCACCCCGGTGGTGAACTCCCGCAACAACGAAAGGTTGCGCACGTCGCCGACGAACAACGCCCCGCCGGGCGCCAGCAGCTGCATCGCCACCGCCAGCACGTCCAGCAGATAACCCGCACTGGGGAAGTACTGCACCACCGAGTTGAGCACCACGACATCGAAATGGCCCTCGGGCAGCCCCTCGGCCACATCTGCGGGCTGCACCCGCAGCCGCACCCGATTCCCCCACGGCTGCGATGGCACCGACGCCTGCAGTGTCTGGATCGTCGCCGCGGAAAAGTCGGTGCCCCAATATTCGTCGCAATCGGGGGCGAGGTGGGCCAGCAATAGCCCTGACCCCACCCCGATCTCTAGCACCCGCTGAGGCCGCAGTCCCCGGATCCGATCCACCACAGCCGTGCGCCATTCGCGCATCTGCTCCAACGGGATCGGCGCCCCGGTGTAACTGCTGTTCCAGCCACCGAAGTCCTCCCCTAACAGCGCCGCCGCAGCCGCCTGGGACCTCGACCCCGAATACTGGCCCTCATGCACTCCTTGCCACTGCCCGACGAGTTGCGCTTCTCGCTCCGGCTCCCGGACCAGCACCGTCTCCTGATCCGGCACCACGTAGCCCACCAGCTGCTTGTCGCCGAGGCGGTCCTCACGCGCAATGACCGCTGCTCGCCCCACCCGGGGGTGGACCGCTAGCGCTGCTTGAACCTCGCCGAGTTCGAGGTGGTACCCGCCGATCTTGACCTGTTCATCGGCAGGCCCGACATATTGCAGCTGCCCGTCGCCACCCCAACGCACCAGGTCGCCGGTGCGATACATCCGGTCCCCGGACTCCCCGAACGGACACGCCACGAACCGCGACGCCGTCAAAGGTCCCCTGCCCAGATATCCGCACGCCAGCCCGGCGCCCGCCACGTACAACTCACCGACCACACCGACCGGAACCGGACGCAAGCACCGATCCAGCACAAACAACGCCGTCCCCGGCGCCGCCGAACCGATGGGCACCACTTCCGAGCCAGCTGTCGCCGTGTCGAAGGAAGCACACCACGTTTCGGTCTTGAGGTAGGCGTTGACCAGCACCCGCCCGGGGCCCCACCGGTCGACTAGCTCGGCCGGGCAGGGCTCACCGGCCACAACCAGTGCCGCCGACCCCAGACCGTGGGGCGAAAGCAGTCCCACCGCGGACGGTGTCTGGCTCAACACGCTGACCTCTTCGGTCACCAACAGGTCGTGGAAATCCTCCGGCGAGCGCAGCACCGCGTCCGGCACCACCACCAGCCGCCCGCCGTGCAGCAGCGCACCGAAGATCTCCCATGCCGAGTAGTCGAAGGCCAACGAGTGACATTGCGACCACACCTGCCCCGCGGACAGCTCCAGGCCTACGTCGAGCGAGTCGAACAGCCGGGTCAGGTTGCGATGGGTGACCGCCACCCCCGCCGGAACACCGCCGGCACCCGAACGGTAGGTGATGTAAGCGATGTCGTCCGCGGTTGGCGCTGGTAACGCGGTGGCGGGATTCCCCTGGATTCGGGGGTCCTCGACGTCGATGACCTGCAGACCTTGGCCATCGAGCCGTTCTACCAGCCCCGCGGTAGTGATCGCGGCGATCGGTGCGGCGTCGGCCAGCATGTGCGCGATCCGGCTGTCGGGATGCGCCGGCTCGATCGGCAGATAGGCCGCCCCTGTCTTCAGCACGCCCAGCACCGCCACGACCGCCTCGGCCGAGCGCGAAAACAGCAGCGCCACGGACTGTCCCGGGCGCGCCCCGTAGCCGGCCAACAGGTGGGCCAACCGATTGCCGGCCTCATCGAGCTCGCGGTAAGTCCACGAACGTTCCCCGCATGTCAGCGCCACCGCATCCGGTGTGCGGACTACCTGCGCGGCAAACAACGCCGGAATCGACATCGGTGTACTCACCGGCTGGGTCAACACCGCCCGGTTCGCCCACCCGTCCAGAAGCGCGTGTTCACCAGCATCCAGCAGGTCAATGGACGAGAGCCGCCGGGTGGGATCGGCGGTCATCGCCGCCAACACCCGACGCAATCGCTCGATCAGCGTTTCGATGCTGCGGGCGTCGAAAACGTCGGTGCGAAATTCCACCGCCCCGCCGATCCCTGCGGGCTCACCGGCCTGTGTCCAGCGTTCGGCCAGCGTGAACGCGAGATCCATCCGGGCCGTCTCGGTGTCCACCGGCAGCGGCGTGACCTGCAGATCACCCAACGTCGCCCCGGCGGGCTCAGAACTCTGCCAGCCGACTGACACCTGGACCAGCGGATGATGGGTCAGGCTTCGGGTGGGGCTGAGCCGCTCCACCAGCAGCTCGAAGGGCACGTCCTGTCGCTCATAGGCGGCCAGACTGCGCTGGCGCACCTGGGCCAGCAGCTCGGCGACGGTGGGATCCCCGGCCAGGTCGATCTGCAGCACCAAGGTGTTGGCAAAAACACCAACCAGCTCATCGAGCGCGGGGTCGCGCCGACCCGCGACCGGCAAACCCACCGCCACATTGCTGCTGGCGCTGAGTTGAGAGAGCAACGCGGCGAGGGCGGCCTGGATGACCATGAAACTGGTCGCGTTGTGCTCACGACCTAACCGGGCAACCTGCTGCTGCAGCTGCGCCGGCCAGTCCACCGTCGCGCTGGCACCGCGGTAATCGGCAACCGGCGGGTACGGCCGATCGATGGGCAACCGCAGGCACTCAGGTATCCCGGTCAGGACCTCCTGCCAGTAGGCCAGCTGGCCGGCGATGGGGCTGCTGCCGTCGTCCAACTGGGCGCGTTGCCGCAGCGTGTAATCGACGTATTGCAAGGGCAAGGCATCCAAGTCGGGGGCTTGCCCCGCACACCGGCTGGCATATGCCACATCCAGATCACGCGTCAGCGAACTGATCGACCGCTCATCGGAGGCGATACCGTGCACCACGGCCACCAGCACGTTTTCATCGTCGGCGATGCGGAAAAGCCTTGCCCACAAAGGGATCTCGGCTGCCAGGTCAAACGGGTGACGCACCGCGCGCCCGATGGCCTCGTTCAGCCGATCTGCCGGCCAGTCGGCGGCATCAACAATGTCCCAGCCGAAGTCGGCCCGCTCGGCGGGCACCACTACCTGCTGAGGAATCCCCTCGACAGAAGGGAACCGCGTCCGCAGACTCTCATGACGGCCCACCACGTCGCCGAGTGCAACACCCAACGCTTCAACGTCGAGGCGCCCGCGCAACCGCAATGCCACAGCCAGGTTGTGGACCGCTGAGGGCCCGTGCAGCTGGTCAAGGAACCACAACCGACTTTGGGCAAACGACAATGGAACGACCGGAGACCCGGCACCGGCCACCGACGGCTCGAGCCCGCGCGTATCTGCACCAATCAGGGACGCCAACTGGGCAACGGTGGGCGTCTCGAACACCGCACGCACCGAAAGATCCGCATCCAGGGTGGCCTTGATCGCGGCAACCACCCGCATCGCCAACAGCGAATCCCCACCCAACTCGAAAAATGAGTCGTCCACACCGACGCGCTCGATGCCGAGCACCCGGGCGTAAATGTCGGCGAGGATCTCCTCGGTGTGGTTGGCCGGGGCGCGGTAACGATCGACACCGTGATATTCCGGTGCCGGCAGAGCCCGTTTGTCGACTTTGCCGTTGACCGTCAACGGCAACGCCGCCAAGCCCACCACCGCCGCCGGCACCATGTAGGCGGGTAGCCGCTCGGCCAGTGCGCTGCGGACCTCGGAAGGATCGGCCGTGCCGGTGACATAGCCCACCAGGCGCTTGTCACCGGGGCGGTCCTCGCGGACGATCACTACCGCCTGATCCACGCCGTTCAGCCCGGACAGCACCGCCTGCACCTCACCCAGCTCGATGCGATAGCCGCGGATCTTGACCTGCTCATCGGCGCGCCCCAGATACCGCAACTGCCCGTCAGCGCCCCAACACACCAGATCCCCGGTGCGATACATGCGAGCGCCGGGGCCGCCGAACGGGCACGCCACAAACCGTGACGCCGTCAAACCGGCCCGACGTAGGTAGCCGACACCGACGCCTCGACCGGCCACGTACAGCTCCCCGACCACCCCGGCCGGCACCGGACGCAACCACCCATCCAGCACAAAAAGCGCCGCCCCCGAGACCGGCGAACCGATCGGCAGACTCCCCGATCCCGGGGTCAATGGCGCGCTGATTGCGACGTCTACCGTCGTCTCGGTCGGGCCGTAGACGTTGATCATCACCCGTCCGGTCGCCCACCGGTCCACCACGTCGGCAGGGCAGGGCTCAGCACCCACCAGCAAAGCCACCGACTCCAAGCCCGTAGGTGACAGCACGCCCAGCGCGGAGCCGGTTTGGCTTAATACGCTGACCTGCTCGGCAACAAGCAGGGCGTGGAAGTCTTGGGGTGAGCGCGCCACCGCTTCGGGCACCACCACCAGCCGGCCACCACCGAGCAGCGCACCGAAGATCTCCTGGACGGAGGCGTCGAAGCCCAACGAATGCCACTGTGACCACACGCCCTCTGCTGGCAGAGTTGCATGCAGCGATCCCACTAGCTGTACGACGTTATGGTGGGTAATGGCCACGCCTTTGGGGACGCCGGTGGTGCCAGAGGTATAGATCAGGTACGCGATGTTGTCGGGCGCCGGCGCCGGTAGCGCGGTGTTGGGTTGGGTCTCGACAACGGGGTCGCCGATATCGAGGACGGGCAGATCGCACCCCGCTAGCCGCGCGCGCAGGCCGCCGGTGGTGATCACGGCTGTCGGCGCGGCGTCGGCGAGCATGAACTCCATCCGGCCCGCTGGCAGAGCCGGGTCGATCGGCAGGTAGGCGGCCCCCGTTTTCAGCACGGACAAAATGGCCACGATCGCTTCGGCCGAACGCGAAAACAGCAGCGCCACAGAGTTTCCCGGACCCGCGCCTTGGCCACGCAGCCGGTGCGCCAACCGGTTCGCGGCCTCATCGAGCTCCCGATACGTCATGGAGCGGCCCTCGAAGGTGAGCGCCACCGCCTCGGGGGTGCGCGCCACCTGCGCGGCGAACAACGCCGGAATCGACACCGGAGCACTTCCCGGTTCGGTCAGCGCCGCCCGGTTACCCCACTCACCCAGCCGCGCGTGCTCACTGCCATCCAGCATGTCCAGTGACGACAGTGACCGCTCCGGCTGAGCGATCATCGCCGCCAGCACGCGCTCCAAGCGCTGGGTTAAATCGTCGGCGTCGCTATTAGTAAACAGCTCCCCGGCACCCGCCGCGCTTAGAAAAAGCTGATCACCATCTCTTGTGAATAGCAGTCCGAATTGGTCCACCAAGCCAGAATTAGTCAGGGTCGCCTCTGCCGGGTAACCATTAAGATCCGCCATATATGTAGGCGGAATGAAATTAACAGCTACTCGATTCGTCGCACGCCTGAAGCCGTGCAGTCGCGCCTTCTGTTCAATAACGTGCACCGGGAACCGCTGATGTTGTAATGCTTCTCGTAATCTGGTATCGACATGCTCGCAAAAAGCGGCTACCGTCGATCCGGGCGAAGCTTTCACCATTAACGGCACAGCCCCGGACACCATTCCGGGCACCAGCCTTGCTTCGGGACGCACGCGCCGTGTTACCGGAAAATCGAGCACCACCTCCGAAGCCTCGACATCATAGCCGCGCACCAGCAGCGCGCATGCCGCGGTAATCACCGACGAGCGACGCACCCCCAACGCCTGCGACAGATCGCGAATGCCGCCAACGATGACAGGATCGATTTCGGTCGGCGCAGAACAACCATCCGAGTCACCCCGGCCCGTGTCATTCGCTAACCGATAACGCAGTTCTCTTTCCGGGGGAAGGTTATTGGTCCAATAAGCCTGATCATCGAGATATTCAGGAGAGGTCTCGTATTCTAATTCATACTCAACCAAATCACGCAGCGAACCGAAAAAATTGGGAGGAATCAGATCCCCAGAAGTAATTGCATTGTAGACCGCTGCAATCCGATGACAGAAAAGACCCAGTCCTAGTCCGTCCGCCACTATATGATGGCAGCATAGGAAACAATAAAATTCATCTACCTGCGTCTGCAGCAAAGCGAATTTGAACAGCGGGCCGCTTAGCGGCATCGGCGTCCCTTGTATCGATGCCGCTAACCGATGTGCGTCTTCTGTGGGGTCCGCTGAGCCCCTGAGGTCATAGCGAGCGAGCTCGATGTCGGGGTAATCAACCAGCTTTTGGAAAACCTGACCATCTACCTGGAAAAACGAGGCTCTCAGGGGCTCAGCCTCGTGCACGACTTGACGGATCGCAGCCTCAAGCGAAGGAGTATCGACTGGACCCGCGATGCGCACCAACGCACCCAGCTGCCACTTGGCACCAAAGCGACCCGATTCCTCGGCAAGCCAAATGTCCAGCTGCGCCCGCGTTAGCGGAAGGAGATGATTGTGAAGTTCTGCGTTAGCCCCCGATGAGGGCCGGCTCACTTCTCAGAACAGGACCGGCCCGCTGCCAGCCCCTCGGGCAGAATTGTGCACCGGGTGCCAGCGCCCTTGCTTTCGATGTGGCCGAAACGAGCAGCCCAGCCTACTTCGCGGTAAACCACCGGCCAGCCAGCCGAGATGTGCTGGAAGGTCGGCCGGGGGCTACTTTGCTCCCCGCGGTTGGCCCTCACACGCGATCTGCGATACCTGTCATCAAACACAGTGATACTCATCAATTCCCCTAGATCCCGATTATCTAGTCGACATGAGTGGAACAAGGTCCCTACCCTACTCGAGTACAATAGGGTGCCGATCGCCCGGTGACCAGGGGTCACGCGAAAAGGCTTGGGGTCATCACTTCAGCGGACAGAAACTACGCGTTTACCGCCGGTGGTGCCATGAAAGCCGCGCCTGCACGGCCCAGGGCTTCGGGCCAAGTTATCGATAACTCGGGCGCGCGTGCTTCTCCACCGCATCAGCTGCGGCGGCAGCGCTTTCGGCGGAGGTCGTCATGCGGCCGGCGAGCTCGCGGGCGCGGCTCACATATTCCGGCGCGAGTATCTGGCGGAGGTCCGCGACCAATGACTGCTGGGTAGCACTCCAAAAGCGCCGCGAGGTGCCGACCTTCAGTCGTTTGACCCGCTCCCCCCAAATCGTCTGATCGATATCCGTCGAGAGAATCAACGTGGGGACTCCGGCGCGCAGGCCCATGGCGGTGGTCCCGGTACCGCCGTGGTGCACGACCGCGCGGCACGCCGGAAATGCGGCTGCGTAATTCATTTCGTCCACAACCTTGACATGCTCGAAGTGGGCCGCGTCGCGGAAGTCGGTGCCCGCGGAGCACACCAACGCCCGCTCGCCTAGCTGCGCGCAGGCGGCGCTGATCATGGCGATCGTGTCGGCCGGAGATTTCACCGGTGTGCTGCCGAAGCCGAAGAAAATGGGCGGTGTTCCCGCGGCGATCCACGACGCGACTTCGTCATCGGCATCCGTCGGCAAGTCCATCGTCAACGCGCCGACAAAAGGGCGTTGGCCATCCCATTTCGCCCATTCCGTTGCGAGCTCAGGAAAGCAAACCTCGTCGTAGGCCTGAATATCCAGCCATCCGCGTTCGGCGACCCGTCGTGGCAGTGGACGAGTGGCCCTGGGCAGGCCCAATTCACGGCGCTGCGTGTCCTCGAGTTTCTTCGCCGCTCGCCAAGCCACCCACTCGTACATCGTCATTGCGGAACGGCCCACCGCCGCTGGCAGGAAGGACAGGAACTGACCGCTGGCCCGCACCGGAAAGATATGGACCGGGGCCAATGGGATGTCGTAGTATTCCGCGACGTTTGCTGCTGGCTGTTCAAAATTCAGGCCGGTGACCAGCAGGTCGGCCCCGTCCGCAAGCGACTTCAGCGTGGCGCAGATCTCCTCCCAGCGCTGGACGACGGGGCCCGCGATCTCGCGGCGCAACCTGATCAGTTCGCGGATCTTCCAGAAGTTGCGGAAGAAGTAGGTCCAAAAAGTGCGGTGGGCGTCCAGAATGGGCCGCACCTCCGGTCCGAGTGCGACCGTCGCAAGCCCGACCGACTCGGCGAAGCCAACCATGTCAGGCGGGACGGCCATGCGCACGTCGTGCCCGCGACGCAGCAGTTCACGGCCAAGTGAGACACACGGCTCGACATCGCCGCGACTCCCGTAGGTTGCCAGCGCGAATTTCATTGCGAATCAAGGCCTTTCACATCCCGTATGCGTTCTGCGAAAATGAAAGCGGCGGCCTCGCGTTTCCCGCCTCAACCGCCCGGCAGCATAACCCGAAACCGGCACTATCGATCCACAATCCGGAGTTTTGGTCAAGCGGCGGCTTAGCCCTCGGTTTCAGGCCCACGTGCCTTTGCGTCGGTGAACGAGTGCGGCGATTTCGAGGATGAGTTTGCGCGGAACAAAGCGCTGCGCCTTGGTGACCCGCTGATAGTTGTCTAGCACGCCGCGCAAGCGTGGTTCGCCGGCACGGTAGTCGTCGAAGACACGGTCGAGTTCGTCTTGGTTCCATGTGTCACCACCCGCGGCCCGCTGCAGATTGCGGTAGGTAGTGGTCAGCCAGTCGGTGCCGAATGGTTCCGGGCATGCGGATCCGTCGGCCTGCTGGTGACATTCGTCGGCGGCGAGGAATTCACTGATCGCGGTGTCATCGGGGTTGAGAACGATGTCTAGGGCGGTGGCGATCCTTTTGACTTCCCGACGCCAATCCTCAAGGAGATAGGAATATTCCAAGAACACTCGCGGCAGCCCCCGCGTGTAACGTTCAGCGAGCAGACTGTTTTTCAGCCAGAGCGCGGCGGCGAGTTCGGGTGTGACTATTGGCATCATCGCGGTGACGGACTTGATGACTTCCTGTGGATGGCGTACCGCGATGACGGCACCGATGTCGAAACCCGCAATGCGGGCGGCTTCGAACCACATACCGGCTATTGGAGTTATCTGAAGATCCTTGATGACGTAGAGGTCCGACTGCGGCAACGCGGTGAGGTAGGTGCTGATTTCGGCGATGTCTTGTCTGTCGGTGGGTTCGTCGAGAAGGCGCAGTGTGGGGTCGGCGGACGTGCTGTGGTGGCGGCGCAGGATTTTTTCGTTGAGGAAGCTGGCTTCGCGTGGCTCCCAGAAGCCACGTGGGTTGCCTTTCGCGGCGCCGATCATGCCGGGTGGAAGCGCGGCCCCGGACAGCGACAGGACGCGTGTCATCGCGGAGGTGCCGGATCGGGCCATTCCCAACACGAACAAGACGGTTGTCATTAGCCCCTACCCTTGGCGAATCACTCGGTTACAAATCGGGCGCGTCGAACTGGACCCGGTTAGACGGGGAAATAGTACGCGAGGGCCGGCATTCTGCCGATATGGTTCGTCACTGCTGTGCGATCGGAGGGGCCCCAATATAAATGCCGGTGAGCGAGAAGTCATTCAAGGCGTTCGAAAGGTCTTGTCGCAATGCTTCTTTCGAGTTGGTATAGCCCGGCTGATAAACAGTGGCCGAGACGAAGACATGCCCCTGCGCAATTCCGGACAACACGTACAGCACGCCGCCAATACGGTGCATCAACGCTTTGGTCACGCCACGATGCGAAACCCTCGAGGCCCAGAGGTCGGCGTCCGTGCCGTCGGGCCGGATGACGGCGGGGTCGATCACACCGATGTTGGATGCGACGACGGTATTGTCGACGAGCCTGACAAGCCGCTTGGGCAAAAGGCGCAACAGGGGAACAAAGGACATCACGGCTTGCTCGTCGTCGCCCGTCTCCCGATGGCTGATCAGCGCTTGCTTGATCCCGGCCCGGATCTCGCGCAGGTCCGTCGTCGCGGGTGCGGGGTCGACCGTGACGGTCAGATGGCTGACCGCATTGGCGCGCGTGTCACCGGCGGTGCGCTCATTGACCGGCATCTTCATCAACACCGAGCCGTCCGCGGTGACCCGTCCCAATTTATCGGCCAGGTGGGCCGCCACCCCTACCAGCAGCGCATTGCTAGTCCCGCCCAGTGCGTGGGCGCGGGCCTCCCACTCGTCGGCATCGATAAATGCCGTTGCCATTGGGGGCGTGAGGGATTCGTCGGCGCCCGTGGGCAGCCTCAGTGGCGAAGTAGACGACGCGGCTCCCGCACCCGCCCGGTTGGCACGCCGCGCCAGCCGTACTGCGGCGGCGGCGCCACGGCCGAGAGCGGGAATGTCGCGCACGGCTTGACGGGCGTCCTCGCGCAAGGCCTGCCACCGCCGGCGCGACCCGGCCGTAGGCCAGCTGATCGGGGCGTCGCGGCCATCCGCCGCATCCGCCATCGCTTTCAACAGCCCGACACCGTCGGCGAGGCAATGTGAGACGGCCAAGCTCACCGCGGCGCCGCCGTCGGTGAAAGGCAGCACCGCAAGGTGCCATGGGGGCCCGTGCTCGGCATCGATGGGAGTGTTGGCCTGCTCCTCGAGCCAGGCGTCGAGTTCTGCGCGCGGGCGCGGCGTCGCGACGATCTCAATGTCGGACGGGCCGTCGGCGGATACCCAGCGGTGCCGGCCGAACCGCAATGGTGACGGTTCGATGCGGCGGGGCAACCATCCCCGCTGAAGATGGTGGTGGAACTTCCGCAGACCGTCGATATCGACCGGGCGGTTGTACACCCAGAAAGGGTGTGGCATCGACACCACTCCCGTCGCTCGCTCGATGTCGAATATGAGCTGGTCGAACTGGTCCAGTACGTTTTCCATTGCCGTACCGTACAGCTGACCGCGTATGCTCGAAGCGCTTAATCCCAAATGACAACGGGCGCTGTCATTTATCGCCGGCGGTGTGCCGCGAGGGGTTAATCAGCAGGTCGCAACGGTCCAGAGTCTTACTTCTAAGTTATAGTCACAACTCGCACAACACCGCCCCGTCGTGGATTAGGCGCTAATTGCGACCCAGGGACGCAGAACCGTTCGCTGAAGATCAGAGGGAGATTCTATGCCGAAAGATCCGCGATGAAATGTGTGCTGGCAAGCTATGGAACACGTGGTGATGTAGAGCCCTGCGTCGCTGTCGGCCGTGAATTACTGCGCCGTGGCCACGACGTGCGCATCGCAGTCCCACCTGACCTCGTTGCGTTCGCCGAGTCGGCCGGGCTTACGGCGGTCGCCTACGGGCCGGATACGCGGGAATGGTGGGGCGCACACCGGGACCTCTGGTCACGTTCATTCCGAAAGTTCTGGAAGGTCCGAGATCTGGTCCGGTTGTGGCGCGAAATCGGAGAGTCGGTCGTCCAGTGTTGGGAGCAGATCACCGCGACCCTGCGGTCGCTGGCGGACGGGGCCGACCTGCTGGTCACTTTTCTGAATTTCGAGCAGCCCGCCGTCAATGTCGCGGAGTATTACGGCATCCCGTTGGCCACGCTGCATGTCTCCCCGGTGCGGCCCAACGGCCGGCTCCTGCCGTTCCTGCCGCCGCCACTGGGCCGTCACGCACTGACGGTGTACGAGTGGGTGAATTGGCGCGGGGTGAAGAAGTTCGATGACGCGCAGCGCCATGAGCTCGGTCTGCCAAAAGCGAAGGACCGCGCGCCGCGACGGATCACCGCACGCGGATCCTTGGAAATCCAAGCCTACGAAGAGGTTTGCTTTCCTGGGCTGGCAGCCGAATGGTCGAAATGGAATGACCAACGGCCGTTTGTCGGCACGCTGACGCTGGAGTTGACCACGGATCGCGATGACGAGGTCGCCTCATGGATTGCCGCGGGAACACCGCCGATTTTCTTCGGGTTTGGCAGCACCCCGCTCGCATCGGCCGCCGACATGCTCGCCATGATAGGCGCGGCCTGCACGCAGTTGGGCGAGCGGGCGTTGGTGTGCTCCGGCTGGAGTGACTTCACCCATTTGCCCCAATTCGAGCATGTCAAGGTGGTGGAGACGCTGAATTATGCGGCCGTTTTCCCGACCTGCCGCGCGGTCGTTCACCACGGTGGCGGAGGCACCACCGCCGCGGGCCTTCGCGCAGGAGTCCCCACACTGATCCTTTGGACGGCGCCCGATCAGGCGATCTGGGCGACTCAGGTCAAGCGACTGAAAGTTGGCTTTGGGCGGCGCTTTTCAACGGTCAGCCGGGAAGCACTGGTCGCCGACCTGCGCCGGATCCTCGGCCCCGAATATGTCACTCGGGCCCGCGAGGTCGCCACCCAGACGACCAAATCCGCTGAAAGCGTTGCCAATGCCGCCGATCTCCTGGAAGCTTCTGCCCGCTTATGCCAGGTTGACTGACGCGAAATGCTTACCGGGGTGCCCCTCTCTCAAAGCCCTGATCCGGTCCCGCCGTGCAGAACCGGCCTGCGGCCAGGCTTGACACGGTAGGGTTCCGGGCCGTGTGGGGTTTCGTGCTGGGAATGGCGCTTCTCTGGGCGCTCAATCCCGTGCTTCTTGGCCTCGTCCTTCTCCTGATCTCCCGACCGCGGCCGCTGCAAAACCTTTTCGTCTGCTGGGTCGGTTGCCTAATAGCGAATGTTCCCGCCCTGCTGATTCCGCTGGTGATGCTGCACGTCATGCCGGGATTCAGGTCTATTGCGCATGATTTGGCCACAGCGGGCCCAGACTCGGCCGCCCGACATATCCAACTCGGCATGGGTGTACTCGGCCTGGCGGTTGCCACGGTGATTGCAGTGCGCTCCCGGACGCGCCAGCGGGAAGACGTGCTGGCGCCGGTTGGCGACTTCACGCCGAGCGCAATCTCACTGCCGCAGAGCCGTGACCAAGACGGATCGACGCAGCGCCGATCGGCAATCCGGCGGCTGATCGGCTACGCGAACAACGCATGGGAAAGCGGATCGTTGTGGGTCGCGTTGCTGGTCGGCTTGACGTTCGTGCCGGCGGGCCCGGTCATGGTCTTACTCGTAGATACCACCATCGTCGCCTCGGGTGCGCCGATCGGCACGCAGGTCATCGCCGCCGTCGCGTTCGTCGTCGGAATGTTTGCAGTTTTTGAGATCACCCTCGTCAGCCATCTCCTGTCGCCGACCAAAACCCAAGCGGTCCTGCAACCGCTCCACGAATGGGCACTGGCTCACCGTCTGCAGGTTTTGGCGGCCGTTTTCGCAGTGGTGGGGCTCTCGCTGGTGGCCCGGGGCGCGGGCGTCATCTGAACCGTCTATCCGCGCTGTTTTCCGTGGATGTTGTTCTGGACAGCAATTCACGGCGATAGCGCCGGTCACCGTCTATTCTGCCGCCATGACCACAAGTCGAGGTCCAGCCCGGATACGTCGCACACGGGCATCCTTCAGCAGCCGCACACCCAAAGCGGAAGAGCGGCTGGACAATCGGCTCGCAATGGTGGACCAAGGCTTGTTTGCGGGACATCGAGCCGCCGGCCTTAACCTGGCGATCCAAGTCGTATGGCTTTATGAGCGCGACGTTGACCTCGATGGGCTGAGGCGGGTAAACCACAATCTCGGTTATGGGTTGTTGGGACGGCGCATCGAACGTTCTCCGCTGCCGTTCGCCCGGTCTCGTTGGGTGGCAGATCGCGGGCCGTCCGACATCGATGTCGCCAGGCGCCCCCGGCCACGCGAGGAACTCAGCGACTGGGCTGATGAACGCTCGCAGCTGCCCATTGATCCAGAACGGGGGCCCGGCTGGCATTTCGGCGTCCTTCCGCTGACCGATGGCTCGACCGCGGTCAGCATGGTGCTTTCCCACTATGTGGTCGACGGCCTAGGGCTTGCCATCGTGGTAGCTGATGCGGTCCGAGGCATCACTCGCGATCTTGGCTACCCAGCGCCGCATTCACGTACCCGATGGCGCACGGCGGTTCAGGATGCTCGCCAAACTGCACGGGACGCGCCCGAGGTTGGCCGCGCGCTTTCCGCTGCGGCACGACTGGCCCGCAAGCAAGTCCGCACGAGGCAGGATGTCGCTCGATCACCCGCACCGCGACCGGTCACCCTGCGCGCAGGCGACGGCGATGTCGTCGTCGTGCCGGCGGTCTCGATCCAAGTCGACTTGGATGAATGGGATGCCCGTGCGAATGCTCTTGGCGCAACGGGTAAGACGCTGATCGCAGCGTTGGGCGCGAAATTTGCCGAGGGCATCGGGCGCCGAGGTAGGGACGGCTTCGTCACGCTGCATCTGCCGATGAACGACCGCGGTGAGGGGGATACGCGTGCCAACGCAATGTCGATAGCTACCGTCCGCGTCGACCCGGCCCGCATAACGACGGATCTGACCGACTTCCGCAGCACGATCAAGCAGGCACTGAGTACTTTACGGGAGGCGCCAGACGAATCACTGCAGTTGCGCTGGCTGCTCCCATTCACACCGAAGCGGGCATTGAAAAGGATGGTGGATGCGGGGCTCGCCGACCCGGATGCCCCCATGCTTTGTTCGAACCTCGACGCGTTCGACCCGATGGTGATCCGCCCGGACGGCACCGACGGCGAGATAATTTTGACGCGCGCGACGGGGCAAGGCGTAACGCGACAGTGGCTCGAGTTAGTGGGCGGCCAGATGACTCTGCAATCTTGGCGCATCGGTGGCGGCTCCAAGATTTATTTCACCGTCAACGCCTACCAACCGGGGGCGGCGAATACAAAGTCCGCGTTGCGTGAGCTGGCTGCTCACACGCTGGCCGAGTTCGGCCTGACCGGCACGATCTACTAATGAATCTTTCCCGTGCCCTTACTTGGCCCGCAAGACAAAACCGGTCTGGTCACCGCGGCCCTGTCGATTGAGTTGGTCCGCGCGTTTCTCCCACTCCCAGATTTGCTTGGGTCCAAACATCCGGAGAATTCTGGGGTCGGTCGCTGCAACATCCCGCCGATAGGCTTCGCTCCCCATGAACTGACCTAAATTCGAATCGTCAAATGTCCGCTCCACTCGCAGGCCGGCCTTATCAGCTACCAGCGCCATTGCCTCCCGTGATGGTACGACGAAATGCCGAGGCGCATCTATCTGCACCCAGTCCGCCCTATAGGTATTCCATGCCTCGGATGAGGTCGTCGGCACGCGAGCCAGGCAAATGCCTCCGGCGGCGAGCTTCTCGTAAGCCACCTTAAGCGTCGCACCCGGGTCAGGAACATGTTCCAGCGAATGATTGAACATGATGAGATCAAATTCGCCATTCACTTCACTTAAATCGCGCTTTATCAGCGGCACTCCTCGAGGCGTCTGGCCATCGGCCGCGATGAACGGATCTGCGCCGGACAAATTGTTGAATCCTGCCCCGGCCAACCGGTCAAGCAGTGCACCGCCTCCACACCCCACGTCCAGAATTCGCGCGTCCCGTTCAAGCGGAAGCTGAGCGAGCATTCCGATGACGTCTCCTCCGGCGAGAAGGCGAAGGATACCGTCGACCAAGCGCCTCGCTAGGAGGGCGCCGACCAGCCGGCCGCCGGTGTGCAATTTGTAGCGGTCTACCTGCGTAATGAGCCATCGGAAAATACCTGGCTGGAGTGCAGCGTTGTATTCATAATATTTTGGCGGATAATGGCGCATGAGCTCTTCACCCTCGAGCGCATTCACCATTTGCAACGTCTCGCACTCAGCGCACATATAATATTCAAACCGCTCTCGGGTTCCGAACATCATCTCGCGAACTACGATGGTGCGGTGGGGACCAGTCGACCCACATAGTCGGCATTCTCTAGTAATCTCGTTCACACGGTCCCCGGCCAACAAGTTTCTGCCTGCATTACGTCTCGACGGTGGTGAAGCAGCCCGAACAGTGGGACACATTTCCGGCGCTGTCGCACACGAGTCCCGGGCCGGATATATGGCTGAGGCGCATCAATGGAGTATGGCAGACTACGCAGGGCTCCAGCAGGAATGCCCGATGACGCGACTCTGGTCGGATAAATCGGTTCGACTCTGGGTAATTGAGCTGCCGAAGAGTTGCGCCGAGCGCATGAAACCCAAGGCCTTCGAACCGAAGGGATGGGGGGTCAAAGCGGCTCCGCGTCGAGGTCACCGCACCGCAGCTGCCGCGTCATGGGCTGCCTTACGACTCCCCTGCCGGCCCTTCGAGGTACCACGGGTTGGCCCGCGCCCAATTGATGGTGCGACGGATCCCTTCTTCTAGGTCGACCTGCAGGCGCCATCCCAGCTCCCGCTGCGCCTTGCTCGAGTCCGGGATCCGACGAGGGATGTCCTCATAGCGATCGCCGTATCGCGCTGCGGTGTCGATAGCTTCGGTTTCAGTGACGGTGTCGAGATTCGCGAGCTTGATGGCGAGAGTGACAGCGTCGCCCACCGTCGTCTCGGTCATGCTTCCGATGTTGAAGGCCTGCCCGATCGCAGCGCTGCTCTCGGACGCAAGCAACGTGCCGGCCACCGCGTCGTCAACGTAGGTGAAGCACCGTGTTTGGTCACCCGCGTCGTACAGCAACGGCCGGCGGCCATTGAGGATCCGGTGAATGCTCTGTGAAATCACGAATATCGGAGCCTGTCGCGGACCGTAGACGTTGAAATACCGAACCACCGTCACCGGCAATGCGTAGGCCGCGTGCATCGCAAAAACAAGATGCTCGGCCATGGCCTTACTGGTGCTGTAGCTCCACCTCGCGGTCCTCGTCGAACCGAGAACGCGATCGTCGTCTTCGGCGAACGGAGGATTGGGGTTTTTCCCAAAGACCTCGGATGTGCTGGCGTACACCACATGCACGCCATGGCGATGGCTCAGTTCGAGGACGTTGCGCGTTCCGGTCACGTTGACGTCGAGAACCCGCAGCGGGTCTTTGAGATAGTTTTTGACGCCGACGACCGCGGCCAAATGGAAGACCGTGTCGACGTCGGCCGTGAGCGCGTTCTCGAGGGCGCCGATGTCGGTCACATCGCCCGGCACGAATCGGAAGTTGGCGTGTCGGTCAAAGTCGATACTCGTGTCGCGGGCGCTTTTGGCGAAGTCGAAAACGGTCACCGAATCGCCGCGGTCCAGCAATGCGGCGACCAAGTGCGATCCGATGAAGCCATAGCCGCCTGTGACGACGACGTTGGACATGAATGCTCTTTCTTTGTCGGGGTTTTGCTTCGTCTATCGACCGATTCCCTTGTAGACGAAGCCGGCGGCGCGCACCGCTGCAGGGTCGAAGCTATTCCGTCCGTCGAGGACCACACACCTTGGCCCCGCCAGGTCCGCGAGCTGAACCAGAGGGATCTGATGGAACTGTCGGTGACCCGCGAGGACCACCAAGGCATCGGCATCCTCGACCGCCGACTCGATGTCTCCGGTCAGGGGACGCTTCGTCACCGTGCGGGCCTCCTCGTCCGACACCCACGGATCATGGATCGAAAGCTGGCAGCCGGACTCCTCGAGCAAGTCGACGACGTACTTACTGGGGGTGAGGCGGCAGTCGCCGGTGTTGTTCTTGAACGCGATGCCCAGCACCGCAATCTTGCTCGTTTCGATTGCCTTGCCCTGATCGGCGAGCAGTTGCTTGAGCAGCGCGTAGGTGTAGGCAGGCATCGTGTCGTTGACAGTTCTCGACGTGCGCGGGATTGCCAGGTCGAGGCCTAGGGACTCGCCCAGGTGGTTGACGAACCACGGATCCTTGGTCAAGCAGTAGCCGCCGACGCCCATGCTCGGCCTCAAGATGTTCACCACGCCGCCGCCCTTCGGCATCGTGTTGGCCGCGTCGATGACCTGAAGGGCGTCCATCCCGAGTCGGTCGCATACCTTGGCCAGCTCGTTGGCCAGCGCGACGTTGAGGTCCACCCACAGGTTGTCCGCAAGCTTGACCATCTCCGCGGTGCGTGGATTGTCAACGACAACGGAGCCCACTCCAAGGGCGTGCCGCCACAGTGTGGCGCAAGCGCGAGCGCTGCGCTCATCGACCGCACCGACCACGACGGGGATCGACGTGAGCTCGTGGATGGCTTGGCCTTCGGCAAGCCGCTCGGGGCAGAACGCCAATCCGAAGTCGACGCCCGCCAGCAGCCCTGACGTCTCTTCAAGGATCGGCCGAACGAGACTTTCGGTGGTGTCGGGCGGCACCGTGCTCTTGAGGATGACCACGTGGCCGGGCAACAGGTGCTCTCCAACGGCACGGGCCGCCGCCTCGATGTCTTCGACAACGGGCTCATAGTCCGGACCAAGCGGCGTACCGACGTTCACGATGACGAAATCGTTTTCCGCGACGGCGCCGAAATCGGTCGTGGCGCGAAGCCGGCCGACCCGTACGTTGTGGGACACCAGTTCGCTGAGCCCCGGCTCAGCCACGGTGGTCTTGCCCAGGTTGATCTCGTCGACGACGCTCTGCCTCACGTCGATCCCGGTCACCGGCCAGCCGCGGTCAGCCAAGACGGCACCAATCACCGTTCCGATGTAGCCAAAACCCACAACGGCTATTCCCGACCGCTGGCCACGCACTAGGAAGTCGATCTCGGCGTCGCTACGTCCGAACACGCCTGCAGGCATTGTCCCGCCTATCCGTCGTCACACCGCTTGCTGTACAGACGTGAAATAGAGTGCCATGCCTGTCCAGCTGTCGCACTATCGGCTCGGGACCGAGCTCCGCTCGACGGGTTTCAGTAACCGGGGATTGCACGCGATGTGGCCGGGCCATGGGCGTCAGTTGCCGGCTAACCTTCGTCGACGAAAACCGTGCGGCAATGTCATCAATCACGCAAGGCGATCCTGTCGGGGTCGACCACCGATAACCCCAAGACGGTCAGTGCCGATGTCGCCGTCGAGCGCAATGTTCCAGATGATCAGCGGCGACCGCAACGCTTTCGACCGATTTCGTCATCCGAGTAGAGATCTCCCGAGCCCGGGCAACGCATTCCGGGGCCAGGATCCGGCGCAGGTCCGCAACCAGCGATTCCTGAGTAGCGCTTGAAAAGCGCCGGGCGAAGCCAACTCCCAGTCTTTTAACCTGGGTCCCCCACAACGTCTGATCGCCGAACGTCGGAAGGATCAAGGTAGGGACTCCGGCACGTAGGCCCGCGGCGGTGGTGCCGGTGCCACCGTGGTGCACAACCGCGCGGCAGGCGGGAAACGCGGGCGCGTAATTCATCGCGGCCACGGTCTTGACATGCTCGAAATGCGGGACGTCGCTGAAGTCGGTTGCCGCGGAACAAATCAACGCCCGCTCGCCTAACTCGGCGCACGCCGCGCCGATCATGGCTACGGTGTCGGCGGGAGACTTGACCGGCGTGCTGCCAAACCCGAAGAAAATCGGCGGTGTTCCCGCGGCAATCCACGAGGCGACCTCGTCATCGGCATCCGTCGGCAACTCGATCGTCAGCGCGCCGACAAAGGGCCGTTGGCCACCCCATTTCGCCCATTCGGCAGCCAGCCCTGGAAAGCAAACCTCGTCGTAGGCCTGGATTTCCAGGGATCCGCGTTTGGCGATCCGTCGCGACGACGGCCCGGTCGCTTTTGCCAAACCCAGTTCGCGCCGTTGGGTGTCCTCGCGCTTCTTGCCCATGGGCCAACCCAGCCACTCGGACAGCGTCATTGCAGAGCGGCCCACCGGCGCTGGCAGGCCCGGAATGAGTTGGCCGTTGGCCCGCACCGGGAAGGTATGCAGCGTGGCCAATGGAACGTCGTAGTACTCCGCAATATTGGCCACGGGCTGCTCGCCGATCACGCTGGTGAGCAACAGGTCGGCCCCGTCCGCCAGCGACATCAAGGTCTTGTTGGTGTCCTGCCAGAACTGGTCGAACAACTTCCAGTCTTCGCGTACCGACCGGCTCAGCTGCCCGACCTTCCAGAAGTTGCGGAACAAACGCGTCAACAGGTCGCGATGCACGTCCTGCCACAGCTGCGCATCCGGCCCACAAGCTACCGCCGCAACCCCAGCTGACTCGACGAAGCCGACCAAGTCGGGCGCGACGGCCATGCGGACACGGTGCCCACGGCGCAGCAATTCGCGACCGACCGCGACACCGGGTTCGACATCGCCGCGGGTTCCGTAGAACGCCAGCACAAATTCCATTGCGCAGACTAGCCTTTCATGCTCCGCAACTCGGCCAGCATCCCGCGCGAGAACGTGTCGGTGAACCAGCCGCGGACAACGCGCCGGAGCCGGAATTGCCCCTGCAAAGTGGTGTCAGGGTAGCTCGCGGTGAGGTCGACGAACTCGAAGCCTGTCCTCGCTTCTGCTGGCTTGCAAATGAGGAATTGCTGGTGAGGCAGGCCAAAGATCCGAGCCCCCACCGCCTCGGCGAAGTGGACGGCGAACGGAAACACCAGGGTCGGCTCGAACCGATCCCCGTGCTGCCAGACCGTGTGGGTGAAGTCGTCTCCTCCGATCCAGCCGCCGGAGCGGACCTTGGGATAGACGTTGATGAGATCGATGGCGATACCCCGCAGAGTATGGTCGCCGTCGACGTAGGCGAAGTCGAGGCTGTCGTCCGGGATTTGGTCGACGACCTCCGTCGTCGTCCCGCGCAGGATGATGCGCTTGTCTCCCGCGAACTCGGTGTTGGCCTTGGTCTCCGCCAGATAGGCAGCGAACCGGTCGTCGTCCGTGTTGGCCGGCTTGTTCCAGTCGTCCAGGTGCCGCCACGGATCGATCATGTAGTACCTGTGGATCGAACTGCAGGCAGCGAGCATCTCGGCCGCGAAGCGACCGCGATAGACGCCGATTTCGGCCATCGACTCGACTCGAATGGTCCGCAAGAACTCGACCCACAGCTGAAATCGCGACGCCGAGTTCGTACACAGATCGCGCAGTGCAGGCTCTTCGACCCTCATTGAATCCCTATGGTGTTGATAAGTTGCACCACAGCACACCACTCCCTTTTATGTCAACGATCTTCGCGGATGCCCCATGTTTCACACCGGATCCCGCGAATAAGCCAGCACAGAAAATTTCGAATAATCCAGCAGGGAAATTTCAAGAACGAGCCGTGTAGTGTTTCCCGCCGTGTGGGGCTCACTTTTCGGGCTGGCGTTTCTGGTGGCGATCAATCCGGTGCTTCTGGCCATCATCCTGCTGATGATCTCCCGACCGCGGCCCGTGCAAAACCTGCTGGCCTACTGGGTCGGCGGCCTAACAGTGAACCTTGTCTTCCTGCTGATTCCGCTGGTGGTGCTGCACTTGACACCGACGTTTGCCTCTTTCGCGCAAAACATCACCGGCTCGAGCACGGCTCCCAGCTCCACCGTCCGACACATTGAACTCGGCTCCGGAGTGCTCGCGTTATCAATCGCCACCCTGATGACATTGCGCTCCCGCGCGCGTCAGCGGACGCGCGTACCGACGCACGACGACGATGCGTCCGTCCTGGTGCTGGACTCGGATAAACCGTCCCCGATCTCGCCGTTGGGCATCTCGGCGGATGCGGCGACGCAAGGCGGATCACCGATCCGACGGCTGCTCGGCCGTCTGCAAAAAGCGTGGGACGACGGATCCTTGTGGGTCTCGGTGGTTTTCGGACTGCTGGGCTTGCCGCCACCTCTGCTGGTGCTGTTCGTGGACACCACCATCGTGGCCTCCGGTACCTCGATCGGCACTCAGGTCGGCGCCACGATCGCCTTTGTCCTGGCGATGTTTGCGGTTGTCGAGATCACCCTCATCAGCCATCTGGCAACACCGGCGAAAACGCAGGCGGTACTGCGGCCGGTGCACGACTGGGCGCTGGCTCGCCGTCGACAAGTCATGATTGCTGTCTTCGTCGTGATCGGTTTCTTTCAGGTGATCAAGGGCCTCGGCATCGCCTGAACAGGCGGCTGGAACCCGGTTGCTCACATGGCGCCCGATCCGGTTACGGCGCTTAGGTCCAAGTTCCGCTGCGACGGCCAGTCATTGCCAGCAGCTTGTAGTTCAGCTTCATGATGGATGGGCGGAAAATCCGGTTGAGCTTGGCGAGACGCTGGAAATCACCTAACACCGTGCGGAAATCGCGTTCGCTCGCGCGATACGCCTCGAAAACGCGGTCCAGCACACACTGATCCCAGCGCTCGTCCCGCGCGGCCGCCTGCAGTGTGGCGTAGACCGTGGAAACCCAGTCTGTGCCGAAGAACTCCGTCACCGGCCCGCAGTATTGCTGGCGGTGTAGATCACGTTTGAGGAACTCGTCGATCGCGCCCTCATCCCGCCTGCTGAGGTCGATGCCCAGCGCCCTGGAAATCCGTTCCACTTCCTGACCCCAGTTGTCGAGGAGATTGGTGTATTCGACGAACACGCGCGGCACCGCGCGGGTGTCCTGATCGGCCACCAGATTGAATTTCAGCCACAGAGCACTCGCGAGCGCCGGCATGTCTCCGGCGCGCTCCGCAAACGACCCGGTGACCTCCTGCGGGTGGCGCACCGCAATCACTGTCGCGATGTCGAATCCAGCCAGGCGCGCCGCCTCGAACCACAAGTCGCACAGCAACGTGATCCTCGGGTCCTTGATAACCACCAGCGGCTGGGGCGGCAACGTGGCGAGAAACGCCCCGATCTCGGCGATTGCGGCGGCCTTCTGCTCGGCGTCGAACGCCCCTTCCTCCCGCAGGCGCAGTGTCGGGTCGAACATGGTGCTGCCACAGCGGCGCAGAATTGCTTCGTTCAGGTAGTTGGCTGCGCGCGGCTCCCAATGACCGCTTGGATTCCCCGGCATGGCGCCCACCAGCCGGGCCGGGAGCGCACCCCCACAGAGCGACAGAACCCGCGTGAGCGCCGACGTCCCGGACCGGTTCATCCCCAGCACGAACAAAAGGACCGGGCGGCCCGCAGTCCCGCTCTGTGCGGCTGGGGTCACGAGATTGAGTCCAAACGCGATGCCGCATGCGGCGCTGTCCTTTGATGCACGAAAGGAAAAGCCTTGGCCCCATTCGCGTTGTTGGGTCGGCGCTGATTCATGGCGACAGATTAGTCGACGGCTCAGGACGCTTTTCCCTGAAACACTTCATATCCGAGAGAATCCCGCGCTCGCCCCGTGCTATTCATCCAAACCGATCGCAACCGATCAGCTAGTCTCGTTGCGATGAATTGCTACGAGATCATCGAGACCCGCGCCGTCGCGGACAGCGTTGCGCTACGTGACGAATTCTGGACCCCGCCAGTCGCGGGCGAATCCGGTGTCACCGGACGCTAATCGATGGCAGCCCGGATACGTCGTGCCCGCGCCTCCGATAACAGCCGCATGTCCGACGGCGATGCGCGATCCGATGATCGGCTCGCGTTGGTGGACCAAGGCTTGTTCGCGGGGCATCGTGCCGCCGGTCTGAACCTAGTCATCCAGTGCGTATGGATTTATCAGCAGGCGATCGACGTCGCGGGGCTTGTGCGTTTTCACCACAACCTCAGTTACGGGCTGTTGGGTCGGCGCATTGAACCTTCGCCCCTGCCGTTCGGCCGGCCGCGGTGGGTCTTGAATCGCGGGTTGCCGGACATCGAGATCGCTGACCGCGCCCGTCCGCCGGCTGAACTCACCGACTGGGCTGACGAACGCTCACAACTGCCCATCGATCCAGAAGGACGCCACGGCTGGCATCTCGCCGCGCTGCCCCTCACCGACGGCTCTACCGCAGTCAGCTTGGTGCTTTCCCACTACCTGCTCGACGGCCTCGGGCTCGCCATTGCATTAGCTGAGGCCGCCCTGGGCAAGACCCGCGAGCTTGGCTATCCGCCACCGGGTTCACGTACCCGAGCCCGCGCGATAGTGCAGGATGCCCGCGACACGGCGCACGACATGCCTGAGGTTGCCCGGGCTCTTGTCACGACAGCACGCGTGGCCCGTCGTGCGCGCCGCGAGCTCGCCGGATCACCTGCGGTGCGACCGGTCGCGCTTCGTGCCGGTGACGGCGATGACCCGATCGTCGTGCCGGCTACCTGGATCCGCGTCGACGCGTACGACTGGGATGCCCGCGCGAAGGACCTTGGCGGAATGGGTAACACGCTGGTCGCGGGCTTTGCTGCGAAATTTGCCGAGCGTGTGGGACGCCGACGCGCCGGTGACGGCATGGTCACCTTGCACCTGCCGATGAACGACCGCGCCGAGGGTGATGTGCGGGCGAATGCAATGTCGATTGCGACCGTCTGCGTCGATCCAACGCGGGTGACGACGGATCTGACTGGCCTTCGCGCCGCCATCCGGCAGGCACGAAAGACCCTGCGCGAAGAGCCAGACGAGGCGTTGCAGCTGCGCTCGCTGATCCCCTTCACACCGAAGCGGGCGTTGAAGCGGATGGTCGATGCCGGGCTCAACGACCCCGACGTCCCCATGCTTTGCTCGAATCTCGGCGACCTCGATCCGCTCGTGTGCTGCCTCGATGGCACCGACGGCGAGCTCGCCATGACGCGGGCGACCGGGCAGCACGTGACGCGAGAGTGGCTCGACCGAACGGGCGGCCAGATGACACTGCAGTCTTGGCGCACGGGCGGCTCCAACATCTACATCACCGTCAACGCCTACCAACCGGGTGCCGTGAACACAAAGCCCGCTTTGCGTGAGCTGGCCGCGCGCACCCTCGCCGATTTCGACCTCACCGGCAGGATCGACTGACGAATCGCCTCGCACAGACCTCGAGGCTTCGCCATCTTCAATTCACCATGACCGGACCGCCGACAAATACCGAGGTCAGCGGTTAGGCTTACGGCGTGGCGGCCAAGATGTGTGGCGCCCCATCAAGGTGCTCAGACGGCTCGTCGAAGCGCCCGGACAGCGTGGCCGCGGCGCGGACTCAGTCACGCGCCCGCAATGAGCACTACGCCGACAGCGCGGCCCGCCGAGCCCGGATCCTCACCATCGCCGCATGGCTGGCCGTCCTGGTGAGCGTGAGCTTTGTGCTGGTGCAGATCCTCAGCGGAACGTGGCTGTGGCAGGTCAGCACGATCAATGTCGTCGGCGTCATGGTCTTCGCGATGGTTCCATGGTTGCAGCGCTTCGGCGAACTGGTTGCGCCGCTTACCTTTTTGGGCGCGGCCTACGTCTCGGTGTTCGCCAGCTGTCTGGATATAGGTACCGGCGCGGGAGGTCAGTTCTTCTTTCTGGTGGGTGCCTGCATAGTCGTGCTGTTGCTGGGGATCGAACACATCGTGTTGGCCTCGGTGCTGGCGGCCGTCGCGGCCGGCCTGATCATCGCCGTCGAGTTTCTGGTCCCCCGCAACACCGGCCTGCAGCCGGCGTGGGTCCAGTCGACCGGCTTTGTCGTCACCGCGATTTCCAGCGTCGTGATGGTGGTGGTAACGGTGTGGTTCGCCCTGCGTGACACCGCCCGCGCCGAGGCGGTGATGGAATCCGAGTATCAGCGCTCGGAGGCGCTGCTGGCCAACATGTTGCCGGGCAGCATCGCCGAACGTCTCAAAAGCACCGACCGGAACATCATCGCCGACAAGTACGACGAGGCCTCGGTCCTGTTCGCCGACATCGTCGGTTTCACCGAACGTGCCAGCAGCACAGCGCCGACCGATCTGGTGCGGTTCCTGGACCGGCTGTACAGCGCTTTCGACGAGTTGGTGGACAAACACGGCCTGGAGAAGATCAAGGTCAGCGGAGACTCCTACATGGTGGTCAGCGGGGTCCCCCGCGCGCGGCCGGACCACGCCTTCGCTCTCGCCGACTTCGCGCTCGACATGGCCAATGTTGTTGCCGCGCTGAATGATCCGCACGGCCGGGCGGTCCCGCTGCGGGTGGGCATGGCCTGCGGACCGGTCGTGGCCGGTGTGGTGGGTTCGCGCCGGTTCTTCTACGACGTGTGGGGTGATGCGGTCAACGTCGCCTCACGGATGGAGTCCACCGATTCGGTCGGCCGAATCCAAGTTCCCGAGGGGATGTACGAACGCCTCAAACACGACTTCGTTCTGCAAGAACGCGGGCGGATCGAAGTCAAGGGCAAGGGCGTCATGCGCACCTGGTATCTCATCGGCCGTAAGGCCGGCGAGGAACCTACCGACCTGCGTGCCGAGCATCCCCGCACCGTCCAAGTCTGACGGAAGTCCCTGTACCACAGCTCACGTTTGTGCCAGACTGCGGCCATGACTATCTCCCCTGGCTCTCCTGGAACCCACCCCGTTCCAAGCTTGCTGCCGCATCTGTGGAAATCCGCTCTGCTGTCGGGAATTCTGTCGCTTGTCCTCGGTGTCCTGGTACTGGCGTGGCCGGGAAAAACCATTCTGGCCGCTGCCATATTGTTCGGTGTCTATCTGCTGATTACCGGTGCAGCACAGGTTTTCTTTGCCTTCAGCCTTCATGTCTCGGCGGGAAGCCGGATCCTGCTGTTCATCAGTGGGGCGGCGTCGCTCATACTCGCGGTGCTGGCGTTTCGTCACTTCGGTAGAGATCAGCTGACCGCAATCCTCTTCCTAGCCATATGGATTGGCATCGGTTTCATCTTCCGTGGTGTCGGGACGACGGTCTCGGCCATAAGTGATCCGCAACTGCCGGGGCGAGGGTGGTCAATCTTTGTCGGCGTCATCAGCCTGCTCGCCGGCGTCGTCATTCTGGCCTCGCCGCTTGAGTCGCTCTTCACCCTGGCCATCGTGGTCGGCGCGTGGTTGGTAGTCATCGGCGTGTTCGAGATCGTTTCGTCGTTCGGAATCCGCAAGGCGTCCAAGACCCTCGACACCACGGGGGCGTAGCTAGCGCCGGCGCCGACTCATCTACTACACTCTGTCGTAGCCGTTGGTCGGGCCTCCGCAGTTTGGGAGATGACAGATGAATGTCGTCGATATTTCGCGGTGGCAGTTCGGTATCACTACCGTCTACCACTTCATCTTCGTGCCGCTCACGATCGGTTTGGCGCCGCTGATCGCGATCATGCAAACGGTGTGGGTGGCGACCGGTAACACCGCTTGGTACCGACTGACCAAGTTCTTCGGCAAGCTGTTCTTGATCAACTTCGCCATCGGCGTGGCGACCGGGATCGTCCAAGAATTTCAGTTCGGGATGAACTGGTCCGAGTACTCCAAGTTCGTCGGCGACATCTTCGGTGCACCCCTGGCGATGGAGGGATTGTTCGCCTTCTTCTTCGAGTCCACCTTCATCGGCTTGTGGATCTTCGGCTGGAGCCGACTGCCAAAACTCATCCACCTGGCCAGCATCTGGATCGTCGCCATCGGCGTCAACGCCTCGGCGTTTTTCATCATCGCCGCGAACTCGTTCATGCAGCACCCGGTCGGCGCGCACTACAACCCGGCGACGCGACGCGCAGAACTCGACGACATCTTCGCCCTGCTCTCCAATAACACTGCGCAGGCGGCGTTTACACATACCGTGACGGGGGCGCTGCTGGTTGCCGGCACGTTCGTGGCAGCGGTGAGCGCATGGTGGATGGTGCGCTCGCGCAAGGCGGAGTCGTCCACCCCCGAAGCGCAAACCGACGCCCGCACCATGTTTCGACCGGCGGCCATCCTGGGCTGCGGGGTTGTACTGATCGCGGCTGTCGCGCTGTTCTTCACCGGCGACCGTCAGGGCAAGCTGATGTTCGTCCAGCAGCCGATGAAGATGGCCTCGGCGGAGGGGTTGTGCCACACCCAATCCGATCCCGACTTCTCGGTGCTGACCATCGGAACGCATAACAACTGCGGCAGCGTCGCAGAAGTGATCAAGGTGCACTACGTGCTGCCGTTCCTGGCCGAAGGCAAGTTCAGCGGCGTGACGCTGCGCGGGGTGGACGAGTTGCAGCAGGAGTATCAGCAACGCTTCGGACCCGACGACTACCGGCCGAACCTGTTCGTGACCTATTGGTCCTTCCGGGCGATGATCGGATTCCTGGTGATTCCGGTGCTGTTCGCCCTGACCGTGTTGTGGGTGACCCGCGGCGGGCGAACTCCCAAGAACCGCTGGGTGTCCTGGTTCGCCCTGCTGACCATTCCCACCCCGTTTTTGGCGAACATCTCGGGATGGGTGTTCACCGAGATGGGCCGCCAGCCATGGGTGGTGGCGCCTAACCCGACCGGAGACCAACTGGTCCGGATGACCGTCCGCCAAGGGGTCTCGCATCACGTGCCCGGCATGGTCATCACATCTCTGGTGGTCTTCACCCTCGTCTACGCGGTGCTCGCGGTGCTGTGGTTCTTTCTGCTCAAGCGCTACGTGGTCGAAGGGCCGCTGGAACACGACGCGGAACCCGCTCCCCCGCAAACGCCCAGCGACGACGAGGTGGCACCGCTGTCCTTCGCCTACTGACGGGCGACCGGGGCTGACCGACGCCGAAAGGAGCTGATCGGAGTGGGACTGCAGGAGTTGTGGTTCGGCATCCTCGGGATGCTGTTCGTGGGTTTCTTCGTCCTCGAGGGCTTCGACTTCGGCGTGGGCATGTTGATGGAACCGTTCGCCCGCGTCGGCATCGGCGAACCCGAACCGCTGCGCCGCACCGCGCTCAACACCATCGGACCGGTGTGGGACGGCAACGAAGTGTGGCTGATCGTCGGCGGCGCGGCCATGTTCGCCGCTTTCCCTGCCTGGTATGCGACCGTGTTCTCCACGCTGTACCTGCCGCTGTTGGCGATCTTGTTCGGCATGATCGTGCGCGCCGTGGCGATCGAGTGGCGCGGCAAGATCGATGACACGAGATGGCGCGGCTGGGCCGATTTCGGCATCGCGGCAGGATCGTGGCTGCCGGCACTGTTGTGGGGTGTCGCGTTCGCCATCCTGGTGCGCGGGCTGCCGGTGGAGGCCAACGGCCACATCCACCTCTCGATCACCGATGTGCTCAACGCCTACACGCTGTTGGGTGGACTGGCCACCGCCGGGCTGTTCCTGTTCTACGGAGCGACATTCGTCGGGTTGAAGACCTCCGGTGCCATCCGCGAGGACGCGCACCGATTCGGCGTCTGGTTGTCGTTGCCGGTCACCGGACTGGTTGCCGCCTTTGGTCTTTGGACGCAGCTGGCGCATGGCAAAGACTGGACGTGGCTGGTGCTGGCCGTGGCGGTGGTAGCGCAACTGACGGCGGTGCTGCTGGTGTGGCGGCGCCTATCCGACGGCTGGGCGTTCACCTGCGTCGCGCTGGTGGTCGCGGCCGTGGTGATCCTGCTCTTCGGCTCGTTGTATCCGAACTTGGTGCCCTCGACGCTGAACAAGCAGTGGAGCCTGACCATTTACAACGCCTCCTCCACCCACTACACCCTCAAAGTCATGACGTGGGTGACGGTGATCATGGCGCCACTGACGGTGATCTATCAGGCGTGGACGTATTGGGTTTTCCGGCAACGGATTTCGGCTGACCGGATACCGGCGCCCATCGGCCTGACTAGGCGCGCGTCCTGAGCGGTACCGAACGTACCAGCCGGGCACCGCTGGACCCGAGGCTATGGCGAGCATCGACGGCGTTGCGCCGCTATCTGGTCGCCGTTGTGGGCTGCGGCGTCGTGATCTCCGGCTGCGCGATCGGCTCGGCCATCGTGCTGGCAGGCATCGTCGCCCGCGTGGTCGGTGAGCCGTCCGCCCGGAGCCTGCGCGGCTGGCTGTGTCCACTGTCAATCCTGTTGGTGCTCTGGGTAGTCCGCGCGGTGACGCATTGGCTTCAGGCCCGGTTGGGGCAACGCGGCGCCAGCGAGGTCATCGGCGATCTGTCCGGCCAGGTGCTCGCGGCGGTGACGGCCAGACAACCCGCTGAGCTCGCCGCCCAACGCGACGCCGCCGCCGTCGTGGTGACCCGCGGCCTGGACGGTTTACGTCCCTATTTCACCGGCTACCTGCCGACGTTGCTACTGGCCGCTGTTTTGACCCCGGCCACCGTGGCTGTGATCGCGGCCTACGACCTGAAATCGGCGGTGGTCGTGGCGATCACGCTGCCGCTGATACCGATCTTCATGGTGCTGATCGGCCTGGCAACCGCTGACCGGTCAGCGGCGGCACTGGCCGCGATGACGACACTGCAGGCCCGGTTGCTGGACCTGATCGCCGGCATCCCGACACTGCGGGCACTGGGACGCAGCGTCGGCCCGGAACACCGGATCGCCGAACTCGCTGCCGCGCATCGCCGCTCGGCCATGGCGACGCTGCGGATCGCATTCTTGTCGGCACTGGTGCTGGAACTGTTGGCCACCCTCGGGGTGGCATTGATCGCCGTCGGAATCGGCCTGCGCCTGGTTTTCGGCGAGATGACCCTGACGACGGGTCTGACCGTCCTGTTGCTGGCACCGGACGTGTACTGGCCGCTACGCCGCATCGGGGTGGAATTCCATGCGGCACAAGACGGCCGCACCGCCGCCGACGCTGCGTTCGCCCTGATCGGTGAGCCCACCGCACCGCGGGCCCGCATGCGGACAGTGACCGCCCGCGGCGCGCGAATTCGCCTCGAACATCTGACCGTGGACGGCCGCGACGGCCAGTCACCATGTGATCTGAACGCGCTCATCGAACCCGGTTCGGTGACGGTGCTGACCGGACGAAACGGCGCCGGCAAGAGCACCACATTACAGGCGATCACCGGTATCAGCGTGCCCTCCTCGGGCCGGGTCGTGGTGAACGGAGTCGATGTCGCCGACCTGGAGCCGACCGGGTGGTGGGCGCAGCTGTCCTGGCTGCCGCAACGCCCGGTGCTGGTGCCCGGCACCGTCGACGACAACCTGATGCTGCTCGGCAAGCTCGACTCCATCGAAAAAGCCTGTGCAGAATCAGGTTTCGATGCGGTGCTGGCCGAACTGCCCGATGCGGGCAACACCATGCTGGGGCGCGGTGGTGTCGGGTTGTCGCTGGGGCAACGCCAACGGTTGGGTCTCGCTCGAGCGCTCGGTTCGACGGCCGGAGTGCTGTTGCTCGATGAGCCGACCGCGCACCTGGACGCATCCACCGAGGAACGCGTGCTGCGGGCCATCGTCGAACGAGCCCGGGCCGGTGCGACCGTGGTCGTGGTCGGCCACCGTGCGACGGTGCTGGGCATCGGCGACCAGATCATCGAAGTGGTCGCCGATCGGGGGGTGCGTTATGCGCCGGCCTGATCCCGTGACGCGTCGCGGCCAAAGTGGCCCCTGGGCGGCCGTGGCCGACCTGCTGCGCCCGCGGTTACCTCGGGTGTTGGCGGCGATTGCGTTGGGGGTGCTCTCGCTGGGCAGCGCGCTGGCACTCGCCGGTGTCTCGGCATGGCTGATCACTCGCGCGTGGCAGATGCCCCCGGTGCTGGACCTGTCGGTCGCGGCGGTCGCGGTCCGGTTGTTCGCGATCTCGCGTGCCGTGCTGCACTACTGCGAGCGACTGGCCACTCACGACACGGCCTTGCGCGCGGCGGGCACCGCGCGGGTGCAGATCTACCGACGGTTGGCGCGCGGACCGGCAGCGGCCGCGGTCCGGCTGCACAGCGGTGAACTGGTGGCCCGGGTGGGTGCCGACGTGGACGAATTGGCCAACGTTCTGGTGCGCGCCCTGGTGCCGATCGGGGTCGCCGTGGTGCTGGCGGTATCGGCGACCGCGGTCGTCGCCGCCATTTCGCCCTCGGCGGCCGTGGTGCTGGCCATTTGCCTGCTGATCTCCGGCTTCGTGGCGCCTCGCCTTGCCGGCCGTGCCGCCGCAAACCAGGAAGACCTTGCGCGACAGCATCATTCAGAGCGCGACACGTCGGCCATGATCGCTCTGGAACACGCCCCCGAGCTTCGGGTTGCGGGCCTGCTGCCCGATGTCATCGCCGAATCGCAACGCCGTCAACGCGCCTGGGGCGAGGCGTTGGACGCCGCCGCCACACCGGCGGCGATTTCCGAGGCGATGCCCACCGCGGCGATCGGGGCCAGCGTGTTGGGTGCGGTGGTGTCCGGGATCGGGTTGGCGCACGCGGTCGCACCCACCACGCTGGCCGTGCTCATGCTGTTGCCGCTGTCGGCGTTCGAGGCAATGACCCCGTTACCGGCCGCCGCCGTCCAGTTGACGCGGTCGCGGCTCGCCGCGCGCCGGTTGCTCGAACTGACCCCGCCCGGGGCGGAAAACCCAACCGGCAGCGCGCCCGGACCGGTGGGCACCCCCGGCTTGTCCGCCGACGTGCGCTGCGGCCACGACGGCGGGACAGGCTCAACCCGCATCGCGGTGGATTTGCCGCCAGGTAGTCGATTGGCGGTAACCGGCGCCAGCGGTGCCGGTAAGACGACCCTGCTGATGACGCTGGCCGGCCTGCTGCCTCCGCTGGACGGGCAGGTGTCACTGGACGGTACCTCGTTGACCGATTTCGACGAAGCCGATTTGCACAGTGCTGTCGGGTTTTTCGCCGAAGACGCGCACATCTTTGCCACCACCATCCGCGACAACTTGCTGGTCGCCCGCGGAGACTGCCCAGACGACGAACTGAGCGCGGCACTGGACGCGCTCGGCCTCGGAGCGTGGCTCGCCGGTTTGCCTGACGGTCTGTGCACGGTCCTCACCGGTGGCGCACAAGCCCTTTCGGCCGGTCAGCGCAGAAGATTGCTGCTGGCCCGGGCAATGATCTCCCCCGCGCGGATCGTGCTGCTCGACGAGCCCACCGAGCACCTCGATGTCACCGACGCCGAACAGATCCTCCGCGATCTCTTGGCTCCGGATTCGCGGTTGCTGTCCCCACACCGGACGGTGGTGCTGGCCACTCATCACCTGCCTGAGGGCATTGACTGTCAGGAACTGAGAATCGACGAGAACCGCGCACCGGCGGCGCACTCAGAGGTGTCGCCGGCGCGGCATGAACTCCAGCGACAGCAGCACGAACAGTAGCGGGACGATCTGAGTCATGGAGATCAGCGCATAGCGCCGAGCGTCAAGGGCGTGCCACTTGCGCACGTACCGGTACAACGACTCGAGGGCGATCAGCGGGTCGAGCACGTGGGTCAACCCGTAGAAGATGCGCTGTGTCCAGCCCCGGTTCTTGTCATCGAATATCTCGGGGAAAGCCGCGAACGCGAGCGACACCCGCTGTGCCCCAGCCTCTTTGCCGGCCATGATCATGTCGACGCTGAGCCGCTCGTCGAGCCCGTTGGGGGCACCGCGCCGGCGCCACGGGACGTCGAGAGTGATGTCGCTGCCGCCGCCGGCCGTGCCGTAGCGGTGAAATGCCTGCACCTTGCCCGTCGCGTCGCGGGCGATGATCAGCTGTATGCCGGGGAATCGGCCTTCCAGCACGCCGTCGAGGTTCATGTGGAATCCGCGATCGGCGTGGGCGCCCTTCGATGACTCCCGCACCACCTCGGTCAGCTCGGCCAGCAGCTTGCCGTCGAGTTCCTGCTCCGCCACGATTTCGGTTGTGATGCCGCAATTGTGGGTGCGCTTGACCGCTTGACGCAGATTGCGGAATTTGCGGCCCACCATGTCGAAGCTGGACACGTCGACGACCACATCGCGGCCAATCGGTATGGGCCGCAACGTTTGTCCCAGTATCGCCGAGTCGTTCCACAGATCGAGCCGCCGCTCGCCGCACCCGACTACGGCGATGCGCCATCCGTGGGCATGGCAGGTGGCGGCGAAATCGGCGACTAGTTCGGGGAAGTGCGCCTCATCACCGACCGGATCCCCGCTGACCACCGCTATTCCCATCCGGGTTCGGTACGCCAGCCCGGCGCTGCCGTCGGCGGTGAAGTGGTAGCTCTTGCCGGTCTGCATGGTGAACGGCGCCAGCGCGTCACCGCTGGTCGCGTTGATCAGTTGCCACATCCGCGGCAGGTCGCCGGGCTGCGGATGCGAGGTTGTCGGCCACATCAGCACCAGGCCCGAACCGGCGATGACCACATCACCGAGCAGATCGAAAGACAACACATGCAGGCCCAGGCCGCCCAGAACGAACATCGCGGCGACGATGGCGTGCATCGTCGTCACCGGGCGGCCCAGGAAGATGCCGCGGGCCATCCAGGCCACCGCCACCAACACCGTCAGTGACCACGCCAACCGATCGGTGTAGTCGGAATAGCGGTGGTGACGAGCGAGGATCTCGATGAACCAGCACGCGGCGGCAAACAGCGCCAACGCGCCGATCAGGCGGACTGCCAGTGAATCGACGGACACGACAACGCGTTCGCGCGCGCGGGATTTCGCTGTGACGTCCACCACTGGCCCGTTCACATTCACCTCCGATGCGCTGACTTCAGCTGGACGGCTCGTTCACCGCCTCTGCACCGATTACCCGACTAGGTCAAAGCTACGCCGATCAGGGCCGCATCGAAGCGAATTCAGGCAGATATACGGCAGCTATTGTGTAACGCTTTACCGGCCTGAAGAGGGGAAATATTTGAGCACGCCCTCTTGCACCACGGTGGCCAGTGGTTGCCCCGACCGATCGAAGAAATACCCGGTGCCCAGCCCCCGCGAATCGGCTGCTACCGGCGACGATGTGGAGTACAGCACCCAGTCGTTGAAGTTGACCTGGCGGTGAAACCAAATCGAATGATTGGCCGAGGCGGCGAATATCCGGTCGAATCCCCAGGAAAGGCCGTGCGTGGTGATAACCGAGTCCAACACCGTGGTGTCCGAGGAATACACCATTGTTGCCGTGTGCAATATCGGGTCTTCGGGAATCGTGCCCAGGGCTTTCACCCAGACCCGATTGTGCGGAAGCCGGTCGCCTTTGGTGCGCATCACCCAGGCCGGGTCGTTGGTATAACGCCATTCGATGGGCTGCAGGGCGTTGACGAAGTGCGGGACGGTCTCTTCGTACCCACGCAGCAGTTCCCCGATGGTGGGCTGTGTGTGCGGCTCGGCCACCTGCGGCGGCTCGATGCCGTGTTCCAGGCCGCGGCCGCCGGACATGTAGGAGATCATCGCCGAGCACAGCAGCGTGCCGTCTTGCACCGCGTCCACGCGCCGATTAGCGAAGCGGCGTTCGTCACGCAGCCTGGTGACCCGGAATTCGATGTCCTTAGCGGTGTCTCCACCGTTGATGAAGTGCACCGACAGGGCGCTCGGCGGCAGGTCGTCACGCACCAGGCTGCGGCTTCCGGCGACGAATGACTGCGACATGAGCTGACCACCGAATGTTCGCATCGGGTTCTTGCTGGGATGCGAGCCGATGAACAGGTCATCGTCGACACGAGTGAGGTCGAGTGTCGCCAGCAGCTCCGCGAAATCCGGATGGGTCTGTGTCGCGGCTTCAGCTACCGCATTCGGCTCATTGCCGGCCGGCACACGCTCTCCTCTGGCTAGACGTCGTCCTCCCCGATCCGGTGCACATGGATGAGGTTGGTTGACCCTACTGTGCCAGGTGGCGCGCCGGCGACGATGACCACCAGGTCGCCACGTCGGTAGCGGCCGAGTTCCAGTAGCGACTTGTCGACCTGACGGATCATGCCGTCGGTAGAGGTCATCATCGGGACGATGAACGTTTCGGTGCCCCAGGTCATGGCCAGCTGACTGCGGACCTCGGGCCACGCAGTGAAGGCCAGCAGCGGCAGCGGGGTGTGCAGGCGCGCGAGTCGCTTGACCGTGTCGCCGGACTGGGTGAAGGCGACCAGCGCCTTGGCATCGAGCCGCTCGCCGATGTCGCGGGCCGCATACGAGATCACCCCGCGCTTGGTGCGTGGCACATGGGTCAACGGCGGTGCCGCGGTGGAATTGTCCTCGACCGCGCAGATGATGCGTGACATGGTCCGGACGGCCGCCAGCGGATACTTGCCCACCGAGGTTTCCCCGGACAGCATCACCGCGTCGGCGCCGTCGAGGACGGCGTTGGCGACGTCGGAGGCCTCGGCGCGAGTCGGGCGTGAGCTCTCGATCATCGAATCGAGCATCTGGGTGGCCACAATGACGGGTTTCGCGTTCTCCCGGGCCATCTGGATGGCCCGCTTCTGCACCAGCGGAACCTCTTCCAAGGGCAGTTCGACGCCCAGGTCGCCGCGGGCCACCATGATGGCGTCGAAGGCCAGCACAATGGCTTCCAGATTGTCGACGGCTTCCGGCTTCTCCAGCTTCGCGATCACCGGTACCCGCCGGCCGACCCGGTCCATCACCTCGTGCACCAACTCGACGTCGGATGGGGAACGCACGAAAGAAAGTGCAACCAGGTCGACGCCGAGATCCAGTGCGAAGTTGAGATCCTCGATGTCCTTCTCCGACAAGGCCGGTGCGGAGACGTTCATGCCGGGCAGCGAGATGCCCTTGTTGTTGCTTACCGGACCGCCCTCGACGACGGTGCAGACCACGTCGTCGCCCTCGATGGCGTCGATCACCAACCCGACCTTGCCGTCGTCGACCAGAATTCGGTCACCGACGGCGGCGTCCTCGGCGAGCTTCTTGTAGGTGGTGGATACCCGGTCGTGGTCGCCTTCGCAGTCGGCGACGGTGATCCGCACCGTTTCGCCGTCCGCCCAGTAGGTGGGGCCGGTGGCGAAGCGCCCCAGCCGGATCTTGGGACCCTGCAAGTCGGCGAGCACACCGACGGCGCGGCCGGTGCCATCGGAAGCCGACCGAACCCGCTCGTAGGCGGCTTTGTGATCGGAGTAGTCGCCATGGCTGAAGTTCAACCGGGCGACGTCCATTCCGGCCTCGACCAGCGCCAGAATCGATTCATCCGAATTGGTCGCAGGGCCAAGGGTGCAGACGATCTTCCCGCGTCTACTCACGCCGACCCAGCATAGTCGTGTGTCACCCGCACGGCCCGCAGATAGCGGACGCCGCGCAGTGTGCTTTCAGCCACCAAGAACGGTGGGAAACAACGGGAAGGCGGGCAGGTTACGCAGCACCGTCCACGCGATCGTGGCGATGACGATGACCGTCAGCCACGCCGGTCGTGGCAGCGATACCTTGCCCCGCGCCCGGCGCACCAGCACCCACGCGACCAGCAGCGGGATTCCTGCCAGCAGAAAGACGTTGTCGTGGATACCGGCCACCAGGTCACCGTGCAACAGGTCATACGTCATCCGCAGTCCACCGCAAAACGGGCAATTCCAACCGGTCAGCAACTTGAACGGACACAGCGGGTAAATCGAGCTCGGACGGTGCGGGTCGGTCAGCGCGACGTAGCCGAGCGCACCGCCCAGTACGACGCCGGTACCGGCCGCGAGGTAGCGCCGATGACGCCGCAGACTGTCTGGCTGGGGCTGTCCGGGATGATGTGCGGGCGGATGAGGTTGCATCATCTCGCGGCTGACCTTGCGTTGGTCACGCTTTTCAGCATGCCAGATCCAGGCCGTCGCCCGGTGAGATCAGGCGGTCAGCGGCGAGACAGCCGGTTCCTCAGTCGCGAGCCCCATCGCCGCTTGGCTTCCGGCTGAGCGGGGGTGGTATCGACGGCTTCTGGCGTGGCGGGTTCCTCGGATGCGGTCTCAGTGGCCGGTTCATCGTCGGTCGTATCGGCACCGGCGTCGGGCTTGTCTTCGACGGGCTCGTCTGCTGAATCCTCAGCGGCGGGTTGACTTTCCGGTTTTTCGGGTTCGGCTTCCGGCTCTGTGGCTGCAGCTTCGGTTTGCGGCTCATCGCCTTCGGCCGATACAGCTTCCGGTTCCTCGGTTTCGGGCTCTTCAGCTTCCTCGGCCGCAGCTTCGGGCTCTTCGGCTTCGGGTTCTTCGGGCTCTTCGGCCGCAGCTTCGGGCTCTTCCGGCTCCTCGGCTTCGGGCTCTGCAGCTTTCTCAGAAACAGCTTCGGGCTCTTCGGCTTCGCGCTCTTCGGCTTCCTCGGCCGCAGCTTCGGGCTCTTCGGCTTCGCGCTCTTCAGCCTCTTCGACCGCAGCTTCGGGTTCTTCAGCCTCTTCGGCGGCAGCCTCGGGTTCTTCGGCTTCGGGTTCTTCGGCTTCTTCGGCTTCTTCGGCCGCAGCTTCGGGCTCTTCAGCCTCCTCGGCCGCAGCTTCCGGCTCCGCAGCTTCCTCGGCGGCAGCCTCGGGCTCTTCAGCCTCGGGCAGTTCGGCTTCGCGCTCTTCAGCCTCTTCGGTCTCTACGGCCGCAGCTTCAGACTCTTCAGCCTCGGGTTCGTCGGTCTTCTCGCCGGCCTGCGCCCCGGCGATCGCCTCCGCTGAGTCCGCTGCCGGTTCTTCCGTTTCCGGCTCGGCTGCGGTGATTCCGTCAGCTTCCGCCGGCTTCGCAGACTCTGCGGGTGCGTCACCGGCACCGACACCTACTCCCGCAGCGCCCGCCACTCCCGCAGCGCCCGCCACCGCCGCGGGTTCATGCTCCGACTCCGCTTCGGCCGCTTCCTCCTCGAGGTACTGCTTGCCGCGCAGGGTTTCGGGATCTTCGCGGCCCTTGGGCGCCGCCATCAGATACACCACGGCCCCAATGAACACGAAAGTCGATGTGAACGAATTGATCCGGATGCCGGCGATGTGGGTGGCGGTGTCGTCGCGCAACAACTCGACGCAGAATCGCCCAACGCAATAGCCAGCCACATAAAGCGCGAACAGTCGGCCGTGGCCTAGTGTGAAGCGGCGGTCCGCGTAGATCAAAGCGACGAAAATCAGGACATTCCAGAGCAATTCGTAGAGGAACGTCGGCTGCACAACGAATGCGATCTGGCCCGTCGAGACGCCGTCCAGCGAGTGCGGATCGATGTATCCGGAGGGATCGCGGCGGTAAAAGACCTCCAGGCCCCACGGCAGCGTCGTTTCACGGCCGTAGAGCTCTTGGTTGAAGTAATTACCGAGGCGGCCGATCGCTTGCGCCAGAATGATTCCCGGAGCCAGTGCGTCGGCGAAGGCCGGAAGGGGAATCCCGTGCCGACGGCAGCCGATCCATGCGCCGACGCCACCGAGCGCGACCGCGCCCCAAATGCCCAGGCCGCCATCCCAGATCCGCACGGCCGCCCCGAGTCCCGCGCCACCGGGACCCCAATACGTGCGCCAGTCAGTGGCCAGGTGATACAGCCGGCCACCGATCAATCCGAACGGCACGGTCCACAGCGCGATGTCATAGATCACTCCGCGCTCACCGCCACGCGCCGCCCAGCGCCGGTCACCGATCAGCAGCGCGGCCACGATGCCGGCGATGATGAACAGCGCGTAAGCCCGGATGGGCACCGGCCCAAGGTGCCACACGCCCTGCGGTGGGCTCGGGAAAGAAGCCAGCAACGTCGTCACGAGGCAACCGCCCTTTGACGAACACCGGCGGCGAGTTCCTCAGTCAGTGCACGCAATGCGGTCAACCCCCCGTCCCCCAGTGCCGACACCAGCGCGGACCCGACAATGACACCGTCGGCGTAGCTGCCGATCTGAGCGGCTTGCTCTCGCGACCGCACCCCCAGCCCGACACCGACGGGTATGTCGGATACCTCTTTGACCCTGCTCACCAGTTCGGGCGCGGCGTTGGATACCACGTCACGCGCACCCGTCACGCCCATCGTCGACGCCGCATAGACGAACCCGCGAGACGCCTCGACCGTCAGCGCCAACCGCTGCGGCGTCGAGGACGGCGCCACCAGAAATATCCGGTCCAACCCATGCGCCTCCGACGCCGCCAGCCATTGCGCGGCCTCGTCAGGGATCAGATCGGGGGTGATCATGCCGTAACCGCCGGCCGATGCCAGATCGCGGGCGAACGCGTCAACCCCGTAGCGCAACACGGGGTTCCAGTAGGTCATCACCACCGCGTGTCCACCGGCCGCGCTGATCGCCTCGACCGCGGCGAGGGTGTCGCGGACGCGCACGCCCCCGTGCAGTGCGGCCTCGGTCGCCTTCGCGATGGTGGGGCCGTCCATGCCGGGGTCGGAGTAGGGAATGCCGACTTCGATGATGTCGCAACCCGATTCGACCAGTGCGATCATTCCGTTCACGGACGTCGGGACGTCCGGGTAACCGGTGGGCAGATAGCCGATCAGCGCCGCGCGATTGTCGTTGCGGCAGCCATCGAAGATCGCCGTGAGCCTGCTTGCTTCGCTCTGCTTGACCGTCATCGGTCGCTGGACCCCAGCAGCCCGAACCACTTAGCGGCCGTCTCGACGTCCTTGTCACCGCGCCCGGACAGGTTCACCACGACGATGGCTCCCCGGCCCAGTTCCGGGCCCAATTTCAGCGCACCGGCTACGGCGTGCGCGGATTCGATGGCCGGGATGATCCCTTCGGTGCGACACAAGATACGGAACGCATCCATCGCCTCCGCGTCGGTGATCGGACGGTACTCGGCACGTTCGGTCTCGCGCAGATACGCATGCTCCGGACCCACGCCGGGATAATCGAGACCCGCTGAAATGGAATGGGATTCGATGGTCTGCCCGTCTTCGTCCTGAAGCAGATATGAGAACGATCCCTGAAACGCTCCGGGTGAACCGCCGGTGAAAGTCGCAGCGTGTCTTCCGGTTTCGACGCCATCGCCGGCTGCCTCGAATCCGATCAGCCGCACCGCCGGATCGTCGATGAACGGATGGAAGATGCCGATGGCGTTGGATCCGCCACCGATGCAGGCCACCACCGCATCGGGCAACCGGCCCGCCTGGGCCTGGATCTGAGCGCGCGCCTCTAGGCCGATGATGCGCTGAAAATCGCGCACCATGGCGGGAAAGGGATGCGGGCCCGCCGCGGTGCCGAAACAGTAGTAAGTCGTGTCGGCGTTGGTGACCCAATCCCGGAATGCCTCGTTAATGGCATCTTTGAGCGTTCTGGAACCGCTTTCGACCGAGACGACCGTTGCCCCCAGCAAGCGCATCCGGGCCACGTTGAGCGCCTGGCGCTCGGTGTCCACGGCGCCCATGTAGACCACGCACTCCAGGCCGAGCAACGCACACGCGGTGGCGGTCGCCACGCCGTGCTGGCCGGCCCCGGTCTCGGCGATCACCCGCTTCTTGCCCATCCGCTGGGCCAGCAACGCCTGACCGAGCACGTTGTTGATCTTGTGAGAACCGGTGTGGTTCAGGTCTTCTCGCTTGAGAAAGATTCGCACGCCGGCCTGTTCGGACAGCCGGGAAGCCTCATACAGAGGCGACGGCCGGCCGGCGTAGTTCGCCTGCAGGTAATCAAGCGTGTCCAGGAAGTCCTGGTTGACACGTTCCTTTTCGTACGCGGCGGTGACCTCTTCGACCACGGCCATCAACGCTTCGGCGACGTAGCGGCCGCCGTACACGCCGAAATGGCCACCGGCATCAGGTTCGTGACGGGTGGGTTCGGCGATGGCGGCGCTCGGGAGCGGCGGGTTCGGGTGGGACAGGTCCACCATCACCAGGGCTCTACGTGGGGATGGCTCATGGGTTCAGGGGTTTCAGCGCCGGGGCTCTTCAGTGAGGTAGTGACTAACGAGCCGGTTTCGGACAGGAAGGATGGGTGCCCGCGGTGACCAAGTCGGCAACCGCGGCGCGCGGGTCGCCACTTTTGACCAGACCTTCGCCGACCAGGACGGCGTCGGCGCCCGCACCGGCATACGCGAGCAGATCTCCGGTACCGCGCACTCCGGATTCGGCGATCCTGATGACGTTGCTGGGCAGCCCCGGAGCGATGCGCGCGAAGCAATCCCGGTCCACCTCGAGCGTCGCCAGATCCCGCGCGTTCACACCGATCACCTTGGCCCCGGCCTTGAGTGCCCGATCGGCTTCTTCTTCGGTGTGCACCTCGACGAGCGCCGTCATGCCCAGCGATTCGGTGCGGTCCAGCATCGACACCAACGCCGACTGCTCCAGCGCGGCAACGATGAGCAGCAGCATGTCGGCGCCGTGCGCACGCGCTTCATGGATTTGGTAGGGCTGCACGACAAAGTCTTTGCGCAGAATCGGTATCGAGACCGCCGCGCGAACCGCGTCGAGGTCGTCGAGCGAGCCGTGAAAACGCCGCTCCTCGGTCAGCACGCTGATGATGCGGGCGCCACCGTCTTCGTAGGCCCGGGCCAGTTTGGCCGGATCGGCAATGGTCGCCAGGGAACCCGCAGACGGGCTGGCACGCTTGACTTCGGCGATGACGCCGATTCCGGGTTCGCGCAGCGCGGCCATCACATCGCGTGGCGGTGGCGCGGCTGCTGCGGCGGCTTTGATCTCGGACAGGCTGATGAGCGCTTCGCGCGCGGCAACGTCGGCCCGGACTCCCTCGAGGATGGAGTCAAGCACGGTTGCCGGACTCATGCCTGTCGTTTCCCTTCGCCCTGTCGTCCGCTGTCAGCCCACGGCCACTGCGTTGTCCCGGCCGATTACGACGACGTCAATGAAGGGTAGCGGCCCACGGCTTGCGGTCCGTCACCGACCCTCGGTGTCAGACTCACGTGCCCGATCGGTTGGGTCGCGTCCCTCGTCAAGCGCGTCCCAGATCATCCGCTCCGACATTTCCGGCGTCTCCGGCTGCTCCAGCATCGCGCCATCGGGCTCTTTGCGTAGCGCAATCGACCGACGACTCGCCGGTGTCCCGTACTTCATTGCGCTCGAACGGGCCGACCCCGCATCCGAGGCCGATCGCATCAGCAAGACCGCGGCGACGAGCGCGCACGCGGCTGCGGCCACCGTGACGCCCGCACCCCAGTACCGCCGATCGCTTCCGACCAGCGACATCACCGAGATGTGGGCCAGTTCAGCGCCGCGGACCGCCACGTCGGGCAGCACCCACAGGCTGATGCCGAGGTAGCCGACCGCCAGGCTGACCACCGCCAACAGTCCGGCCAGCGCGCGCAGCAGCCAGCCACGCACCGCGATGGCGGCGACGGCTGCGGCCAGCAGCAGCAATGCCAACGGCAGCAGCGCCGTCGACCACGCCGTACCGGCCAACGTCACCTGTTTGGGCGGTCCCAGCCCATCAAATGACCGGATGACGACCCAGGGCAGACGCGAGGCCGCCCATAAGGCGCCCGCGGCAATCGCCAGCATCGCCTGGGCAATCCGGATCATCCACCGGCTGTTGAGCCGGCGGGCGCCCGCGCGGGCCTCAGTCATCGCCCGCCGGTTCGGTCAGCGTCTCGGCGGCCGAGATCGCGCTGAGCACCGCACGGGCCTTATTGGTCGCCTCGGTGTACTCGTAGGGCCCGTTGGAGTCCGCCACTACCCCGCCACCGGATTGCACGTAGGCGGTGCCGTCGCGCATCAGGGCGGTGCGGATGGCGATCGCGAAGTCGGCGTTGCCGGCGAAGTCCAGGTAGCCCACCACACCGCCGTAGAGTCCGCGGCGCGTCTTCTCCACCTCTTCGATGAGCTCCATGGCCCGCACCTTCGGCGCGCCGGACAGCGTGCCGGCCGGGAAACAGGCCGTCACCGCATCCAACGCGGTGCGACCCTCGCCGAGAGTGCCGTGCACCGTCGACACCAGATGCATGACATGGCTATAGCGCTCGATGTGGCTGTAGTCCTCGACACGAACGGTGCCCGGCGCGCAGACCCGGCCCAGATCGTTGCGGCCCAGGTCGACCAGCATCAGGTGCTCGGCCCGTTCTTTCTCGTCGGCCAGCAGCTCCTTTTCCAGCAGTTGATCCTCTTCGTCGGTCTCCCCGCGCCACCGGGTTCCGGCGATCGGGTGGGTGCTCGCGGTGCCGTCGGCGACGGTGACCAACGCTTCCGGGCTGGACCCGACGATCGAAAAGTCAGTTCCGCCAGTGCCATTCGGCACGTGCATCAGATACATGTAGGGGCTGGGGTTGGTGACCCGCAATATCCGGTACACGTCGATGGGGTCGACCTCGGTATCGATTTCGAAGCGCTGCGATGGCACCACCTGAAACGCTTCACCGGCAGCGATCTGGTCGACCAGGTAGTCGACGATCTTCCCGTATTCCTCGACGCTGCGCTGCGCGCGGTAGCGCGGCTCAGGCCTTGCGAACGTCGCGACGGTGGACAACAACGGCTGGCCCAGCGCCGCGGTCATCACGTCCAGGCGGGCGACCGCGTCGTCGTAGGCCTCGTCCACCCGCTCATCGGTCCCGTTCCAGTTCACCGCGTTGGCGATCAGCGTGATGGTGCCCTCATGGTGGTCGACCGCCGCCACGTCGGTGGCCAGCAGCAACAGCATGTCCGGCAGGCCCAAGTCATCAACGGCCAGTGCCGGCAGCCGCTCCAGGCGCCGCACCATGTCGTAAGCGAAGAAACCGACCATGCCGCCCGACAGCGGCGGCAGCCCTTCGAGCGGCGCGGTGGCCAGCAACTCGAGCGTGTCCCGCAGCGCCTGCAGCGGGTCACCCCCGGTCGGTGCGTCTTGGGGCACCACGCCCAGCCAGACGGCTTGGTCATCACGCACCGTCAATGCCGACGGTGCGCCGGCGCCGATGAACGACCACCGCGACCAGGAGCGGCCGTGCTCGGCCGACTCCAGCAGGAAAGTGCCCGGGCGATTGGCGGCGAGTTTGCGGTACGCCGACAGCGGCGTCTCACTGTCGGCCAGCACCTTGCGGGTCACCGGAACCACCCGGTGTTCGGCTGCCAGCCGGCGGAAATCCTCTCGTGAGGTCGTCGCGGCGAGGTGGGCGTGCACTGATCCATCCTCCCAGACGCGTTGCTGGGCTTCGGCCCAACCCGACGCCGACGGCGGCGTAGCGTGTCCGCCATGAAACCTGGTGACACCGTCGCGGACTTCGAATTGCCCGATCAGACCGGGGCGCCCCGCAAGCTCAGCGACCTGCTTTCCAGCGGGCCCGTCGTGTTGTTCTTCTACCCCGCCGCGATGACGCCCGGCTGCACCAAGGAAGCATGTCATTTCCGCGACCTGGCCTCCGAATTCACCGCGGTCGGGGCCAACCGGGTGGGGATCAGCACCGACGCCGTGCCCAAGCAGGCCAAGTTCGCCGACACGCAGAAGTTCGACTACCCGTTGCTGTCGGACAGCGACGGCACGGTGGCCACCCAGTTCGGCGTCAAGCGCGGCCTGCTCGGCAAGCTGATGCCGGTCAAACGGACGACGTTCGTCATCGACACAGATCGCACGGTGCTCGAGGTGATCTCCAGCGAATTCAACATGGACAGCCACGCCGACAAGGCGCTGGCCACGCTGCGCGCCCGGGCCTGACGGTCAGGGGCTGACGGCGAGGAACACGTAGGCGGCCAGGATCACCAGATGCACCTCGCCCTGCAGGCGGGTGGCCCGCCCGGGCACCACCGTCAGCACGCTGATTACGACGGTCAGCGCGAGTAACACCAGCTGGATGGCGCCAAGGCCGAGCACCAGCGGCCCCTCGAGCCAGATCGAGGCCAGCGCGATCGCGGGGATGGTGAGCCCGATGCTGGCCATCGCCGAGCCGTAGGCCAGGTTCAGGCTGATCTGGATGCGTCCTTGCCGCGCGGCACGCACCGCCGCGACCGTCTCGGGCAGCAGCACCAGCGCCGCGATGATCACCCCCACGAACGACTGCGGGAAGCCGGCGACGGTCACCGCCTTCTCGACGGCCGGGGACTCCTCCTCGGCCAGGCCCACTACTGCCACCAGGGCGCCAAGCATCAGCCCGAGGCTGGTCAGCGCCGCGCGGGTGGTCGGCGGCTCCGCGTGGCTCTCGTCGGTGAACAGGCTTTTTTGGCCCTTCTGCGCGATCGGCAGGAAGAAGTCGCGATGCCGCACCGTCTGGGTGAACACGAACACCAGATAGAGCAGCAGCGAGGCCACCGCGGCGAAGGCGAGCTGCCCGGGTGAGAACTCCTTGCCCACGGTCGTCGTGGTGAACGCGGGCAGCACCAGGCTCAGCGTCGCCAGCGTGGTCAGCGTGGCCAGCGCGGCGCCGCTGCCCTCGGCGTTGAACAGGGTTACGCCATAGCGCCGGGAACCGAGCAGCAGCGACAATCCGGCGGTTCCGTTGGTGGTGATCATCAGCGCGGCGAACGCCGTGTCCCTGGCCAGCGTCGCCGTCTCGTTGCCCCCGGAAGCCATCAGCTCGACGATCAGGGCCACCTCGATGACGGTCACCGCGGCCGCGAGCACCAACGACCCGAACGGCTCACCTACCCGGTGTGCAACCACCTCCGCGTGGTGCACTGCGGCGACCACCGCACCGACCAGGAACAGCGCCGCCACCCCGACCAGCACCGGTCCCAGCCGTTCGCCCCAGATGAACGCCAGCACGACGACGGAAAGCACCGGCACGACGACGTTCCAGGACAGCCATTTCGACATCGCCCGCCATTCTTGTCGAAGCGAGGGGGCCGCGCCTGTGGAAGTGAGCGTAGACACGCTGGCGCGGGTTCACGCACCGCTGTGCTGGGCGGGTCAGCGCTCCGGTTGCAGCAACACGTCGGCGTCGAAGCAGCTGTGGTCGCCGGTATGGCAGGCGCCACCGACCTGATCGACGGTCAGCAGCACGGTGTCGCCGTCGCAGTCCAGTCGCACCGAGTGGACGTACTGGGTGTGACCGGACGTCGCTCCCTTGATCCACTGCTGGCCACGAGACCGCGAATAGTACGTCGCCTCACGGGTTTCCAGGGTGCGGGCCAGCGCCGCGTCGTCCATCCAGGCGACCATCAGCACGTCGCCGCTGCCCCGCTCCTGCACGACGGCGGCGAACAGGCCGTCGGCATTACGCTTCAGCCGCGCGGCGATCTGCGGGTCAAGCGTCATCGCGCCATCCTTACCGCGATTCCCGCCTTGGCCATGGCGGCCTTCACCTGACCGATGGTCAGCTCGCGGAAGTGGAACACGCTGGCCGCCAGCACCGCGTCGGCCCCGGCGGCGATCGCGGGCGCGAAGTGTTCGGCCGCCCCGGCGCCGCCGCTCGCGATGACCGGCACCGTGACCGCCGAGCGCACCGCTTGCAGCATCTCCAGGTCGAATCCGGCTTTGGTGCCGTCGGCGTCCATCGAGTTCAGCAGGATCTCGCCCACACCCAAATCGGCTCCGCGCGAAGCCCACTCGACCGCATCGAGCCCGGTGCCGCGGCGGCCGCCATGGGTGGTGACCTCCCAGCCCGATGGTGTCGGCACGGAACCCGCGGGCACCGTGCGGGCATCGACGGACAGCACGATGCACTGGGAACCGAACTGCCGCGCCATCTCGGCCAGCAGCTCGGGCCGGGCGATCGCCGCGGTGTTGATGGAGACCTTGTCGGCCCCGGCACGCAGCAATACGTCGACGTCGGCCACGGTGCGCACCCCGCCGCCGACGGTCAGCGGGATGAAGACCTGCTCGGCGGTGCGCCGCACCACCTCGAGCATGGTGGCCCGTCCCGATGACGACGCGGTCACGTCGAGAAAGGTGAGCTCGTCGGCGCCTTCGGCGTCATAGGCGGCCGCCAGTTCCACCGGATCGCCTGCGTCGCGCAGGTTTTCGAAGTTGACCCCCTTGACCACCCGGCCGCCGTCGACGTCCAGGCACGGGATCACCCGTACCGCCAGACCGTTGCGATGGGAAGGCATTTCAGTAGTCCTCCGGGCGGCCTGTGTTGCGCAGGAGTTCGAGGATCTCGGCGTGCGCGGCAGGACCGGCAGCCAGCGCGGAATCCGACGAGGGAGTCCATGGCTCACCGGCCAAGTCGGTGACCACACCGCCGGCGGCTCGCACCAGCGCGACCCCGGCCGCGTGGTCCCACACATGGCCACCGAAACTTATTGCCGCGCCGAGTATTCCGTCGGCAACAAAGGCGAGGTCGAGGCCGGTGGAGCCGTGCATGCGCAACCGCGACGAAACCCTGCTGAGGTTTTCCAGCACCGCGATTCGGTAGCGCCCGGGGAACCGGCCCCGCGCGTCCGCGCTGAACGATCCGGCCCCTACCAGGGTGTCGGCCAGGTCGATGGAGGCCAGCGGTGGCTGCGGCACCCCGTTTTTGCGCAACGGGCCGCCCGCCACGGCGGTGTAGCGCTGCCCGAAGAAGGGCAACCAGGTCAGTCCGGCCACCGGGTCGCCGTGGTGCAGCAGGCCGAGCAAGATCCCGGCCATCGGTGATCCGGCCGCGTAGTTGAAGGTGCCGTCGACGGGATCCAATACCCATACCCAGGCCGAGTCGACGGCCGAACCGCCGAATTCCTCGCCGTGTACCCCGATCCCGGTGGACTCGACGAGCGCGGCAACCACCTGACGCTCGATTGCGAGGTCGACGTCGGTGGCGAAGTCGTTGCCTTTCTTGCGGACCGCGGAATCGGCGCGGTGACCGGCAAGAAAAGGCTCGGTCGCGTCGTCGAGGATCGCCGACGCCTGCGCCACCAGCGTGTCCACATCCATGCGGTTCTACTCCGCCACCGCGGCCAGCGCCTGCGGCAGAGTGAATCGCCGGGCGTAGAGGGCCTTGCCGACGATGGCGCCTTCGACCCCGCGGTCGGTGAGGGTGGCGATGGCGCGCAGATCGTCGAGGCTGGATACCCCGCCGGAAGCGATCACCGGGGCGTCGGTGCGGTCGGCGACGGCCGACAGCAAGTCGAGGTTAGGACCGCCCAGTGTGCCGTCCTTGGTCACGTCGGTGACCACGAACCGCGAACATCCTTGCCCGTCAAGGCGTTCCAGCACTTCCCACAGGTCGCCGCCATCGGTTTCCCAGCCCCGCCCCCGCAGCCGGTGCGCACCGTCGACGATTTGGACGTCCAGGCCCACGGCGACCTTGTCGCCGTGCTCACCGATCGCCCGGGCGCACCACTGCGGGTTCTCCAGGGCCGCCGTGCCCAGGTTCACCCGGGCGCAGCCGGTGGCCAGGGCGGCGGCCAGCGAATCGTCGTCGCGGATCCCGCCGGACAGCTCCACCTGCACGTCGAGCTTGCCGACCACCTCGGCCAGCAGTTCGCGGTTCGAACCGCGCCCGAACGCCGCGTCCAGGTCGACCAGGTGGACCCATTGGGCGCCGTCGCGTTGCCAGCCCAGCGCGGCGTCCAGCGCTGAGCCGTATTCGGTTTCACTGCCCGCCTTGCCCTGCACCAAACGCACGGCACGGCCGTCGACCACGTCGACCGCGGGCAACAAGATCAACACATTCCCTCCTGTGTGCCGAGACTGCACCGGGTTACCTGCATCGTCGGCTGTTGCTTGCCAGAAAGCGCTTTCGCGGGGTCCGTCACAATCCACGGACCCAATTGTTCAGCACGGCCGCGCCGGCGTCCCCGCTCTTCTCCGGGTGAAATTGGGTGGCGGACAGCGGCCCGTCTTCGACCGCGGCTAGAAACGGGCCTTCATGGACGGCCCAGGTCAGCACCGCATCGGGCGAACCATCCCACCGCTGCGCGGCATAGGAGTGCACGAAGTAGAACCGGGTATCGGCATCGAGCCCGTTGAACAAGACTGTGCCGGGCCCGGATTCGACGACATTCCAGCCCATGTGCGGAATGACGGGCGCCTGCAGTCGGGTGACGGACCCCGGCCATTGCCCGCATCCGGTGGTTTCGACACTGAATTCGACGCCGCGGCTGAACAGGATCTGCATCCCGACGCAGACGCCGAGCACCGGGCGCCCGGCGGCGACCCGCTCGGCGATGATGCGGTCCCCGCCGATCTTGCGCAGCCCGGCCATGCAGGCCTCGAAGGCACCGACGCCGGGCACCACCAGTCCGTCGGCGGCGGCCGCGGCATCGGCGTCGCCGGTCACCTCGACCGACGCACCGACCCGCTCCAGCGCACGCTGAGCCGACCGCAGGTTGCCCGAGCCGTAATCCAGGACAACAACAGATTTGCCTGTCACAGAACCCCTTTAGTGGACGGCACACCCGACACCCGGGGGTCGGGCTCGACCGCCTGGCGCAGTGCGCGGGCAACCGCCTTGTACTGCGCCTCGGTGATGTGGTGCGGGTCGCGGCCGTACAGGACCCGCACGTGCAGCGCGATGCGCGCATTGGAGGCCAACGATTCGAACACGTGCCGGTTGATGACGGTGTGATACGGCACCGAGTTGCCGGCAATCGTGGTGTGCTGCAGGTGATCCGGCTCCCCGCTGTGCACGCAGTAGGGCCGGCCGGACACGTCGACCGCGGCGTGGGCCAGGGTTTCGTCCATCGGGATGAACGCGTCCCCGAACCGGCGGATGCCCCGCTTGTCGCCCAGGGCCTGGCCAAGGGCCTGACCCAGCGCGATCGCGGTGTCCTCGATGGTGTGGTGTCCCTCGATCTCCACATCGCCCTTGGTGCGCACGGTCAAGTCGAAGCTGGCGTGACTGCCCAGCGCCGTGAGCATGTGGTCATAGAACGGCACACCGGTGTCGATATCGACCTGGCCGGTTCCGTCGAGGTCGAGTTCGATGACGATGTCGGATTCGCGGGTGCGGCGCTCGATGCGCGCACGGCGGGTAACGGTCGCGGTCACGGTGCTCCTACCGGGCTGGGGGTCACAGGTGCGAGTTCGGTGTCGACGATCTGGGCGCTGACCCGCAGAAAGGCGTCGTTCTCCTCGGCCAATCCGGTCGTGGCACGCAGATAGCCGGGGATTCCGACGTCGCGGATCAACACGCCGGCATCCAGATAGCGTTGCCAGGTAGCCGGGGCGTCGGCGAATTCTCCGAACAGTACAAAGTTGGCGTCGCTGGGAATCACCCGAAAACCCATGCGATTCAAGGCTGCTGAGACACGCTCGCGTTCGGCGATGAGGGTCGCCACACTGCCCAGCGTGTCGTCGGCGTGCCGCAGCGCGGCCCGCGCCGCGGCCTGGGTGAGCGAGGACAGGTGATAGGGCAACCGCACCAGCAGCATCGCGTCGATCACCGCCGGGGTGGCGATCAGGTAGCCCAGCCGCCCGCCGGCGAAGGCGAACGCCTTGCTCATGGTGCGCGAGACGATGAGCTTGGTCGGGTACTCCCCCACCAGCTCCACCGCGCTGGGTTGTGAAGAGAATTCGGCGTAGGCCTCGTCGACGATCAGGATGCCGGGCGCCACGTCGAGCAGCCGTCGCAGGTCCGGCAACGAAACGCTCTGCCCGGACGGGTTGTTCGGGCTGGCCAGGAACACCACATCGGGCCGGCGGTCGGTGATGGCGGCGACCGCGACATCGGCATCCAGGCTGAAGTCGTCCGCCCGGACGGCTTGCAGCCATTCGGTGCGGGTGCCGTCGGCGATGATCGGGTGCATCGAGTAGGACGGCACAAACCCGATCGCAGTGCGCCCCGGACCGCCGAACGCCTGCAACAGCTGCTGCAGAATCTCATTCGAACCGTTTGCCGCCCACAAGTTTTCGACTCTAAGCTGGACGCCCGTCTGGGCGCTGAGGTAGCGGGCCAGGTCGATGCGCAGGGCCACCGCGTCGCGGTCGGGATAGCGGTGCAGATCCGCGGCCGCCTCACCCACCGACCGCACCACGTCGTCCACCAGCGCCTGGCTGGGCGGGTGCGGGTTCTCGTTGGTGTTCAGCCGCACCGGAACGTCCAATTGCGGTGCGCCGTAAGGCGATTTGCCGCGCAGGTCGTCGCGCAGCGGCAGGTCATCCAAGGTGGGCCCGGGCTGTCCGGTCATCGCTCGAACCTCCGCCGTACCGCTTCGCCGTGTGACGGCAGATCTTCGGCCTCGGCCAGCGCGATCACATGTCCGGACACGTCTTTGAGCGCCGCCTCGGTGTAGTCGACGACATGGATGCCGCGCAGGAAGGTCTGCACGGACAGGCCGCTGGAATGCCGGGCACTGCCCGCGGTCGGCAACACGTGGTTGGATCCCGCACAGTAGTCACCCAGGCTCACCGGGGCGTATGGGCCGACGAAAATGGCTCCCGCCGAACGTATTCGGCCCGCCACCGACGCGGCGTCCACGGTTTGGATCTCCAGGTGTTCGGCGGCGTAGGCGTTGACGACGGTGATGCCGGCGTCCAGGTCGTCGACCAGGATGATCGCCGATTGACGTCCGCCGAGCGCGGCCGTTACCCGCTCGCGATGCACGGTGGTCTGCAGCTGGGTGGCCAGTTCCGCGTCGGTGGCGGCGGCCAGATCGGCGCTGGGAGTGACCAGCACGCTGCCCGCCATCTCGTCGTGCTCGGCCTGGCTGATCAGATCGGCCGCCACGTGCGCCGGGTCGGCGGTGTGGTCGGCCAGGATCGCGATCTCCGTCGGGCCGGCTTCGGCGTCGATCCCGACCCGCGACCGGCACAGCCGCTTGGCGGCGGTGACATAGATGTTGCCGGGCCCGGTGATCATGTCCACGGGCGCCAGTTCGGCGCCGTCGAGATCGGTGCCACCGTAGGCCAGCAACGCCACCGCCTGGGCACCGCCCACGGCCCACACCTCGTCGACCCCCAGCAGCCGGGCCGCGGCCAGGATGGTCGGGTGCGGCAGTCCGTCGTAGCGAGCCTGCGGTGGGCTGGCCACCACCAGCGAGGCGACGCCGGCGGCCTGGGCCGGCACCACATTCATCACGACGCTGGACGGGTAGACGGCGTTGCCGCCGGGAACGTAGAGGCCCACCCGCTCGACCGGGACCCACCGCTCGGTGACGGTCGCGCCGGGGCCCAGGGTGGTCGTGACGTCGGTGCGACGCTGGTCGGCGTGCACGGCGCGGGTGCGTTCGATCATCAGCCGCAGCGCGTCGGCCACGCCCGCGTCCAGTTCGGTCAGGGCCTTGGCGAGCGCAGCGTCGGGCACCCGGATGGCCGCGGGCCGGACTCCGTCGAAGGTGGCACCGAATTCCAGGGCCGCTTCGGCGCCGCGCTCGGCGACGGCCTGGACGATCGGCCGGACCTTTGGCAGCACCGCCTCCACGTCGGCGCCGCCGCGCGGCAGCGCCGACCGCAATCGGGCAGCCGTCAACTCCGCGCCCCGCAGGTCGATGCGGGCCATCGGCGACGGTTGGATGGTGCTCACGGTGTCCATTGTCCCAGAGGAACTCAAGTCGATTTCCGACCGGTACAGTGCCGGTATCGAGGCCGTACCCCGCGTTGCCGACCCAGGGAGCCGTCATGTCCGCCAAGGATCACCCGAACAATGCGCCGGGCGTCCCGATGGTCTTCCCGCCCTGGTTTGAGCGTTTTCAGATCAAATACGTCAACCCGGCGCTGAAGCCGATCGCGCGGTACCTGCCCGGGACCGCGACGATCAAGCACCGAGGCCGCACCTCCGGTAAGCCCTACCAGACGATCGTGACCGCGTACCGCAAGGGCAACACGCTGGCGATCGCGCTGGGTCACGGCAAAACCAACTGGGTGAAGAACGTGCTGGCCGCCGGGGAGGCGGACGTGGAATTCAGCCGCAACCGGACGGTACACGTGATCAACCCGCGGATTCTTCCGGCCGGCTCCGACGGGGACGGCCTGCCGGGGTTGGCACGCGTACAGCTGCGCCGGATAGGGGTGTTCGTCGCCGACATCGCCTGAGCCACCCAGACGCAGGGGCCGCTTCGAGTGCGCGCTGCTGGCGCTGAGTGTGCGTCCAGGGCGGCGACACGCCGAGAAACCCCGCCCAGGATTCACACTCGTCACCCACGATGCACACCCCGCCGCCCGTCGCTGAAACCCCGCCGCCATCTACATATCGAGGCCGATGTCGAGCACCCGCACCGAATGGGTCAGCGCGCCGACGGCCAGGTAGTCGACCCCGGTCGCGGCGTAGGCCGCCGCGTTCTCCAGGCCGAGACCGCCCGAGGACTCGAGCAGCACGGCAGGTGCGCGCGCGTCGCGGCGCTGCGCGGCCATCTGCGTCTGCCACACCGGGAAGTTGTCCAGCAGGATCAGTTCGGGCTTTTCCGGCAGCACCTCGTCCAGCTGCTCGAGTGAATCCACTTCCACCTCGCACGGCAGATCCGGTGCCGCTTCGCGCACCGCCCGCAGCGCCTCGACCACCGACCCCGCGGCCACCACGTGGTTGTCCTTGATCAGCGCCGCGTCGCCGAGCCCGAGCCGGTGATTCACCCCGCCACCGACCCGGACCGCGTATTTCTGCAGAGCCCGCAGCCCGGGCAACGTTTTGCGGGTATCGCGCACCTTGGCTTTGGTGCCGTGCACGGCGTCCACCCAGTGCGCGGTCGTGGTGGCGATCCCGGACAGGTGGCAGATCAGGTTCAGCATGGTGCGCTCGGCGGTCAACAAGCCGCGGGTTTCGGCTCGCAGCGTGAGCAACGGCTGGCCCGGCTGCAGTCGGGCACCGTCCTCGACGCGGTCGACCACTTCGTAACCGCGCGCGCCGAGCACCTCGTCGAGCACCAGCAGTGCGATGTCGATGCCGGCGATCACCCCCGGCTCGCGGGGCACCATGGAGGCGGTCGCCACCGCCTCGGCGGGCACCGTCGCCAACGTGGTGACGTCGGGTCCGTAGCGCAGGTCCTCGACCAGGCCGCGCCGAATCGTTTCGCGGGCGGCACTCAGTTCAACGTCGGACATCGAGGTCATACGACCGCCGCCAGCGCCTCCACCAGCACCTCATCCTGATCGCCGGCCAGTCGCAGCACGTTGCTGCGCCCCTGTTCGGACGCGATCTGCGGAAATTCCGCGCGATGATGGCAGCCCCGGCTCTCCTGACGGGCCAGGGCGGCGGCGGTGACCGCGCGGGCGGCGACGGCCAGTGCGACATCCTCGAAATCACGGCGGCCGGACACCGGGCGGATCTGCGCCCGCGACAGCGTGGCGGTCAACCGGGTCAGCCCGGCGGCATCGCGCACCACCGAAGCGTCCCGGCTCATCGCGCGTTGCAGTTCGCAACGCGCGGGCGCGGTGTGGACGACCGCCTCGGGGGCGACCGCGCGCACTCGCCCGGTGGCTGCCGCGTGCGCGGCCGCCGCTTTGCCGGCACGCCCACCGACCACCAGACCTTCCAGCAGGCTGTTGGACGCCAGCCGATTGGCGCCGTGCAGCCCGGTGCGCGCCACCTCACCCGCGGCGAACAACCCCGGCAGCTCGGTTTGGCCGTACACGTCGGTGACGATGCCGCCGCAGCTGTAATGCGCCCCGGGGACGACCGGAATGGGTTGGCGGACCGGATCGATGCCGGCGGCCCGGCACGCGGCCGTCACGGTCGGGAACCGGTTGGCGAAATCGCCGATGTGGCGCGCATCGAGGAAGACACAGGCATCACCGGTGGCCTTCAGCCGCGCATCGATCGCGGCGGCGACGACGTCGCGCGGCGCCAGATCCCCCATCGGGTGAACACCGGCTGTCACCGAATCGCCTTGAGAGTCAATCAGTTTCGCGCCTTCGCCGCGGATGGCCTCGGTGACCAGCGGACGCCGGCCGCTGGCGGCGTCGGCGGCGAACAGCATCGTGGGGTGGAACTGGATGAACTCGAGGTCACTGACCGCGACGCCGGCCCACAAGCCCAGCGCGATGCCGTCGCCGGTGGAGCCCTCCGGGTTGGTGGTCGCGTTGTACAGGTGCCCGAGGCCGCCGGAGGCCAGGATCACCGAAGGCGCGCTGATGATTCCGTATCCGTCCGGATTGCCGACCAGGACGCCGGTCACGGCGGCGCCGTCGTGCAGAACCCGCAACGCCACATGGCCGGTGCGGATGTCCAGTGTGCGGGCAGCGTGATCGAGGGCACGCTGCACCTCTGCGCCGGTGGCGTCGCCGCCGGCGTGCACGATGCGCCGCCGGGAGTGGCCACCTTCGCGGGTCAGCGCCCACTTGCCGGGTGCGGATTCGTCGAACCGGGCTCCGTCGCCGACCAATTCAGCGACCGCCGCGTACCCGTCGGCCACGATCGAGTAGACCGCCTGGGGATCGCACAGCCCGGCGCCCGCGACCACTGTGTCGGCGACGTGGGCCTCCACCGAGTCGTCATTGTCCGGCAGCACCACCGCGATGCCGCCCTGCGCGTAGTGGGTGGCCGTTGCCCCGCGGGCCTGATCGGCCTTGCTCAGCACGACGACACGGCGGCCGGCGCGGTGCGCGGCCAGCGCGGCGGCCAATCCCGCGACGCCGGTGCCCACGACGACGACGTCGGCGCTGTGCGTCCACTGGGGACGGGCGGTCATTCGCCACCGCCCGGCTGGCCGATTTCGATCATTCGCTGCACACTGCGCCGGCCGGCGGCGGCGACGTCGGGGTCGACGTGAACTTCGTCGGCTCCCTCGACCAGGCAGCGCAGCAGGGCCGCCGGGGTGATCATCTTCATGAACTTGCAGGATGCCCGGTCGTTGACCGCGCGGAAGTCGACTTGCGGTGCCGCCCGGCGCAATTGGTACAACATGCCGACCTCGGTGGCCACCAGCACCTTGCGTGCACTGGTCTGATTGGCGGCCTCGAGCATGCCGCCGGTGGACAAGATCTTCACCCGGTCCGGCGGAAAGGCGCCTTCGCCCGCGAGATACAAGGCCGAAGTGGCACAACCACATTCAGGGTGCACGAAAAGCTCGGCATCGGGATTGGCGCGGGCCTGGTCGTTGAGCTCGTCGCCATTGATGCCGGCGTGCACGTGGCATTCCCCCGCCCACACGTGCAGGTTCTCCCGACCCGTCACCCGGCGCACGTGGGCGCCCAGGAACTGATCCGGGCAGAACAGCACCTCACGGTCCGGGTCGATGGACGCGACGACTTCGACGGCGTTGGACGACGTGCAGCAGATGTCGGTGAGCGCCTTGACCGCCGCCGTGGTGTTGACGTAGGAGACGACGACCGCGCCCGGGTGTTCGTCCTTCCAGGCGCGCAATTCGTCGGCGGTGATGGAGTCGGCGAGCGAGCAGCCGGCGCGCTGATCCGGGATGAGCACCGTCTTGTCGGGGCTCAGGATCTTGGCCGTCTCGGCCATGAAGTGCACACCGCAGAACACGATGGTGTCCTCGGGGGCATCGGCGGCGATCCGCGACAGCGCCAGCGAGTCGCCCACGTGATCGGCGACGTCCTGGATCTCGGGCAGCTGGTAGTTGTGCGCCAGCACGGTGGCACCACGCAGCTTCGCCAGGCGGCGAATCTCGGCGGCCCACTGTGCATCACCGGCTACCCCGGCGTAACCCGTGGGTGAATCCGTGATGTCGGCGATCATGCTTTCGGCGAGCGTGTCCATGCGATTAATAACCGTCATGGCGGCTCCTTTCAGCCCAGGAGGTTTTCGACTTATAATCGAAAACATGGCCCATGGTAGCACCGCCCACGAAGTGCTCGCGGTCGTGTTCCAGGTTCGTGACGCGGTCGACCAGGTTACGAAGGGACGCCCCGCGGCAAAACCGCAGCTGAACGTGCTGTTATGGCAGCGCGCCCAGGATCCACAACAGGGCAAGTGGTCGCTGCCGGGCGGACAGCTGCGCAACGACGAGGACATGATCACCTCGGTCCGGCGCCAGCTGGCCGAGAAGGTCGACCTCAAAGAGCTGGCACACCTGGAACAGCTCGCCGTGTTCTCCGACCCGAACCGGGTACCGGGGCCCCGCGTGATCGCCTCCACCTTCCTGGGCCTGGTGCCCTCCCCCGCCAGCCCCGAGCTGCCGCCGGACACCCGCTGGCATCCGGTGAACTGCCTGCCGCCGATGGCCTTCGATCACGGCCAGATGGTGGACAACGCCCGCACCAGGCTGAACGCGAAACTGTCCTACACGAATATCGGATTTGCTTTGGCACCAAGGGAATTCGCGCTCTCGACGCTGCGTGACATCTACGGCGCGGCGTTGGGCTATCAGGTCGACGCGACGAACTTGCAGCGGGTGCTGGCCCGTCGGGGCGTCATCACGGCGACCGGCACCATCGCTCAATCCGGCCGCAGCGGCGGACGGCCGGCCGCGCTGTACCGGTTCACCGACGCGGCGCTGCGGGTCACCGACGAGTTCGCCGCGCTCAGGCCGCCGGGGCTGCCAGGTTAAGCTTTGGCGACAAGCGTCCTCGGGCGACGCAAAGGGTAATCGTTCCTCAGTGGCGCGACCGACCTGGCCGGAGTGACGAGAAGTCGCTCAACAGTGCGGCGATTACGTTTTGGTTACCTGCCGTTCGTACGCGAGAATGCCGGGTGGCCACGAAGGGAGCCTCAATGGCTGAGCTCGGCAACCTGGCAGGCACGCACGGCGCGGAATGGATCGCCCGGCCGCCACACGAGGAACTGCAGCGCAAAGTACGTCCGCTGCTGCCCTCGGACGACCCGTTCTACCAGCCGCCACTGGGCTTCCAGCATGCCGCGCCCGGCACCGTGTTGCGCTCCCGCGAGGTCGAGCTGGCATTCCTCGGCCTGATCCCGCAGTCCATCAAGGCCGTTCAGCTGCTCTACCGAACCATGGACATGAACGGCGAGCCCGAGGCCACCGCCACGACGGTGATCGTTCCCGCCGAGCGCACTCCGGGCCGGCCCTGTCCGCTGCTGTCCTACCAGTGCGCGATCGACGCCGTCTCGTCACGGTGTTTCCCGTCCTACGCGCTGCGGCACAGGGCAAAGGCGTTTGGGGCGATCGGCCAGTTCGAGCTGTTCATGATCGCCGCAGCCGTCGCCGAGGGCTGGGCGGTCTCGGTGCCCGACCACGAAGGCCTGCGCGGCCTGTGGGGCGCGCCCTTCGAACCCGGCTACCGCGTGCTGGACGGCATTCGGGCCGCGCTGAGTTCTGAGCGTCTGGAGCTGTCCGCCCAGGCACCCATCGGATTGTGGGGATACTCCGGTGGCGGGCTGGCCAGCGCGTGGGCCGCTGAGATCTGCGCCGACTACGCGCCCGAACTGGACATCGTCGGGGCGGTGCTGGGCTCGCCCGTGGGAGACCTGGGCAACACCTTCCGCCGGCTCAACGGCAGCTTCCTGTCGGGACTGCCCGCCCTGGTGGTGGCCGCGCTCGCGCACATCTATCCCGATCTGGACCGGGTGATCCGAGAGCACAGCAACGAGGAGGGCCGCGCGCTGCTCGACTCGCTGGAAAACATGACGACGGTGCAGGCCGTGGTACGGATGGCCGGCAAGGACATGGGCGACTACCTCGACGAGCCGCTCGAGCAGATCCTGTCGACCCCGGAAATCACGCACGTCTTCGACCACATCAAGTTGGGTGCCGCCGTTCCGACGCCACCGGTGTTGATCGTGCAGGCCGTGCACGACTACCTGATCGACGTCCATGACATCGATGCGCTCGCCGACGCGTATTCGGCCGGCGGCGCGCGGGTCACCTACCACCGCGACGCCTTCAACGAGCACATGATGCTGCACCCGCTGTCGGCGCCGATGGCGCTGCGCTGGCTGACCGATCGCTTCGACAGCCGCCCACTGACCGATCATCTGATCCGAACAACCTGGCCGACGATGTTCAACCCGATGACCTACGTCGGCATGGTCCGCCTGATGAAGATTGCGGCCAAGGTCGTCACCGGCCGAAAGATTCGTCGCCGTCCGCTATGACACGGGCGCTTCCGCGCCGCCTCCGCCGCCCACCGGCAGCACATCGGAAGGCCGAGGCTGCGGCGGCAACGCACCCAGGTCGTCACGGGCGTCGGCGGCCGCGCGTACGGCGTAGACCAGGGCAGCGATGCCGGCCGGCCACAACAGGCTGACCGCGATCTGCAGCGGACCGGTCGAGAAGAACACCGGCGGCGCCTGCGTGACGTAGGCGACCGACGGACGTTTCGTCAGCGGTACCGCGTCGAAGTCCAGGGCGCCGTAGCTCAGCCGTACCAGCCCGGCCCCGACCACCGCCGCCAGGGCGGCAGCGGCCACCATGCCAGTCGACAGCGCGATGACCATTCCCGGTCCGCGGTGCTCGCGCCACTGCCATACCCCCACCGAGGCCACCACAGCCAGCACCGTCAACAACCCCAGCATCAAGGCAGGCGCGGCGAAGAAATGTTCGGACTCGTTGCCCAGGTAGTCATGAACCCGCTCGCCCGAGCGGGTGAGTGCCACCACGGCGCGAATGGGCGGGGCGATCCACG
>NZ_LZKU01000054.1 GCF_001672975.1 Mycobacterium sp. 1465703.0
TTCGCCCAAAGCCAGTAGACAGACCAGTCCTGGCAGCCAGAAGAACAGCTCACCGCCGTCGTTGACGAACGCGCTGCCGATCAAGGTGCCCAGATGTCCGCGCGCAAGGTTGTGAACGTTGGTACTCATGCGGCTCACCGCGACGTCGTGCGCGTGCGGCCCCAGCCCGGCGAGGATGAGGTAGATGACGAGCAGGGCGACCGCGTAGCCGACCGTGACGCGCACCGAGGCCGCCGCGGGCAAGGTCCGCAGCGGCACCTGCGTGCAGCGCAGCGCGTTCGTCAACGACGGCGGTGAGCTGTTCTTCTGGCTGCCAGGACTGGTCTGTCTACTGGCTTTGGGCGAACTGATGTGGCGCGGCACAGGTCTGCTCATCACCTTTGCGGTCGGCCACGTCGGCGCCACGTTGATCGTCGCGGTCGGGCTGGTCGCCGCCATCGAGACGGGAATGCTGCCGGTGTCGGTTGCCCGCGCCAGTGACGTGGGAATCAGTTACGGCGCGATGTGCGTGCTCGGCGCGTTCACAGCGGCGATGCCGGCGCGCTGGCGCGGAGTCTGGGTCGGTTGGTGGCTGGGAACCGCGGTGGTGGCGGCCGCGGGCGCGGACTTCACCGCCGTCGGCCACGTGGTGGCGCTGCTGCTCGGCATCGGCTTGTCGTTCCGGTTGCGCTCGGCATGCTCCTGGACACCAATGCACCAGGCGCTGCTCTTGGTCGGGGTCACGTTCGGCTATCTGCTGCTCGCGGGGCCTTCGCTGATGGCGCCGGCCGGCGGGCTGGCCGGTGCGTTCATCGGACTGGTCAGCAATTGCTCGTTAGTCAGAGGGCCCCGTCAGTGTGTCGACGTGGTAGCGGCTGGCAGTCCAGGGCGGTGAGTCTGCAACCGGGGTAAGAGTGATCGTCAGCTGGGCTTTGCCCTCGGTGACCGAGCGTGGCAGCAAGTACGTGTCGTCCAGCCAACGGTGAAAGGTGTTGCTGCGCGGCTGTATCCAGTTGCCGGTGAGCACGCCGTCAACCGCAACGTCGGCCGATTGAAAGCCGGTTGCCTGATCCGATGTGCGGCGCAGCAGGACGCCGTGATTGTCCGGATCGATCTGGACGTGGAAAGTGATGATGCCCTGGGTGGCGCGGACCGAGCCGGCGACCGGCATGGTGTCCTGGGTGCCCTCGTATTCGCTGACCAGCAACTGATCGGTGGCGTCGGAGTCGTTGTAGCCGTGCAGAACTCGATTGACGGGATCGGCAGGGCTGACGTCGTCGCCGGCGGTGATGTCGGCATCCGGCTGTGTGTAGAGGAATGCCGTTGAGCTGTAATCGGGTTGGACCATGTTGCGCTTGCCGTGCTCGATGCCGAATCGGAGCGCGGAGTGATAGCCGATCGCGTCGGCCAGCATGAGCCGGTACATGGCGACGCAATAGTCAGCGCACCCGCCCGTGGCGGTGCGCTGATCGGGCTGGCCGTTGAGTGGGTCGCTGAAATGGGTGCCGTTTTTGAAGTACCAGCCGCCCTCATAGACGTCCTCGGTGCCGGTGCCATACCACTGAGGGGACGCGGCGCCGTCCGGGTAAACCCGCTCGGCGCCTTCGAGAAAGTAAGGGGCATCATCACTGAACGCTGTTTTGGTTCGGTAGCCGCGAATGGTGTGGCTGACGCCGACGAATTTCCCGTGCCCCTGTTCATCGGCGAACACCCAGTCTTGGCCGAGGGTCGTCGGTCCGGCATGCGAGCGCGCGGTGAAGTAACCGGCGCGGCCACTGGCCAGCGCGGGCGCCCACTGCGCGTCGGGTGTGGTGGTCACGTGGCTGTCTATCCCCGATACCGGGCCGGTGTCTGTGTTGACGAGCGTGACGCGGACCGATTGTGCGAAAGGCATTGGCCACCAATCGCATAGCACCAGCGATCCGTCGGGCTGCGGAATGGTCGCAAACATCAGCGATCGTACGCTGTTGGCACCCAGACCCGCGCCGAAGAACTCACCCAGTGGGGAGTCGACCATCGTTCGGCCGTCGAACTCAATGCGAAGCCGCAATGTGGTCAGCAGTCGATCGGCCGGTGCGGGCAGCTGCAGCCGGAGCGCCGAGATGGTGCCTGAACCGCTCGCTTCGACGACCGTCTGCTCAACGCCGGCGGCGAGGTCGATAATTCGATTGCTGTGCGTTGCACCGGCTGCCGCCGGCTTGGGGTCAACCGTGCCGGCGGCCCGTAGCGTGTCCAGCACGTCCAGCGCGGGGTCGGATGCCGAGAACGTGGTCACGCCATCGGCGTTCGGAAATTGCCGATAGTCGACGTGGTAGTACTCCAAATGGGATGCGACGCTGACGCGCATCGACTGCCGATAAGGCATCGGCACCTTGATGTAATTGCCTCCCGGCGATTGAACCGCGTTGGCCACCAGCGGCCACACGAACGGGGCCCCCAGTTTGCCGTCGACCAACGATTGCAATGGCGTGTCTACCACCGTCTGGCCGTCCAGCTCGATGCGCATGTTTCCCATGGCGCGAAGATTGCCGCCATCGCGGGTCAACCACATCGAATCGATTTCTCCCGCACCGTGATCCTCGGCGATCACACAGCCGGCGCCCCCGGGCGCCAGGCATCCGCCACTGCCATTGCGATTGCCGGTGGAAATATCGAAATCGCCGCCACTGCGGTCAAAACTCGACACCTGTAGCGTCTGCGAGCCGGGGTTCAAAAAGGGCAACCGATCCAGCCGACGATAGGTATCCCAGCCGACCATTCGGTCGCCGGCACCATTGATGGTCGGCTCGGCCGGTGCTGCCGGCGCGGCGACCACACAGGCGAGTACCAACAGTACGACTCCGCAGGCTGTGCAGCACGCCCGTGAAGTCACCCGCATAGCAACGAAGCTTACTTTTCCCGGTTGGTTTCACCCTGTTTCAAATCCGTATCTCGGCTGGGTTGAACGCGTTTGGGTTCGCCGGGCATCTTCGGGTAGTTCGGCGGGTACGGCATGTCTCCAAGCCCACGCTCTTCGTCGGCTTCGGCCATTTCCAGTAACGAAGCGATCGATTGGGCCGCCTCATCCATTGCACCCCAGGGGTCTTCTCGATGCTCGACCAGATCGGGCACGGTCGCCATCGTGTAGTCGTCCGGCTCGGCATCGGCCAACTCGGTCCATGTCAGAGGCATCGATACCGTCGCGATCGGGGTGCGCCGCACCGAATACGGCGAGGCCATGGTGCGGTCCCGGGCATTCTGGTTGAAGTCGATGAAAATGCGCTCGCCGCGTTCTTCCTTCCACCAGGACGTGGTGACAGCATCCGGCGCACGGCGCTCGACTTCCCGGGCCAGGGCGATGCCGGCACGACGCACCTCGATGAAATCCCAGTCGGTGGCGATCCGCAGAAAGACATGGATCCCGCGACCGCCGGATGTTTTCGGGTAGCCCACCAGACCCAGTTCGTCGAGCAACGGCCGTAGCACCTCGACCGCGACGGTGCGCGCCTGGTCGAAGGCAACGCCGGGTTGCGGGTCCAGATCGATGCGCAGTTCGTCGGGATGGTCGGTGTCGGGGCAGCGCACCTGCCATGGATGCAGCGTGACGGTGCCCATCTGCGCCGCCCACACGACCGCCGCCGGATGCGTGACCTTCAGCGCGTCCGCGGTCCGCCCCGATGGGAACGTCACCTGGCAGGTCTGCAGATAGTCGGGGTGGTGTTGGGGAACCCGTTTCTGGTAGATCTCCTCGCCGTCGATGCCGTCCGGGAACCGTTGCAGGTGGGTGGGCCGGTCGCGCAGCGCGTCAAGCATCGGGCCGCCCGCCACGGCACGGTAATAGTCGACCAGGTGCCGCTTGGTGCCTTTGGAGCCCAATTCCGGGAAATACACCTTGTCCGGATTGGTCAGGCGCACCGCAATCCCGTCGACGTCGACCTCTTCGGCAGCAGCCATACCATCGATTCCAGCACAATCAGGCTATGGACCTCCCTGTCATGCCGCCGGTGTCGCCGATGCTGGCGAAATCGGTTCGCTCGATTCCCCCTGATGCGTCCTATGAGCCCAAGTGGGACGGTTTCAGGTCCATCTGTTTCCGCGACCAGGATCAGGTCGAGTTGGGCAGCCGCAACGAACGGCCGATGACGCGCTATTTCCCCGAACTGGTCGCAGCGGTCAAGGCCGAACTGCCGCAGCGCTGCGTGATCGACGGCGAGATCGTCATCGCCAGCGACCACGGTCTGGACTTCGAGGCACTGCAGCAACGCATCCACCCGGCCGATTCGCGGGTACGGATGCTCGCCGAGGCCACGCCGGCATCCTTCATCGCGTTCGACTTGCTGGCCCTCGGCGCTGATGATTACACGCGCCGGCCTTTCAGCGAACGGCGTGCCGCGCTGGTGGACGCGTTGGCGGATTCGGGGCCCTCGATCCATGTGACGCCGGCGACCACGGATCTGGACACCGCGCAGCGGTGGTTCGACGAATTCGAGGGAGCCGGCCTCGACGGCGTGATTGCCAAGCCGCTGGACATCACTTACCAGCCGGACAAGCGGGTCATGTTCAAGATCAAGCACGAGCGCACCGCCGATTGCGTGGTTGCCGGCTATCGGGTGCACAAATCCGGTGCCGACGCGATCGGTTCACTGTTGCTGGGTTTGTATCAGGACGACGGGCAACTCGCGTCGGTCGGCGTGATCGGCGCGTTCCCGATGGCCGAACGGCGGCGGTTGTTCGACGAATTACGGTCGCTCGTCACCGGTTTCGAGGGCCACCCATGGAATTGGGCCGCGCATGAAGCCGGTGAGCGGACACCCCGCAAGAACGAATTCTCCCGCTGGAACGCCGGTAAGGATCTTTCGTTCGTGCCGCTGCGACCCGAGCGGGTGGTCGAGGTCCGCTACGACCACATGGAAGGCCGGCGTTTTCGTCATACCGCGCAGTTCAATCGGTGGCGTCCGGATCGCGACCCGCGTTCCTGCACTTATGAACAGCTCGAACAGCCGGTGACCTTCAGCCTCAGTGACATCGTGCCGGGACTCGGGTCGGGCTAGAGGATGGTTGATATGCATTGGCGCGCTGGGCAATCCGCCCCTACATCCCGCGCGACGAGGAGGGCATTCGCCGAACGGGTACCTCAGCCGTCGATGTGCGTGGGTGGGTCGCCGAAGGCGAAATCCGGGGGCTGCTGGCCGGGACCCATCAAACCGCAATGGTTGTCGGGCACCAGGTAAGAACTGGCGCCGTTGGGAACCAGGCGGGTGACTGCCACGCACCGTTGCCAGGTGCCGTCGGGCTGCACGGGTCCGTCGCACTTGCTGAGAACCGGTCCTCCGTATTGGCAGCCGGCGCTGGCCGGCGGCGCCGAAGCGATCAGCCCGGCGGCCATCAGCAGGGCGGCCAGTCCTCCCACGATGCCGCGCTTCATGGTTGCCTCCCGTCATATCGCCGCTGGGCGTTGCCGAGCGCTTGGGGTGGCAATCATATGGCCCAGCCGGCAATATGACGCTACCGCTAACGTGGCTGGCTTTTGCTGCCTTTGCGTTCGGCCGCGTTTGGCCTAGGTGTTAACCGGGCACGCGGCCATCATGTCAGTCACAGCCTTTCAAGATCTCCCGTTAGCCGATCGCGACCGCAAGTGGGACGGCGACGCCGCCGAGAAGCGGGTGCGTAAGTGGGCCGATGCCCAGGACGGGCCGAACCAGAAGTACCGCGACACCCACGTCTGGTACGACAACGACAAGAAGGACAACTTCACGTCCTACAAGCTGCTGATCGCCGACGTCATCGACGGCGAATTAAAGGCCGTCCCACGCGGAGTGATGGCGGCCGGCGCGATCATGGACGGCGCGCGGGGTGGTATCGACGTGCCCCGCTCCGATGTCGACCGGATCAAGAGCCACCTGGCCAAGTACTACAAAAAGATGGACGAAAATCCGCCGTGGGAACGGGACTAGACGGTGACCATCAGCTGCGACAGCCCGCGCAACGTGACGTTGGTCTTGTACAGCGGCTCGCCGTCCAACCGGGCATTCGGAAAACGCGCCGTCACAGCCGACAGGGCTACACCGGCTTCCAGCCGGGCCAGCGGCGCACCCAGACAGTAATGCGCTCCGCGACCGAACCCTAAGTGCCGCATGCCTTTCCGATCCGGATCGAACACATCGGGCCGGTCATACTCGGCGGGATCGCGCTGAGCGGCGGCGGTCAACAGCATCATGATGTCACCCGCGGGAACGTCAATGCCCCCGATTGTCATGTCGTCGCCCGCAGTTCGGGCGATCATCTGCGCCGGCGGGTCGTAGCGCAGTGTCTCCTCGATGACCGCCGGAGCGCGACCGGCGTCGGCGCCCAGCGCCGTCCACTGCGACGGCTGGCGAAGCATCGCCAAGATCGCGTTGCCGATCAGGTTCACCGTGGTCTCGTGACCGGCGACCAGCAGCAGGACGCAAGTGGAGACGATCTCCTCGGCGGTCAGCTGATCGCCCGATTCCTCCACCGCGATCAGCCGGGACATCAGGTCGTCGCCAAGCCGTGACCGCCGCCGCTCGATCAGGCCGTGCAGATAGGCGCGCAACCACATTCCGGCGTCCATCCGCTCTTTGAGGTTGTCCGATGGCGTGCCGGTGAACGCGACGAACGGGTCCAGTGATTGGGCCAGCAGCGCCGACACCCGGCTGAACTGTGGCTCGTCCTCGATGGGTACGCCGAGCAGCCGGCAGATCACGGTAACCGGCAGTGGATAGGCCAGGTCTTCGACGACTTCGAAGCGTCCCTTCTCGGCGATCTGGTCCAGCAAGCCGTCTATCAGCGCGGTGATGTCGGGCTGCAGCGCGCTCACCACCTTCGGTGCGAACGCCTTGCTGACCAGCTTGCGCAGCCGGGTGTGATCCGGCGGGTCCAGAAACAGAAACCCCGGCGGGGTTGGTGACGGCGCCTGCGCACCGGCCTCGATCAGCTGTTGGGTCTGCGCCTCGATCTGGGCTCGGGCGGCGGTCGACTTGAGCCGGTCGTTGCTCGACGACGGGTGGCGCAGGACTTCGTCGCAGTCGCGGTAGGTCGAGAACACCGCGAGGTTGCCTTCGGGCAGGGCAAACGATCCGCGCTCACGAAACTGCGCGAACAGCGGGTAGGGGTCGGCACGGACCGCCGGGTCCAACAGTCGCACCAGCAATTCGTCGGGCTTCGTGGACTCGGTCGGCGCGGTCGTCATCCTGACATTGTGCCCGCCGCCGGACGGGGACCCGCTCAGCGGCGCAGGAACTCCACGATGCGGCCGGCCAGTTCCTCTCCGGCGTCCTCCTGCAAGAAATGCCCGGCACCGCGGATCACCGGGTGGTCGATTCCCTGCGCACCGCGCATCTCGCGCTTAAAGATGGCGGCCATCGGCCCGGTGATCGGGTCACTGTCGCTGAAGGCGACCAGCATGGGTGACGGGCTCACCGAAAGCTTGGTCCACGCCCTCTTGTTGGCCGCCGCGGCCGGATCATCCGGTGACGTCGGCACCAGGCCCGGCATGGCACGCGGCCCGGCACAGTAATCGTCGGACGGAAACGGCGCGTCATAGCCGGCCCGCTCGGTGTCGCTCATCCGCTTGCGACAACCGCCCTGCACAAACGCACCGATGTCCAGCCTCGGCGCTGATGTGATGGCTTCACGGAATCGCCACCAGACGTCAGCCATGGGCTGCTCGCCGTTGGGCAACCCGGTGTTGGCGACGACCACCCGGGCGAACCGTTCGGGATGCTCTGCGGCGAGCCGTAATCCGATCAGCCCGCCCCAGTCCTGGCCAACCAGGGTGACATTGCGAAGGTCTAGGAGATCGAAAGCCACCGCCCGCATCCATTCGACGTGGCGCGCGTAGCTGTGGTCTTCGCGACGGGTCGGCTTGTCGGAGCGGCCGAACCCGACCAGGTCGGGACAGATGACTCGATGACCGGCGGCGGCCAGTATCGGAATCATCTTGCGGTACAGGTATGACCACGACGGTTCGCCATGCAGCATCAGAACCGGGTCGGCACTCTGCGGGCCGTCCTGAACCCAGGCCACCCGCAGCGTACCGCCGTCGTCGTCGGGCACTTCGCAATACCTTGGGGTATAAGGGAAGTCGGATAACTTGTCAAAACGGTCATCGGGTGTGCGCAATGTCCGCATGTCAGTTTCCTTCGGGTAGTCCGGCCACGCCCGGATCAGCCATCAAGCGATCGAGAAACCCGTGCTGTCCTTTCAGGAGTTTGACGCGCGCGGTTGCTACCGCAAACCAGCCCACCCGATCGACTTCGGGAAACTCCCGCAGCGTGCCCGATCCTTTCGGCCACTCCAATTCGAAAGTGTTGCTGCGCGTGGCGGTGACGTCGAGATCGCTTCGCACGGCGAAGGCGGTCACCACCTTGCCGCCGGACTGCTTCACCTGTCCGAGGTCGATGCGCGGCCCGGTGGGCACCGAGAGCCCCAACTCTTCGGAGAACTCGCGCTGCGCGGCCACCCAGGGATCCTCGTCGTCGCTGTACTCGCCTTTCGGGATCGACCACGCACCGCTGTCTTTACGGGCCCAGAACGGTCCACCTGGATGCGCTAAAAGAACTTCGACGACGTTGTTACAAGTCCGGTACAACAACACACCCGCGCTGAGCTTTGCCATCGATTCCTATTCTCCCACAGCGCATTCCAGATCCTTCAGCGAGGACTCCAAATGCGCGAGCAGGCGCTGCAGGTGCGGGACGCTGCGCCGGCATCCCACCAGGCCGAAGTCCAGGTTGCCGGCGTTGCTGGCCAGGGTGATGTTCAGTGCCTGACCATCCAGCACGATGGACAGCGGGTAGTTGCCATCGAGCCGGGCGCCCCCGTAATAGATCGGCTGGGTGGGTCCCGGCACGTTCGAGATGACGATGTTGAACGGGGGCGATGTCGCCGAAACCCAGCCCGGCACCGCCGCCAAAGCCAGCGAGGACAGGTTGGCCGCGGACAGTGCAAGTGCTTGAATGCGCGGCAATTGCGTGAACACCTTCTTGTTGCAGCGCATCGAATCGCTGATGGTGAGCAGGCGCTGCGCGGGGTCGTCGGTGTCGGTCGCGAGGTTGCACAGAATGGCGCCGACCATGTTGCCGCCGGTGTCCGCCTCGTCCTCGGTGCGCAGGCTTACCGGGACCATCGCGATGAGCGGTGTATCCGGCAGCGCGCCGCGCTCGAGCAGGTAGTAGCGCAGCGCGCCCGAGCACATGGCCAGGACGACGTCGTTCACGGTGACCCCGGCGGCCCTTTTCACGGTCTTGATGCGGTCCAGCGACCAGGATTGCGCGGCGCAGCGCCGTGCACCGCCGATGTTGACGTTCAACATGGTCTTCGGCGCCGCGAAGGGCAATGTCAGTTGCTGCTCGAGCAGCGCCGCACGCGCCAGTCCTGCCGTCGAGGGAGCAAGCGCCGCAACGGATCCCGCGGCGCGGATCAATGACTTCAGCGGAGACGACGGGCTGGCTTTCCGCTTACGTCTGGGCAGACTCCACGGCGCGCGGATCTCGCGGTCGTCCGGATCGGTGGACAACGCGCGCTGCATCAGCTTCTGCGCGGAGACGCCATCGATCAGCGCATGGTGAACTTTGGTGTAGATAGCGAACCGGCCGTCTTTGAGGCCTTCGATGACGTGCGTCTCCCACAATGGGCGGTGACGATCCAACAGGCTGCTATGCCACCGCGACGTCAGCTCGAGCAATTCGCGGACCCGTCTGGGCGACGGCAACGCCGAGCGCCGCACGTGGTAGTCGACGTCGATGTCGCCGTCGTTGTCGTACGACCAACCGAGGTTTGCGATGCCGCCTATGAACGTCGCCGGATGTTTGCGGAATGTGGGCTGGAACTCTCGCTGGGCGACCAGATCCCGGTAAAGCTCACGAACGAAGCCGCGACCGGCACCCGGCGGCGGCACGAACAACTGCAAGCCGCCGACATGCATGGGATGCTCGCGAGATTCTCCCAGCAGAAAAACCGCGTCGGTGGGCATCATGAGTTCCATTCACCCATTAGACGCCATGCGGGCAGGGAAGTCGCTGCTTACAGGAGATCGGTGATGGTCTTCAAGCCCGCGTCGTAGAGCACGCCGGGCAGCATCCCGCCGTCACATTCGATGGTGGTGCCGTTGACGAAGTCGGCCTGCCCGCCGGCGAGGAACACGCAAATGCGCCCGACCTCCGCCGGTTCGCCGGCGCGGCGCATCGGGACGGCAGCGAAATACGTTGCGCCAGTGGGGTCGTCCTTGGGCAACACGAAAGATCGGAAGTTCTCGGTCATCGTCGGCCCAAGGGCGATGCAGTTGACCCGGACTTTGGGCCCCCACTCTTCGGCCAGTGACCGGGTGAGATGGTTGAGGCCGCTCTTGGCCGCACCGTAGGAGACCAGGGTTGGCGATCCTGCTGGATGTCCGGCGCCGCTGGAGATGTTGATGATGCAGCCGACGCCGTCCTGGGTCCGCATCTGCCGATAGGCGCGGATGGCGAACCACAGTGGGCTGATCAGATTCATCTGCACGGCAAACGCGTGAAACAGGGCCGTGCGGGCGAACTCGTCGTCGCTGCCGGGTGCGCCCTGAATGCGTTGCACGAGTTCGGGAATGCTCTCGGCATGTGGCGCCGGAACGGTGCCACCGGCGTTGTTCACCAAAATGTCGATCCGGCCATGGACAGCCACCACGTCCGCGACGAACGTGTCGATCGAACGATGGTCGCCTTGATCGCACACTTGCTGCGAGGCGCGTGCCGCCCAGTCCGGTTCGATGCCGGGGATGGTGTCCAGCGGCGACCGCGAACAGCCGATCACGGTCGCTCCGGCACGAAGCAGTTCGTGGGCGATGCCCACGCCCACGCCGCGGCTGGTGCCGGTGACGATCGCGATCTTGCCGTCGAGGACGCTCATCAACAGACCTTCCTCCGATGCCACCGATTGTTGACAGTGACTGTCATCGAGTCATAGTCTGCCATTTCGTTCGCCGATGTGTAAAGGCCGCGCACGGTCACCTCCGGGAGGTCAATGATGAGTAGCCCGTCCAAGCTTCGCGTTATCCAATGGGCCACTGGCGGTGTCGGCAAAGCGGCGATCGAGTGCGTGCTCAACCACCCAGAGCTCGAGCTGGTGGGGTGTTGGGTGCACAGCTCGGACAAGAACGGTGTCGACGTCGGCCGGATCATCGGGACGCAGGAGCTGGGTGTCACCGCCACCACCAGCATCGACGAGATACTTGCGCTGGACGCCGACTGCGTCATGTACAGCCCGCTGATCCCCAACGACGACGAAGTCATCGCGATCCTGCGATCCGGCAAAAACGTCGTCACACCCGTAGGTTGGGTCTACCCCGATCCCGGCAACAAGCGTCACCGAGCCGTCGCCGAAGCCGCATCGGAAAGCGGTGTGACGCTGCATGGTTCGGGGATCCACCCAGGGGGAATCACGGAGCGATTCCCCCTCATGGTGTCCTCGCTCTCGTCGGCGATCACCCATGTGCGCGCCGAGGAGTTTTCCGACATACGCACTTACAACGCACCGGACGTGGTGCGTCACATCATGGGATTCGGCGGTTCCCCCGAGGAGGCTACCCAGGGGCCGATGGCCGGCCTACTGGAAGCGGGTTTCAAGCAGTCGGTGCGAATGATCGCCGACCACATGGGCTTTCGCATCGATCCCGCCATCAGGACCATCCAGGATGTTGCGGTGGCGACCGCCGATATCGACTACGACCCCTTCCCGATCACCACCGGCACGGTGGCCGCGCGCCGGTTCCGCTGGCAAGCGCTCGTCGACGGTGAGCCGGTGATCACGGCGGCGGTCAACTGGCTGATGGGCGAGGAAAACCTCGATCCGGCTTGGAATTTCGGTCGGCGGGGCGAGCGCTTCGAGGTGGAGATCACCGGGGACCCTGATGTGAGTCTGACCTTCAAGGGTCTGCAGCCGGAGACGATCGCGAAAGGCCTGGCGAAGAATCCGGGCGTCGTGGTGACCGCCAATCACTGCATCAATGCCATCCCCGACGTCTGCGCCGCCGAGCCGGGTATCAAGACCTATCTAGATCTGCCTTTGTTCGCCGGGCGACCGGCTCCGAATCTCGCCGTGGACCAGCCGTGACGAACAGCGTCCTCGACGATGTGTCGTTCTGCCACCTTGTCGTCGGTGTCACCGACATGGACCGGGCACTGAGCTTCTACCGTGACGTGCTCGGCATGGAGATGGTTTTCGAATCCCTCATCTCCGGAGAGCCGTTTGATGCGGTGCTGCACGCCAACCGCAAACAGGAAGGGCGCGTGGTCGGCGGCTTACTGGGCGGCCTGATGATCGAGTTGCTGTCGATCGGCGTCAACCCGCCCGAGCAAAAGCAGCGGCGCGGCATCACCGGAATCCACAATGTCTCGCTGTCGGTGACCGATCTCGACGAAACCCATCGCCGCATCGTCGCGGCCGGTCACACTCCTGACCAAGACCCCTTCGAGATCGGTGGCGTACGAATGTTTTTCGTCAAGGACCCGGACGGCACGCCGGTCGAGTTCATCGAGTTGCCGGACGGCGCGCGCAGCACCTACGAAATGCACCGCGGCGTACGGCTGCAGATGGGACCGGCCAAATGAGCGCTCCCACCTACTTTCATCCCGACTCACTGCGCGGCCGAGTCGCGATCGTCACCGGCGCCGCGCAGGGTGTCGGTAAGGGCGTTGCCACCGCGCTGCTCGAACGCGGCGCCGCGGTGCTGTTGGTCGATATCCAGCACGAGGCGCTCAACACGACAACCACCGAGCTGCAAGCGCTGGGGCGGGCCGAACAGCTGGTCGCCGATCTCCGCGACCCGGACAGCGCCCCGCGCATCGCGGCGGCGGCCGTCGAGGCGTTCGGGACGGTGCATGGCCTGGTCAACAATGCCATTGCCACCAATGAGCCCAAGGCCTTCGTCGATATCACCACCGAGGATCTCGCACTCGGTTACGACGTTGGCCCTCGCGCAACCTTCCTGCTCATGCAGGCCGTGCACCCGTTGATGGTCAAGGAGGGTGGCGGATCGATCGTCAACCTCGGCTCGGGCACCGGCACCGGTGGCGAACCCAAGTGGGGTGGATACGCCGCCGCCAAGGAAGGCATCCGCGGCTTGTCCAAAGTCGCCGCCCTGGAATGGGGACGCGACAACATCCGGGTCAATGTCATCTGCCCCTTCGCCGAATCGGACGGTGTCAAGTACTGGAAGTCGTTCGCGCCCAAGGAGTACGAAAAGGCCGTCGGACGGGTTCCGATGAAGCGCATCGGCGATGTCCGTACCGACGTCGGTGCTCTGGTGGCGTTCCTGCTCAGCAGTGACGCGACATTCATCACCGGACAGACCATTCACGTCGACGGCGGGATTGGCTGCTTCCGATGAGCGGCGAGTCGCTTCGCGACCGGCAGCGCGCACAGATCCGGGCCGATATCCGGCGTGCGGCGTTCCGCCTGTTCGTCGAACGCGGCTATGACGCGGTGACCACCGAGGAAATCGCCACGGCCGCAGGTGTTTCGCCGCGAACGTTCTTCCGGCATGTGCCGGCCAAGGAAGAGCTTCTGCTGGCGCCGGTGCGCTACGGCGGCGCTGCGATCGTCAATCTCCTCGAAGGTAGGCCCGCCGGGGAGTCGCCTGATGCCGCGCTGATAAACGCGATCATCACGCGAACCCGCTCATTCGAGCAGGCAGACACCGAGGAATGGCGCGAGGCCCTGCTGGTGGTGCCCGACCTGCTCGACAAGGTCACCGTTCACCGGCCTGCCGACAAGGAACGGGCGACCAAGCTCGTCGCCGAGAGGATGGGTGTAGATCCGGAGGACGACATCCGGCCGGGACTGCTGGTTCAGCTCGCGTTCGCGGCAGCGGATTTCGCCTTCCAGCAATGGGTGCGGCAGTCCGGGAAACCGTGGCCGCTGGATCGTTACGTCACCGAGGCTTTGGATGCGATCAAAAGTTCGCACTGGAAACGAAAGTGAGTCGGGGTCAGCGCCGCTGCGACACTTCGGGATTGGCGATCCGAATGGGCGCCCCGTCCAGCCAGGCCACCACTGATTCCGCCGTGTCGGCGTAGAAGGCGCCCAGCATTTCGCGAGTGACATATCCCAGGTGTGGAGACAGGGTCACATTCGCCAGAAGCCGCAGCCGATGATCGGGCGGCAGCGGTTCGGTGTCGTACACGTCCAACCCGGCCCCGGCGATGCGCCCGGATTCCAGCGCGGCGATCAGGGCGGCCTCGTCGACGATCGGCCCCCTGGAGGTGTTGATCAAGTAGGCGTGCGGCCTCATCGAGGCCAGCTCGGCCTGGCCGACCAGACCGCGGGTGCGCTCCGATAGCACCAGATGGATGGAGACCACGTCCGACGATTCGAACAACGGGGCCTTTTCCACCCGGCGGGCGCCCACGCTCGCGGCGACTTCCTCGGTGAGATTTTGGCTCCATGCCAGGACTTCCATGTCGAACGCCTTGGCGTATTCGGCCATGCGTTTGCCGACCCTGCCCAGGCCGAGAAGTCCGAGGGTCTTGCCGGACAACGTCATACCCGCGGTGCTCTGCCACCCGCCATCACGCATGTTCCGATGCTCTTCGGCAAGATGGCGCACCGTCGCAATCAGCAGCCCCCAGGCGAATTCCGGCGTAGCGTCGCGGATGGGTCGGAATCGGGGGTGGGCGAAGTCCGATTGGGCCACCAGGATCCCGTGTTCGCCGGCCGCGGCCATGTCCAGATTCGGCAGGCTCTTGCCGACAATGGTGATCAGCTTGAGGTTCGGCAGCCGCTCGATCAGCGTCCGCGGAAACGCCATTCGCTCTCGCAGGGTGCACACCACATCGAAGGACCGCAGCGCATCGGCCGCCTCGTCCTCGGTCAGGTGCCGGTTGAAAACGGTTACCTCGGAACGTGTTTGCACCGGCGACCAGTCGGCAACCTGCAAGGCTACGCCGGCGTAGTCATCGAGAATCGCTACCTTGGGCATGCGGTCTCCCTTATCAGCCACAGAATCACTCCCCCTACCGAGGGAGTCGGCAACCTCGATTGACCTTAACCGGTCGTCTCGATCATGGTGCCACGGCGATCTTGACATGCGGTCCGGACTCTTGTTCGCGCCACGCCTGAGCAGAATCCTCGAGTGAATATTGGCGTGTGTCAACGTGAATGCGCCCGGCGACGGCATGCTGGGTGATCTCCTGGTAGCCCGCGCGCATCACCTCCGGCCCCATGGCGTCATTGAGGTGACCGATATGGGTCCGACCGGTCAAGGCACGAAACGACACCTCGGCAGTGGGACCGGCACCCTCGCCGACGGTAATCAGCGTCGCACCGTTGGCGGTCGCGTCGAGCGCGGCGACGAAGGGCTTGCCGTAGACAAGGTCGACAACCACGTCATAGCCGTCACCGGCCTCGCTGCGCAACGCTTCGGCATCGTCATCTCCGCCCAATTGCACGGTGGCATCGGCGCCCAACAAGCGCGCTTGTTCCAAGGCATCCGGGTTGCGGCCCGCGCCCACCACTCGTCCGGCCCCGAGAACTTTGGCGACCTGCACAGCGATCCGGCCCACGACTCCCGTCGCACCGAGCACCAATACCGACTCACCATGCGATACGTCAGCATGTCGGGTCAGCGGCAGCCACGCGGCAAGCCCGGCGATACCGCAGGCGACCGCGAGGTCGTCGGCGAGGCCCTCGGGGACGGGAAAGATTTTCGCCGGATCGACAGGGCAGCGTTGCGCCCAGGACCCGAACGGATCCGGCGGCCCATTGAAATAAACCCGCTTGCCGTCCAGCATGCCAATCCCTTCCCGGCCCACCACCGACGGCGTCACCGGCGTGCCCATTTTCCCCGATGCCAACAACAGATCCACCGGATTACAGCCGGCGAGTAGCACATCAATGATTTCGCTGTGGGGATCCCCGGTGGGCTCATCGAAGTCTCGGACCGTCGGGATGTCGCCCGCTGCCTCCAGAACCGCCGCACGCATCTCGAGCCTCCCGCCTGCGCATCGGATTCGACGCTGACGCAAAGGGTTTCCGTCCCTGGCAGATCGAAACGGTGAGGTCGAGAGCGCTACGGCAGTTATCCGCCTAACGAAAAGTGGAAGCTGTCCGATTCAACATGGGCACCGTAGTGACTATGGGCGTTGTAGTGATCGGCCAGATCGGACGCGACTTGGTATTGCGTACTGAGAGGCCGCCGACATCCAGCGAATCCGTGAAGATCCTGCATCGCGACGAGTTACTCGGCGGCAAGGGCGCCAACCAGGCTGTCGGTCTGGCCCAGCTGGGCGTACCGGTCGCGCTCATCGGCGTGGTGGGTGATGACTACGCCGGATCCTCGGCACTGCAGCAGGCCGAACGCGACGGCATCGACATCGGCGGCGTCGTGCGCCGCGGCACAACAGCGCTCCTGATCGATATCGTCGGTCGGCCGTCCGAACGCATGCTTCTCGACGACGTCCCGGAAAGCTCCCTGGTCCAAGTCGCCGACCTCGATCGGTCGTTGCTCGACGGCGCCGACACCGTCTCTGTGCAGCTGCAGCAGCCGGCTGCCACGGTTCTGGCAGCGGCGCAGCGCGCACGGCAACGGGGATTGCGTGTGGTGGCCGACGGCGCGCCCGCCCCGCGGATTCGAACCGACCTGCTCGCGGCGGTCGACGTGTTACGGGCCGGCAGCGGCTAGCGCCACCGTGCAACGCCTCGGCGGTCGCCCGGACCTGACCGCGCTCAGGGCGTGATCGCGGGCGGATACGGCAGATCGGTGCTGCTGTGCGGGTCGACATACACCGGATGACCGAGATACGGGAAGGCTCGTTGCGGACAGGCGGGCCGGTCGCAGATCTTGCAGCCGGCGCCGATCGGCACGATCGACTCGGGGGCGGTCAGATCGATGCCCACCGAGTAGACCAGTTTCTCGGCCTGGGCCACGTCGCATCCCAACCCGATGGCAAAGCTCTTGTCCGGGCCCAGATAACGGTTCGGCTCCGTCGTGGTGGTCCTGGCGATCCAGAAGTAGGTGCGTTCGTCGGGCATCTGCGCGACCTGTGTCAGAAATTGACCGGGGCGGGAAAACGCATGGTGGACCACCCACAGCGGGCAGTTCCCGCCAACGCGGGAAAAATGAAATGCCGTGGCGGACTGCCGTTTGGAGATGTTTCCCGCGCTGTCGGTGCGGACGAAGATGAAAGGGACCCCGCGGGCGTTCGGACGTTGCAGGGTGGACAGCCGGTGGCAGATGGTTTCGAATCCCACCTCGAATCGCCGGCCCAGCTGGTCGATGTCGTAACGCACGCTCTCCGCGGCGTCCAGGAATCTGCGGTAGGGCAACAGCAGGGCGCCGGCGAAGTAGTTGGCCAATCCGATGCGGGCTACCCCGCGTGCGTCATCGCTGAGCTGATCGTCACCTGCGATGATCCCGGTGATCAGCCTGGCCTGGGTCAGCAGGGCAATCTGCGTGGCGAGCTGGAAGGCACGCTGACCCGGGTGCAGCCACCGGGCCACGTACAAGGTTTTTGATTCGGGTGCGAACAGCCGTTTGGAGTTGGGATCCAGCGCCTGACCGTCGTCGATCACCACCGTGACGCCGAGTTTGTCGGCGAGCACTTCCGCCAGCTGCCCGTCGAGACCGCCGATGCGTAAGTTGTTCGTGTCGAACAGGTCTTCGGCGGCGACGTCCAGTTCACCGATGTAGTTTTTCCGGTCGTAGAAGAAGTCCCGAACCTCTTCGAATGGCATGGGCTGCTGGATCATTGCCGACGTGTCGAGGTTGGCGCGACTGTGCAGCGCTTCGAGATCGGCAGTTGTGTCGTGCAGCCGCCGGTGCATATTCACCAACGTCTGACCGACCGCCGGCATGCGGGCGACGAGTTCCTCGACTTGCGCGGTCGTGGCAGACGTGTCGGCCAGAACCTCCCGCAAGTCCGAGACCAAGCGAGCGTCGGATTCCGGGGCGAAGTAATGCGTCGGCAAGTTGAACCGCTCGGTGAGGGTGAGCAGCACCGAAACGGTGATCGGGCGCTGATCGTTTTCCAGCTGGTTGACGTAGCTGGTCGACAAGCCCAGGGCGCGCGCCAGCGCCACTTGGGTCAGCCCCTGCTCCTCGCGCAAACGCCGTAGCCGCGCGCCGGCGAACGTTTTCGCCACCAGACACACAGTACGCCCGCCCCTTTCGCAATATTCGCAAAAACTTGCTGCTGAGGACGCAAAATTACGCTTTTACAGGGGATTTACCCCGCTACCAACTCTGCGTAGTGTGCGGCTTATGCGGATCCATGACGTTCGAACCCGGCGCAGCGCCGACGACTTCCCTCGTAGCGAGCACCTGGCCTGGAAGATCGCCGAGGTCGCGGCCGACCCGGTCGACGTCCCGGCGGACACCGAGACGATGGTGATCAACCGGATCATCGACAACGCCGCGGTGTCGTCTGCCGCGGTGACCCGCCGCCCGGTCGCCTCCGCGCGCGCCCAGGCGCAGGCGCATCCATCGAAGGGCGCCAAGGTTTTCGGCATCCAGGGCGACTACTCGCCGGAGTGGGCCGCCTGGGCCAACGGCGTGGCGGTCCGCGAATTGGACTTCCACGACACCTTCCTGGCCGCCGAGTACTCCCACCCGGGGGACAACATTCCGCCTCTGGTCGCCGTGGCCCAGCACCTCGGGATCAGCGGAGCCGACCTGATCCGCGGTATCGCAACCGGTTACGAGATTCAGATCGATCTGGTCAAGGGAATCTGCTTGCACGAGCACAAGATTGACCACGTCGCCCACCTCGGCCCGTCGGTGGCCGCCGGCCTGGGCGCCATGCTGCGTCTGGACAAGGAGACCATCTATCAGGCGATCGGCCAGGCACTGCACTTGACGACGTCCACTCGGCAATCACGTAAAGGCCTGATCTCCAGCTGGAAGGCGTACGCGCCCGCCTGGGCCGGCAAGGTTGCCATCGAGGCCGTCGACCGTGCGATGCGCGGCGAGGGTGCGCCCGCCCCCATCTGGGAGGGTGAGGACGGGGTGATCGCGTGGCTACTTTCCGGCCCGGAACACACCTACCACGTTCCGCTGCCCGAACCCGGCGAGCCCAAGCGCGCCATCCTGGACAGTTACACCAAGGAGCACTCGGCCGAATATCAGAGTCAGGCGCTGATCGACCTGGCCCGCCGAATGCGGGACAGGCTCGGCGATCTGGACCAGGTCGCCACGATCGTGCTGCACACCAGCCATCACACCCACTACGTGATCGGCACCGGAGCAAACGACCCGCAGAAGTTCGATCCGGATGCCTCGCGTGAAACGCTGGACCACTCGGTGATGTACATCTTCGCCGTTGCACTGCAGGACGGAACCTGGCATCACGAACGGTCCTACGCACCCGAACGGGCGCACCGGCCCGACACCATAGAACTGTGGCACAAGGTCTCGACGGTCGAAGATCCCGAATGGACGCGGCGCTATCACTCCTCTGATCCCGCGGAGAAGGCGTTCGGCGCCCGTGCCGAAGTCACCCTCAAAAACGGTGAGGTGATCGTCGACGAGATCGCCGTCGCCGATGCTCATCCACTGGGGGCCCGACCGTTCGAGCGCAAGCAGTACATCGCAAAGTTCAACGAACTGGCTCACGACGTGGTCAGCGACACCGACCAGCAGCGCTTTCTGTCTGTGGCGGAATCCCTTTCGGAGCTGCAAGCCGGCGCTCTGGGTGCACTCAACATCACGGTCGGTCCGCTGGTGCTCGCTCACGCGCCCACGATTCCCGCCGGAATCTTCTGATGAGCGGACTGATCGGCAGCGCCACACCGGCGGCCACGAAAAGGGCTCAATTCCGCGCCGCCCTGGAAACCGGTCGCTTGCAACGGTTCCCGGGAGCCTTCTCGCCGCTGGTGGCCAAGCTCGTCGCCGAACTCGGATTCGACGGCGTGTACGTGTCGGGGGCCGCGCTGTCCGCCGACCTCGGTCTGCCCGACATCGGCCTGACCACCCTGACCGAAGTCAGCAGCCGCAGCTCGCAGATCGCTTCGGTGACCGACCTGCCCACCCTCATCGACGCCGACACCGGTTTCGGTGAACCGATGAACGCCGCCCGCACCGTGACCATGCTGGAGGACGCCGGGCTGGCCGGTTGTCACCTCGAGGACCAGGAAAACCCCAAGCGGTGCGGGCATCTCGACGGCAAGGCTGTGGTGCCGGCCGGCGATATGATCAAGCGCCTGCGGGCCGCCGTGGCAGCCCGCCGAGACCCGAACTTCATCATCTGCGCCCGTACCGATGCCGCCGGAATCGAAGGGTTGCCCGCGGCGATCGACCGTGCCAAGGCCTACGCCGACGCGGGCGCCGACCTGATTTTCACCGAAGCCCTGCGCTCACCGGAAGAATTCGAACAGTTCCGGGCCGCGGTGGATACGCCGCTGCTGGCCAACATGACCGAGTTCGGCAAGTCGGAGCTGTTGACCGCCCAGCAGCTGTCCGACATCGGCTACAACATGGTGATCTATCCGGTGACCACCCTGCGGCTAGCCATGCACGCCGTCGAAGTGGGTCTTCGTGAAATCGCAGCCAGCGGAACACAATCCGGCCTGCTGGACCGCATGCAACACCGCACCCGACTCTACGAGCTGCTGCGCTACGCCGACTACAGCCAATTCGATTCTGAGATTAACTTCGCCCGCCGAGGAGTCGCGCAATGAGCACCATCGAAGACAACCACCCCCGCATCTACAAGGGCCTGGCCGGCGTCGTCGTCGACACCACCGCTATCTCCAAGGTCGTCCCGGAAACCAACTCGCTGACCTACCGTGGGTATCCGGTCCAGGACCTCGCGGCACTTTGCAGCTTCGAACAGGTTGCCTACTTGCTCTGGCATGGCGAGCTTCCCGACGACCAACAGCTTGCGCTGTTCACCCAGCGAGAACGAGCTGCCCGGCGGCTGAACCGATCCCAGTTGTCGTTGTTGACCAAATTGCCCGAAACCTGCCACCCGATGGATGTGGTGCGGACCTTCATCAGCTCCATGGGTGCCGAAGACCCGGAAGAGGACGACAGCAGCCCAGCGGCCAACTACGCCAAGGCGCTACGGATGTTCGCGGTGCTGCCCACCGTCGTCGCCGCCGACATGCGCCGCCGGCGCGGCCTGGACCCCATCGCCCCGCACAGCCACATGAACTATGCGCAGAACTTTCTGCACATGTGCTTCGGTGACGTGCCCGAACAGGTCGTGGTGGATGCCTTCGAGCAGTCGATGGTCCTCTATGCCGAGCACAGCTTCAACGCATCCACCTTCGCCGCCCGGGTCGTCACTTCTACCCAGTCCGACATCTACAGCGCGGTCACGGCCGCCATCGGCGCGCTCAAAGGTCCACTGCATGGTGGCGCCAACGAAGCCGTCATGCGCGACATGCTCGAGATCGGCACCGCCGACAAGGCGGCGGCATGGCTGCAGGGCAAGCTGGATCGCAAGGACAAGATCATGGGCTTCGGTCACCGGGTGTACAAAAACGGTGACTCGCGGGTGCCGACCATGAAGGAGGCACTCAAACGCGTCGCGGCGGCCCGCAACGGTCAGCAGTGGCTCGACATCTATCAAGTCCTGGAGACGGGCATGGCCGAGGCAAACGGCATCAAGCCGAACCTGGACTTTCCGACCGGTCCGGCCTATCACCTGATGGGATTCGACGTCGGCATCTTCACCCCGATCTTCGTGATGAGCCGGATCACCGGGTGGACGGCACACATCATCGAGCAGACCGCGTCCAATGCGTTGATCCGTCCGCTGAGCGAGTATGTCGGACCTCCGCAGCGCGCTCTATCGTAAGTATCGTGTTTGCGAAGGTACTGGTCGCTAATCGCGGGGAGATTGCCATCCGCGCTTTCCGCGCGGCCTACGAGTTGGAGCTGGCGACCGTTGCGATCTATCCCTACGAGGATCGCAATTCCGTACATCGATTGAAGGCCGACGAGTCCTATCAGATCGGTGAGGAGGGCCACCCGGTCCGGGCCTACCTGTCGGTCGACGACATCGTCGCGACCGCACGGGCTTGTGGAGCCGACGCGATCTACCCCGGCTATGGCTTCCTATCCGAGAACCCGGACCTGGCGGCGGCGTGCGCGGCGGCGGGCATCACCTTCGTCGGCCCGAGCGCGGAAGTCCTGGAGCTCACCGGCAACAAGTCGCGGGCGATCGCGGCGGCGCGGGCGGCGGGCCTTCCCGTGCTGGCTTCCTCTGCACCCTCGACGTCGGTGGACGACTTGGTGGCGGCCGCTGAGTCGATGACGTTCCCGCTGTTCGTCAAGGCGGTTGCGGGCGGCGGCGGACGCGGGATGCGCCGGGTGACCGACGCGGCATCGCTACCGGAAGCGATCGAGGCGGCCAGCCGCGAGGCCGAATCCGCGTTCGGGGACGCCTCGGTTTTTCTCGAGCAAGCGGTAATCAACCCGCGTCACATCGAGGTGCAGATCCTGGCCGACACCCAGGGCAACGTGATTCACCTCTACGAGCGGGACTGCAGTGTGCAGCGCCGGCACCAGAAGGTTGTCGAGATCGCGCCGGCTCCCAATCTGGATCCGGAACTGCGCCAACGCATTTGCGCAGACGCAGTGGCTTTCGCGCAGAGCATCGGCTATACCTGTGCCGGCACGGTCGAATTCTTGCTCGACGAACGTGGCAATCATGTGTTCATAGAGATGAACCCACGCATCCAGGTGGAGCACACGGTCACCGAGGAGATCACCGACGTCGACCTGGTGTCGGCACAACTGCGGATCGCCGGCGGCCAGAGTTTGGAAGACATCGGTCTGAGCCAGAATTCGATCGTTCCACACGGTGCGGCGTTGCAGTGCCGCATCACCACCGAGGACCCGGCGAATGGGTTCCGCCCGGATACCGGTCGGATCACCGCCTATCGGACCCCGGGCGGGGCGGGAATCCGGCTGGACGGCGGCACCACACTAGGGGCCGACATCAGCGCGCATTTCGACTCGATGCTGATCAAGCTGACCTGCCGAGGTCGCGACTTCGCCACGGCGGTGCGCCGGGCGCGTCGCGCGGTCGCGGAGTTCCGCATCCGTGGCGTGTCGACGAATATCCCGTTCTTGCAAGCGGTTCTGGATGACGCTGATTTTCAGGCCGGCCGCGTCACCACCTCGTTCATCGAGGAGCGCCCGCAGCTGCTCACCGCGCGCAGCAGCGCCGATCGCGGCACCAAGATTCTGAGCTACCTGGCCGACGTCACCGTCAACAAGCCGCACGGTGAGCGACCCTCGGCGGTGTACCCGCACGACAAGCTGCCCGACATCGACCTGTCGACCATCCCGCCGGCGGGTTCCAAGCAGCGTTTGACCGAGCTCGGTCCGGAGCGATTTGCCACCTGGCTGCGCGAGTCACGCGGCGTCGGCGTCACCGACACCACGTTCCGCGACGCGCACCAGTCGCTGCTGGCCACCCGGGTTCGCACCAGCGGCCTGATCAAGATAGCGCCGTACATCGCCCGGACCACACCACAACTGCTGTCCATCGAATGCTGGGGCGGAGCGACTTACGATGTGGCGCTGCGGTTCCTGAAGGAGGACCCTTGGGAGCGGCTGGCGACACTGCGTGAGGCGTTGCCCAACATCTGCCTGCAGATGCTGCTGCGCGGGCGCAACACCGTCGGCTACACGCCCTATCCGGAGACGGTCACGACGGCGTTCGTCGAGGAAGCGACGGCAACAGGCATCGACATCTTCCGCATCTTCGATGCGCTGAACAACGTCGACTCGATGCGACCGGCCATCGACGCCGTGCGGGAAACCGGGGCATCGGTGGCCGAGGTGGCGATGTCCTATACCGGCGATCTCAGCGACCCGGCCGAAAAGCTTTACACCCTGGACTATTACCTGAAGCTCGCCGAGCAGATCGTCGAGGCGGGCGCACACGTGCTGGCCATCAAGGACATGGCCGGGCTGCTGCGCGCACCTGCGGCAGCGACCCTGGTCTCGGCGCTCAAGTTCCGATTCGACCTGCCGGTGCACGTGCACACCCACGACACCCCGGGCGGGCAACTGGCGACCTATGTGGCGGCCTGGCACGCCGGAGCCGACGCCGTCGACGGTGCCTCGGCGCCGCTGGCGGGAACCACCAGCCAGCCCGCGCTGTCGTCGATCGTGGCGGCCGCGGCCAATACCGCCTACGACACCGGGTTGTCACTGCCGGCGGTCTGCGACCTGGAGCCCTATTGGGAGGCGCTCCGAAAGGTCTACGCGCCCTTCGAATCCGGGCTCCCGGCCCCGACGGGACGCGTCTACCACCACGAGATCCCCGGTGGCCAGCTGTCGAACCTGCGCCAGCAGGCCATCGCACTGGGACTCGGTGACCGCTTCGAGGAGATCGAAAACGCCTATGCGGGAGCCGATGCCATTCTGGGGCATCTGGTCAAGGTCACCCCGTCCAGCAAAGTGGTCGGTGACCTGGCGCTGGCGCTGGTAGGCGCGGGCGTCAGCGCGCAAGACTTCGCCGACGACCCCGCCCGCTATGACATCCCGGACTCGGTCATCGGCTTCCTGCGTGGAGAGCTGGGTGACCCGCCGGGCGGTTGGCCTGAGCCGTTGCGTACCAAGGCTTTAGAGGGTCGGGGTCCAGCGAAGCCGGAACAGGCCCTATCGGCCGAAGATGAGGCAGCATTGGCAGTGCCGGGCGTCGATCGGCAGGCCACGCTGAATCGACTGTTGTTCCCCGGGCCGACCAAGGAGCTCGAGGACCATCGGGAACAGTACGGGGACACCTCTCGGCTGAGCGCCAACCAGTTCTTCTACGGATTGCGCCACGGGGACGAACATCGCGTCGAGCTGGAGCGCGGGGTGGAGCTGCTGATCGGCCTGGAAGCCGTCTCCGAACCCGACGAACGCGGCATGCGCACCGTGATGTGCATCCTCAACGGACAGCTGCGCCCGGTCGTGGTACGCGATCGCAGCATCGCGTCGGATGTGCCGGCGGCCGAGAAGGCCGATCGCGCCAACCCCGACCACATCGCCGCCCCGTTTGCCGGAGTCGTGACGGTGACCACCGAGGTCGGTGAGGAAGTCGAAGCCGGCCAAACCATTGCGACGATCGAAGCGATGAAGATGGAGGCCGCCGTCACCGCCACGAAGGCCGGTAAGGTCGCGCGGATTGCGGTGTCACAGACCGCGCAAGTGGAAGGTGGCGACCTCTTGGTGGTGATCGACTAGCGGCGATCGCTGGCGCTGGCGCTGATCAAGGCGGCCCGCGCCAGCGTCTGTTGCGCCTGCTTCACGTGGGCGGCGTCGACCAGGACACCGTTGACCCCGACGGCCCCGCGTCCCTTGGCCTCGGCTTCCCGGTATGCCGCGACATTAGCCTCGGCCCTGGCGATTTCGTCAGCGGTCGGGGCGTAGACCTCGTTGGCGACCGGCACCTGGTCGGGATGGATAGCCCACTTGCCGGTGTAGCCGAGCAGCGAGGCGCGCCGCGCATCACGCTCGTACCCCGCCAGATCCCGATAGTCGGGATAGGGCGCGTCGATTGCGTCGATGCCGGCGATGCGCGCCGCGACGATCACCTTGTTGCGCGCGTAAGCCCAGAATTCGCCGGGGTATTCACCGAGCGGCACGAAGTTGGTGTCCACCCGCGCGCCCTGGGACAGCGAGAAGTCACCCACCCCGAAGATCAAGGCGTCCATACGCGGGCTCGCCGCGGCGATCTCCTCCGCATTGGCCAGGCCTTCGACCTCTTCGATGAGCACCTCGAGCCGAATGCGGTTGCTCAGACCGAGTTTCGTCTCCAGCTGGGTAAGCAGCACGTCCACCCACCACACGTCGCGGGCCTTGCGGGCTTTCGGAATGATGATGGTGTCCAGGTTCTGGCCGGCCTTGGTCACCACGTCGACGACGTCATCGTGACACCACTGGGTGTCCAGGCCGTTGATCCGGATGGCGCGCGCGGTGCGTCCCCAGTCCAGGTCGTTGAGTGCGGCGATCGCCTTGACCCGCGACTCTTCCTTGTAAGCGGGTGGCACCGCATCCTCGAGATCGAGGAACACCAGATCGGCACCGCACCGGGCGCCCTTCTCGAACATGTTGTCGTTGCTCGCGGGCACGGCGAGTTCGGACCGACGGAGAAGATCAGTCATTGATGTCTTTCTGTCACAACACGCCACGGGCGTGCAGGTCGTCAATTTCGTTGCCGGTCAACCCGAGTAGCTCCCCGTAGACCTCGGCGTTGTGCTCGCCAAGGCATGGCCCCAGATGCCCGACCGTGCCGGACGCCGACGAAAAACGCGGAACGGGAGCCTGTACCTTCATCGTCCCGAGTTGGGTGTCATCGACAGAGATGAACACCTTACGGTGTGCCAGCTGCTCGTCGGCGACCAGATCGCCGATGTCATAGACCGGGGCCGCGGCCACCTCATGCGCATCGAAGACCTCCATTGCCTCCGAAAGCGTCTTGCCGGCAACCCACTCCGCTACCACGGCGTCGACCTCGCGAGCCCGCGCCAGCCGTCGCTGCGGATCGGAGAAGTCGGGGTCCGTCACCAGGTCGTCGCGGCCGATCGCCTTGAACACCCGCAACGCCAGCGCCGGTGAACTGCCCGACATCGCCAACCACTTGTCGTCGGCGGTGCGATAGGTGTTGCGGGGCGCGGAGATGTCCCACCTGTTGCCGGATCGCCCGGGAACCAAACCCAACTGGTCATAACCCAGCAGCGTCTGCTCGAGCAGCCGCGCGAGCGGATCGATCAGATTGATGTCGATCAGCTGTCCCGGACCGCCGTGCACGTCACGGTGGTACAGCGCCATCATCACCGCGTACGCCGCGTTCAGCGACGCGACCCCATCCGCCAGCATGAACGGCGGCAGCGTCGGCGGGCCGTCGGCCTGCCCGGTGATGTGCGCGAATCCGCTCATCGCCTCGCCCAGCGTGCCGAACCCGGGACGCTCACTCTTCGGCCCACTCAGCCCGTAACCGGTGATGTGCAGCATCACGATCCGGTCGTTGACCGCGCGCAGGCTCTGGTAGTCCAGACCCCATTTGCGCAACGTCTGGGGGCGGGTATTGAAGATGGCAACGTCGGCGTGCTGCACCAGACGTCGCACCAGCGCCTGGCCTTCGGCGCAACGCAGGTCGAGCGTGATCGACCGCTTGTTGCGCGAAATCGATTTCCACATCAACCCGATCCCGTCACGCTGATTGCCCCAACCGCGAATCGGATCGCCATTGTGTGGGTCTTCGACCTTGATCACGTTGGCACCGAACTCACCCAGGTACGTCGCCACCAGCGGCGCGGCGGCCAGGGTGGCGAGGTCGAGGACCCGCAACCCGTCAAGCATTGGCACCGGCAGCCACCCGCACGTTCGAAGGGCGTTGCAGCCCAAGGTGTTCGCGTAACGTCGACGACTGGTATTCGGTGCGGAACAGCCCCCGGCGTTGCAGCTCGGGTACCACCATGCGCACCACGTCTTCGAATGCGCCGGGCAGATGCGTTGCGGCCAAGACGAATCCGTCGCAGGCGTCGGTTTCGAACCAGTCCGCCATCTGATCGGCGACCTGCTGGCCGGTGCCGACGAAACGCGGGCCTTGCAGCAGGGTGGCGCGATGATTGGCCAGATCACGCAACGTGACGGTGTCCCCACCGATATGGCTGCGCAGGTTCTGCACCAACCCGCGGATGCCGGTGACCGAGCTGAGCAGCTCATCGGTAACCGGGTCGTCGAGATCGTGTTGCGCGAAGTCGTAATTCATCAACTCCGACAAGAGCGTCAGGGATGCCATGGGATGAACCAGATCATCGAGGAACATGGCTTCGCGCTCCTTGGCGTGGGCTTCGGATTCGCCGACGACAGCGTAGGCCATGGGGCAGATCCGTACTGCGCCGGGATCGCGGCCGGCGTCGGCGATACGGTCCTTCTGATCCGCGTAGTGGCTGCGTGCGACCTCGATACCCGGATCGCCGGTGAAGATCAATTCGGCCCAGCGAGAGGCGAATTCGCGTCCTCGGCCCGACGACCCGGCCTGGATGATGACCGGGCGGCCCTGCGGGGCGCGCGGCACCGTCAGCGGGCCGCGCGCGGAGAAGAACTTTCCGACGTGCCCGAGTTCATGCACCTTCGTGGGGTCGGCATACTGCCCGGACACCCGGTCGTGCAGGACGGCGTCGTCCTCCCAGGTGTCCCACAGGCCGGTGACCACGTCCATGAATTCGTCGGCGCGGTCGTAGCGTTCGTCGTGGCCGAGGTGGGTGTCGACGCCGAAGTTCTGCGCTTCGCTGTCGTTGACCGAGGTGACCACGTTCCAGGCCGCACGGCCGCCGGACAGATGATCCAGCGAGGCGAAGGTTCTGGCGACGTGGAAAGGCTGGTAATAGGTCGTCGAATAAGTGGCGCCCAGTCCGATCTTCGAGGTGGCTTGAGCGAGCACGCCGAGGATCACGCTGAGGTCCAGCTTGACCGGGCGCGCGCCGTAGTGGACGGCTTCGTCCACGGAGCCGCCGTAGACCCCTGGCATTGCCAGACGATCGTCGAAGAACATCAGGTCGAAGCAGCCCTCTTCGAGCTGGCGGCCGATTTTGGCGTAGTAGGACGCATCCAGATATCGGTGTTCGGTTGCGGGGTGCCGCCATGAGCCCGCGTATACCGAGGTGCTGCCGGCCTGCATGAAGGCGACCAAGGCCATCTTGTCGGTTCGCATAAAGCGAAACGTAACATCTGATATTTCAGATTTCAAATGTCAAACCTGCGGTTTGGTATTGTGCGCGGGTGGCCGCCATCGATATCGCCGGAACCGTGCGGGAGCGAGCTGCCCGTGAACTGCGGGACCGCATCCTCACCGGCGTTCTTCCCGCCGGCTCACGGGTTGACCTCGACGCCATCACCGAAGAATTCGCCACCAGCCGCACACCGGTGCGCGAGGCGCTGTTGGAACTGTCCTTCGAAGGCCTGGTCCAGGTGGCCCCCCGAAGTGGCGTGACGGTCCTCGGCATCAGCCCGGATGACGTGATGGACAGCTTCACCATTCTCGGTGTGTTGACCGGGCAGGCCGCCGCGTGGGCCGCAGCCCGGATCGAGCCGCAAGAACTCGAGACCCTGCGTGCGCTGGCGGCCGATGTGGCCGCGCGGTCCGGTGACGACAGCATCGGAGAGGCCAACTGGCATTTCCACCAGATGATCCACCGCGCCGCACACTCGCCTCGGCTGCTGACCCAGATCAAGCAGGCCGCTCGCGTCGTGCCGAGTAATTTCCTCACCCTGTTCCCCGAGCACGAGAAGCACTCACTCGACGAACATCAAGAGTTGCTCGACGCGCTGGACCAGAGGGAGGCCGAGCTGGCACGCACCATCGCCGAGCGGCACGTGTTGGACGCCGGACGCTCGCTGGCCGACTGGCTGGAGCAGCGCGGCGACAATTGACTGCGGCGAGCCGTTTTTGCAATCGGGGGTGCAGAATTCGGCGCAGCTCAGCTGAGTGCGGGCAACACCTTGTCGGTGAGCATCTGGACCGACTTCCACGCTTCCTCGACCGGCACGCCGCCGACCAGGGGGTGCATGACGAGCGGGCCAAAATTCTCCGCATCGCGCACCTCGGCGATCAGCTGATCGGGAGTAAGGAAGCGGTATCGTCCCGATGCCCTGACCTGATCCAGCGTTTGAACACCCGGCAAGTGCATGAGTGAACGCTGGTCGGTTGACCATCGCCCGTAAGTGACTGCCTCCCAAAGGATGTGTTCACCGAGTTCCGCCCACGCTCGTTCCGGATCCTCATGCAGATAGATCATTCCGCGATTGACCGGCCCCGGCATGAGAACGAACGGCGACATGCCGGCCTCCGCACACAGCTCTCGGTAGTAACCGGCGATGTCGGGTAGGTGATCGGCCAGGCTGAGCGGCAGCCGGAACCGGGCGGCGCGGCGCGCCGTGGCGCGCGCGCCACCGCCGACGTAGAGCGGTGGATGTGGCCGGGTCCAAGTGCCGGTGCAGATTCCGTTTTCCGGATCATCACCGGACCAGACGGCGAGCATTCGCTCGAGCAGGGTGTCCATCAGCACACCACGCTGACTGAAATCGGCTCCAAGGGAATCGTATTCAACCGTGCGGTATCCGAGGCCTATCGTGGTGTGCAGGCGGCCCCGGCTCATGTTGTCGACGAGTGCGATGTCTTCGGCAAGTCGCACCGGGTTCCACAACGGCCCCAGTGCGCAATCGACGCTCGCGATCAGCGTCGAAGTCCGGGCCAGAAACATCGCCGCTGCCATGATCGGATTACAGCTCCAGCCGTGTCCGGTCGCATGATGCTCGTCGACGCTGATCGACGTGATGCCGCGGGATTCTCCCCATTGCCCCAGCTCGAGCGCGGCGGACAGCAGGTTGGCCTGTGTGCGTGGATCACCTTGCGGGGAAGCGAAGTTGAAGCGCAGAACCGTCAGCAGCATCTCCGGCCCCGCCTCTCTAGGATTGCGGCCCGGCCGCCGCCTGCAGGAAGGCCGGGAAGTCCGGGAACAGTGCGCGGTCGACGATCTCGATGCGTGTTCCTGCCGAATCGACGTAGTAGGCGAACAGCGCGAGTTCCGGCGCTGCGGTGTCGGCGGTCGCTTCGAAAGCGAAGCCGTTATCTTCCAATAGCTTCGCGCTCTCGGCCAAGTTGTCGGTCCAGTAGCCCAGGTGATGAATCGCGTTGCCCGGTGCCGCCGTCCAGGCCGTCCCAGGCACTTCATTGATCAGTTCGACGTGCGGTGCTTGCAGTGAGTAGACGAAAGTCGAAGTCACCTCTTGGGTTCCGCTGGTGGTGCGGAACGGCAAGGTGTAGCTCACCGGCGTGATCCACCGGTAGCCGGCCAGCGCACTCAGCCGGTCCATTGCGGCGTCGAGGTCGGGCACGATGATGCCGGTGTGGTAGAAGTCCTCGGGCCGTAACGCCAACGACGTCATGAGTTCCTCGCTATCTGGTCGCGCAGCCAGGCACTTTCCCAGAAATTCGTGCTGCTGGCCAGAAGTTTTTCATGGGCGCCTCGCAGCACCTCGCGAGCCCCGGGATGGTCCGCGGGGACAAGCTGGGCAAGGTGGATGGCCTGCAGGGGGCGTTCGGCGGCCAGGTGTGCCCGGGCCCGATCCAGCAAGGCGTCGGCGCCAGCCAGTTCGACCACGTCGGCGGCGACGGCGGCGAATCCGACCGGGTAGAGCTCCGTGGTCGATTCGTGGTGGAACCAGCCCGAGTAGTTCTCCCAGATTGCCCGCACATCCCAGGCCACTTTTCCGTAGCCCTCGCCGACGTCGTATTCCGCGGGCAGGGTGATTTCCCGCATCAAGGTCCGGACGTCTTTGCCGGCGTTCATCCCGGCGACGGTCTGATCGTGGATGTATGCGATGGCGTTGCGCAGCCGGGTCAGCTCGTCGTTGATCCGCTCGGCGCCCGCGACCGGCGCGAAGTGACCGGTAACCAGCAGCTCAGCCTGCAGGTCGCGGACCCGTTCCACCGAGGCAATGGCGGTCAACGCATCCCGATACCGGTCCCCACGCATGGTGGCAAGGTTGGGAATATGCCCGATTAGCGGACCAAACGTGTTTCCGCACAGGCAGATTCGTTCCTCCGGCAGCCACACCACCAGGGAATCGGTGGTCTCGCCGCCGGGCACCGAAATCAGCTCTATCCGTCGGCCGCCCAGCTCCAGGCTCAGCGTGTCCTCGAACTCGATGTCGACGACGGGCACGCTCTGGCCGGCCAGCCGGGTGGTACCCAGGCGTCGTTGGATGTCGCGGATGCCACTGGCCAGTGTGTCTTTGAACGCGAAGGCGCTGCGGCTGGCCCGGTAGGGTATCAGGCGATCGTTGTCGTCCCGCCATAATTTCCAGTTCGACTGCGCGACAACGGTTGTCTCCGGGTCCCGCACGCTGTCCAGGCCGCCGACATGATCCACGTGTCCCTGCGTGAAGATGATGTAACGCACCGGCGCGGGGTCCACGGCGTCGAAGTTGGCACGGTGCACCGGGCCCTCGAAACCCATCCCGGTGTTGATGATCACCCGGCCCGCGGTCGTGGTGAGCAGGTACGAGTTGGACAAGCCCGGCGAACACCACAATCCCGGGGCGAGCTGCTCGGCCTTCTCGGCTGACGCCGGCCGCATCGCATCAGCACCCGGCCTGCTCCGATAGACAGGTTCGGACATCGCTGGTGACTCCTTCATTCCGGACCGACGTCGAACTTGTCGAAGTAAAAGCCGAACCGGTCGCGCAGTTCGTCAGCGGCGATACCGAAGTGCCGCTGCAGGTCATAGCGAATCCGGCCGTGTTTCCCCCGCGGATTACCGTCCAGGTAGCGCTGAAAGCGTTCCCGCACCTTCGGCGGTAATTCGACGCCGGCATACTGGTAAAGCCGTTCGAGCACCGGCATCTCGTTGCCGTTGAGTTGATGGAAGTTGATGTCGATGCTGCGTTCGGCCGCGATCAGGTCGCGGTCGCGCACGCAGGCACTGAGCAGTCGGTGCACTCGATCGCTCCAATAGTCCAGCAGCCATTCGGGGTCAATGCTGCTTCGGCGCAGTCGATCCGAGTACGCCATCATGGTGATCGCCGACTGGATCACCGCGACGGGATCCCGGTGCGTGAATGCCACTGTGGCATCAGGGAAAGCCGCCATCAGCGGGCCGAGCTGCTCGCAGTGCTGTGGACTCTTGAGGACCCATGTCCGAGGCCCGCGCAAGAAAGTCAACGCCTGCAGTACCTTCTTCATGTAGGCGTAGTGCCGCGTTTGGTCGAGGCCAAGGTAGAAGTCACGCCAGTCAGGCACCCGCGCATGCCATTCCAGCACGTATGAGGCCAGATCGAGGTCGAGCAGCTCGACTTCTTCCTCGATGGCCTCAGGGAAGCGATCGTGCATCGCGGCCACCACGGGCGCGCTCGCCATCAACGCATCATGCTCGGCCTTGGCGCGGACGTAGCGCGGATCGACCCCAAATATGTCCGGGCCCTGTCCGAGCGCCGGGATGGGTTCCTGGCTCTCCCAATACGGCAGGGCGCGACGGCGCGGGTCGGAGGCAATCAGATTCACCAGATGGGTGGTGCCCGATCGCGGCATTCCGACGACAATGAATGGCTTCTCGATCGGGATGGACTCGATCTCTGGATAGCGCCGGATGAGCTCGGTCAGGGATAGCCGGTTGCGCAGCAGGCGCACAATTCGTTGCCGCAGCGAACCACGGGTGAGCTGGCGCAGACCCGTATCGGCTTCGATCGCCGCCACGTGCACCCGCAGGCGATCGGCGAACCCGTCGGTGTCGTCGAGGTCGGCGGCTCCGGCTGTCAGGCCGGACTGCTCGATGGCCTCCTCGAGCATCCGGTCGATGTCGAGATCGACAGGCTTCGCTTCAGTGAATTCCAGGATCTGGCGCTGCACGTCGGTCAACTGCGGCGCGGTCAAATCGTCGAAGTCGATGTCGTCGACCGCAGAACCCACTCCGAACCCCTCTTCGACGCGTCAGGTGAGACATATGGCACAGACGCTAGCCGCGGCGGAGATCCCTCGTTCAACCACCTCGCCGGCGGACCGCCCGGCGCTACAAGTTGGCCAGATCGTCGGGAACGTCGACCTTGTGGGCTTGCAGCGCTTGCAGGGGCACCACTTCGAGGGTGCTCTCGTGAGTGGCTGCCAGCACCACCGGCGCAGCACAGCCGTCGTGGTGAGCGCGCAGCCAGTTCAGCGCGGTCACACACCACCGGTCGCCCGGTAGCAGGCCGGGGAACCGGTACTCGGGCACCGGCGTCAACAAGTCATTGCCGATGGAACGCTGATGCTCCAAGAATTCGGCAGTCATCACCGCGCAGATCGTGTGCCGCCCAAGGTCCTGAGGGCCGGTCGAGCAACAACCGTCGCGGTAGAAGCCGGTCAGCGGGTCTGTGCCGCATGGTTCCAGCGGACCGCCTAGCACATTTCGATCGGGCACCCGTCCAGTATCGCGCTCTTGGGGCTGAAGTTTGAAGGAATTCCACCCACCGCACTGTCGGGATTTTTCCGATACCAGTGCCACCGGCCGCAGGTGTGGACGCCCGGTCATCCGACGTGTTAACTCGAGTCGATGTCGACACCGCCCAACCAACCCGGAAATCCCGCCGGTGAGCCACCCTGGGCATGGCAGCCGCCCGGTCATCAATCACCACCGAATCCACCCGGCACGCCGCCTCCGCCGGGCTATCCATACCCGCAGGCTTACCCCGGGTACCCCGGCTATCCGGGGTTCTCCGGCTACCCGGGATATGTTGACCCCCAAGCGCCCTATGGCCGCGATCCGGCTACCGGGCTGCCGCTGTCGGATAAGTCGGCCGCCACCGCAGGCTTGCTCCAGCTCTTTTTCGGATTGTTCGGTGTCGGCCGCTTCTACATCGACTCGACCCAGATCGCGGTGGCGCAACTGTGCCTGGGTCTGTTCGGAATTCTCTTCAGCCTGTTCTGTTTTCTGGGCTTTCCAGTTCTGCTCGGCGGCATCGTGTGGGCCATCGTCGACGCGATCTTGATCTTGACCGGCAGCGTCAAAGACAACCACGGTCGCAAGCTGCGTTAGGCGTCCGAGACCGCGTGGTGCGCTCGATCGGTTGTCCGACAATGTGTTTGGGGCGCAGCGCGGCAGATTTTAACCCGCCGTCGTCGATGTCGGTCTGGGCTCGCCGATGACTGATGGTCACGGATTGGTCACGATGACGGACCGATAGCAATTGTTATCGCGAGCTGTCGCGACGCGCTGAGCAAATCCCAGGGAAATCGCCCCGAAAACTTATCGTCACATCGTGGAACGACGTACGGCCCTGAAGCTCCCTCTCTTATTAGCGGCAGGCGCCGCAGTTGCCCGGGCACCTCGGGCCTCCGCCGAGGAAGCGGGCCGTTGGTCACCCGACCGTGCCAACCGTTGGTATCAAGCGCAGGGCTGGCTTGTCGGAGCAAACTATATTCCGGCGAACGCCATCAACCAGTTCGAGATGTTTCAGCCCGATACGTTCGACCCCCGGCGCATAGATACCGAACTGGGCTGGGCCCAGTTCTATGGCCACAACACCGCACGGATATTCCTTCACGATCAGCTCTGGGCGGCCGACCAGCGCGGGGCTGCGGATCCCAACATGAGTCGAAGAAGACCAACAGCGGTTTGATGCGGTGCCGCGCCGCGATATCGACGAATTGCCCTAGGCGCGTTTGGAAGCCGCGCTGGTCGGCCGCCCAGAGCTGATCGTGAAGGAATATCCGTGCGGTGTTGTGGCCATAGAACTGGGCCCAGCC
>NZ_LZKU01000055.1 GCF_001672975.1 Mycobacterium sp. 1465703.0
GCCGCCGGTTCCGGGCGGTAGGTGTCGTAGACCCACCACGTCAGCAGGAAAGCGATGATCAAGACGAAGGTTGACGTGCGCATCCGCCCACCGAACATGTAGTTCGGCCAGCGGCGCTCCGCATCCGTGTCGTCGCCGTCGCTGCGCTTCTCGAGGATGTTCAGGGTGAACTTCAACGCTTCTGCACCGCACCTTGGACTTCATCGTCGGTTTGCTGTTCGGCGGCCTGGGCGACCGGAACCGAGGGGTCTTCCACGAGGCCCACCTTCGCGTCCGCGGCCGTCACGATTCCGACCCGGGCCAGCGCTCGGATGACCAGCACCCGCAGCTGTCGGCCAACCTCGAACTGCTTGCCGGGCAGGGTGCGGGCCACCAGACGAAGCGTCACGGTGTCGACCGCGATGCTTTCCACACCCATCACGGTGGGCGCGTCCAACAGCAATTGCCCCAGCACCGGGTTGTCCATGGCGCGGTCGCACTCCTGGTGCAAGACCTCATTGACCCGGTTGAGGTCGGCGCTGGTCGACACGGGGATGTCCACCACCGCGCGTGCCCAGTCCTTCGACAGGTTGACCACCTTGACGATCTGCCCGTTCGGGATGGTCAGCACCTCACCGTCCGCCGACCGCAGGCGGGTCACCCGCAAGGTCACATTCTCGACGGTGCCACTGGCATCCGTCGCCGAAACTACGGTGATCGTCACCAGGTCTCCGAAGCCGTATTGGCGCTCCACCAGGATGAAGAAGCCGGCCAGCAGATCGCGCACCAACTGCTGTGCGCCGAAACCGAGCGCGGCGCCGACCACCGTGGCGGGCGCGACGAGCCCGCCCACCGAGAACTGCAGCACGGACGAAATCTGCAGGATGACCCAGATGCCGATGATGACGATCGACACCCAGGAGATCACCGACGCCAGGGCCTGGCGGTGCTTGGACGCCTCCGAGCGCACCAGCGCGTCGCTTTCGGCGAAGCCCAGGTTGAGCTGGTGGGTGACCTGCTGTGCCACCCAGTTGACGAACCGGGCCGCCAGCACCGCCGCGATCAGGACCATCACGATCCGCAGACCCCTGGTGATGATCCACTCGCCGAGCTGACCCCGCCAGAAGTCGTGCCAGCGGTGCGTCATCGATGCGGCAAGCAAAGTTGTGTTATTCGTCATCTTTTCGGTTGCGCCAACGGATTCCCGCTTCCAGGAAGCCGTCGATGTCTCCATCCAGGACGGCCGCAGGATTGCCAACCTCGTACTCGGTTCGCAGGTCCTTGACCATCTGATACGGCTGCAGAACGTAGGAGCGCATCTGGTTGCCCCACGAACTGCCGCCTTCGCCTTTTAACGCGTCTAGCTCAGCGCGTTCTTCGGATCGCTTGCGCTCCAACAACTTTGCCTGGAGCACTCGCATCGCCGAGATCTTGTTCTGCAGTTGCGATTTTTCGTTCTGGCAAGTCACGACGATACCCGTTGGGATGTGCGTTAAACGTACCGCAGAGTCGGTGGTGTTCACCGACTGGCCCCCCGGACCGCTCGAACGGTAAACGTCAACGCGCACATCGCCTTCCGGTATATCGATGTGATCGGTGGTCTCCACCACCGGTAGCACCTCGACTTCAGCGAACGATGTCTGGCGACGGCTCTGGTTGTCGAATGGGCTGATTCGCACCAGCCGGTGGGTGCCCTGCTCCACGGACAGGGTGCCGTAGGCGAACGGGGCGTGCACGGCGAACGTCGCGCTCTTGATGCCGGCCTCTTCGGCGTAGGACGTGTCGAAGACTTCGACGGGATACTTGTGCTGCTCGGCCCACCGGATGTACATCCGCATCAGCATCTCGGCCCAGTCCGCGGCGTCCACTCCGCCCGCGCCGGAACGTATCGTGACCAGCGCCTCGCGTTCGTCGTAATCACCCGAGAGCAGGGTGCGCACCTCAGTGGCCTCGATGTCCGCCCGCAGCGCCTTCAGCTCGGCGTCGGCTTCGGCGAGGGCGTCGGCGGCACCTTCACCCTCCTCGGCCGCCAGCTCGTAGAGCACCGGCAGATCGTCCAGGCGTCCGCGCAACTCCTCGACTCGGCGCAGCTCATTCTGCGCATGGGACAACTCACTGGTGACCCGCTGCGCCCGGGCTTGGTCGTCCCACAATTGGGGATCGGATGCCTCGTGTTCGAGCTTTTCGATGCGGCTGCGCAGACCGTCCACATCGAGCACCCGCTCCACCGTGGTCAGGGTGGCGTCGAGGGCGGCGATGTCGGCTTGACGGTCGGGTTCCACAGGCGACCACGTTACCGGGGCCTTTGCTCGCAGCGAGTGTCCAGGTCACGACCAGCGGTCATGCGTTTAGCATCGAGGCACGATCATGTGCGCCTGGCTCTGCGCGCCGGCCCGTCTGGGAGCCCCCGGCGCTAACCGGGCACGAATAGAAGGTCGAGTATGCGCCCTTACCACATTGCAATCGTTGGCTCCGGACCGTCGGGCTTCTTCGCCGCATCGTCCTTGCTGAAGGCCGCCGACGGCTCCGAGGACATTGATGTCGCTGTCGACATGCTGGAGATGCTGCCCACCCCGTGGGGGCTGGTGCGCTCCGGCGTCGCGCCCGATCACCCGAAGATCAAGTCGATCAGCAAGCAATTCGAGAAGACGTCAAAGGACCCGCGCTTCCGTTTCTTCGGCAACATCTCGGTCGGCGACCACGTGCAGGCCAGCGAGCTCGCCGAGCGCTACGACGCCGTCGTCTACGCGGTTGGGGCGCAATCCGACCGTTCGCTGAACATTCCTGGTGAAGACCTGCCCGGCAGCATCGCGGCCGTTGATTTCGTGGGTTGGTACAACGCGCATCCGAACTTCGAGCAGGCCACGCCCGACCTCTCGGGCTCCCGGGCGGTCGTGGTCGGCAACGGCAACGTCGCTCTCGACGTGGCGCGCATTCTGGTGACCGATCCCGACGTGCTGGGGTTGACCGACATCGCCGACCACGCGCTGGAATCGCTGCGCCCGTGCGGCGTCGACGAAGTGTTGGTCATCGGCCGGCGCGGGCCGCTGCAGACCGCGTTCACCACCCTCGAGCTCCGTGAGCTGGGAGAGCTGGACAACGTCGATGTGATCGTGGACCCCGCGCAACTGGAAGGCATCAGCGACGAGGATGCGGCCGCGGCCGGCAAGACGGCGAAGCAGAACATCAATGTGCTACGCGATTACGCGAAGCGCGAACCGCGTCCCGGACACCGCCGCATCGTGCTGCGCTTCATGACCTCCCCGATCGAGATCAAGGGCGAGAACCGAGTGGAAGCGATTGTGCTCTGCCGCAACGACCTGGTCGTCGACGACAACGGGCGGGTCTCCGCCAATGACACCGGCGAGCGCGAGGAGCTACCGGTGCAGCTGGTGGTGCGCTCGGTCGGCTACCGCGGGTTGCCCACCCCGGGGCTGCCGTTCGACGAGAAGACCGCGACGATCCCCAACAAGGGTGGCCGGGTCGAAGGTAGCCGCAACGAATACGTGGTCGGATGGATCAAGCGGGGACCGACCGGTGTCATCGGCACCAATAAGAAGGACTCCCAGGAAACCGTGGATACGTTGCTGGCTGATTTGTCCGATGCCGCCGACAACGGCGGACTCGCGGATTTCCCGGAAGACCACGCCGACCAACTGGCCGACTGGCTGGCATCGCGCCAGCCCAAACTGGTCACCTCGGCGCACTGGGAGCTGATCGACGCCCACGAGCGGGCGGCCGGCGAGCCGCACGGCAGACCGCGCGTCAAGCTGCCGAGCCTGTCCAAGTTGCTGCGGGTAAGTCACGGCTGAGTCTTCCGAGTACGAAGGCCTCTACTCAACGACGTCAATTCTCCGTAGCTTTGAGGGCGTGGGTAGCGACCAACCAGTCACCGTGCTTTCCGAGGACGAGAACTGGGATCTGTTGGGAAGCATGGCGCTGGGCCGGTTGGTCACCAACTTCGCCGGCGAGCCCGAGATCTTTCCGGTGAACTTCGTTGTGCAGGACCGCACGGTGCTGTTCCGCACCGCTGAGGGCACCAAACTGTTCTCGGCGGTGGCGAATCACGCGGTGGTCTTCGAGGTCGACGACCACAACCACCTCGAAGGATGGAGCGTGATCGTGCGCGGCCGCGCGCGACTACTGAAGACCGAGGCGGGCATTCAAGAAGCCGAACGCGCGCACTTGTTGCCGTGGACCGCGACGCTCAAACCGCACTACGTGCGGATAACCCCGACCGAGATCACCGGCCGCCGGTTCCGCTTCGGCCCAGAGCCTGACCATCACGAGCCGGTTGCGTGACGAGAATCTCGGGCGCATCGACACCGGTCAGGGCGCCGGTGCATCGCCCACGCGATCCGGCCGGCCTGAACCTTCGCCCGATCGGCCGCCGGTCCGCGATACATTTCGTCAACGGTGTTGTGCCACAGCGTAAGCCAGCGCCGGAAGTGATGTTTCGACAGTGGCGCTCGTCGGTGGATGTCCCGGTGCGCCTGCAACGCGCTACCGCGATACAGACCCGCGCGGAACAGCACGGTCTCCCAAAAGTCGCACATCGTCGGTACGTGGGTCTCCAAACCGGTGGCCCGCAACTCGGCAAACGGCTCGGCCAGTACCTCGTCGTCCAACGCCCGCCCGTAAAAACGGCGCAGTAGCGCCTCCACGTCCGCGCGGTCCGTCAGGTCTGCACCCGCCTCGGCCGTCGTCAGCCGGCTCATGATTCAGCGACCCCTCCATCTATCTGAAACTCAGAGTAACACCATCTTGACTCAGGGCGCCGTCTCACAACAGGGCCGTAAGGCCCTTGACATCACGCAGCAACTGGCGCGCACGGAAGGAAATGCCGCCGTGTCCGCGAATCTTTCCATCGATGAAGCTCGTTGCAGAGCAGTATGTTTCAGCTCACAGCCGCAGCCGTGTTCGAGTCACAGGTTGCCGCAACGTATCGCAAGCACGGAGTGACCCGCGTGACACAGCGCCTCGGCCTGGTAGTTGTCGGTGACCAGCAGCTGCCCGGGATCGTCGTGTGCGCGCAGGTACCGGTCGACGCCCCCGGCCACAATCGCGGGCTCGGCCTGCACGTCGGGATACAACCGCATCCACCGCGCCAGCCTGCGATCCAATTGTGCTTGCGCTGAGGCCTTTTCAGGGCTCCCGTCACGCGCATCCGCGTCACTCGATACCGACACCGCGCGCAATGGCGTTCGGCGCCGCCTCGCTTCGTCGAACGCATGCCGCAACACGGTGCCGTTGTCTACTTCGGCTACCACGCTGGTGACCTGGGCCGGTGCCGACGCACGGCTCGCCGACTGTTGGATCACGGCGACCGGACACAGCGCCAAGCGGACCAACGAGGTCGCGACGGCAGGTCCGCCATGACAGGCATGGTTGAGCCCGATGTGCCCGATGCACATCATTACCGCCGACCTGGATTCCTCTAGGAGTTTGGAAACCGTTCTTCCCCAGAGTATTTCAGTTTCCACTTTAACCGGCTGCTTGACCGCCTCGACGCACCGATGGGCGTCGCCCAGCGCGGCGCGAGCGACGGCGAGTCGAGCGCTCCCGCTGGGTGCGCCCGACGCATCGTGCGGATCGACGACGTAGACCAGGCGCAGCGGAATATCGCGGCTTACCGCCTCGGCGATCGCCCACACGGCGGCATGTATCGCCGCCCTGGATCCGTCGACACCTACCAGAATTGCGGGAGCTGAATACACATTGCTCATCGCGACTTCCTTCGTTGCGCGGTAGAAGGGTGCTCGTCGCACCGCTCCGTCGTCAGAATATTGTCCGTAACCCCCGCTCCCCCAGAGGCATTGGTCGCCGAAATAGGTGCCATTGGACCCTACGGTAGAACCTCACGGGCGGAATTGACTGTTGCCATCGCGATGGCAGCGACCGAATATCGAGTGCGGACGAAAACCAGGTTTGTTTGACAGGCGAGACGACAGCGGGCACCACCACCATCACCCGGACGGGAGACCTCGCGCATGACCGCTCCACAGACATCCAATGGCGCGAGTCAACGCCGTGGTGATGTTTCAGGTGACGGACCCGCTGAAAGCGATTCTGGCGGTGGAAAACTACGCGGTGGCCACATCGCAGATCGCGCAAACGACACTACGGTCGCTGTTGGGCCGGGCGGACCTGGACACGCTGCTGGCACATCGGACGGACCTCAACAGCGACCTGCGCACGATCATCGAGAAGCAGACCGAGCCCTGAGAAGTGCAAGTGCGCGTCGTGGAGATCAAGGATGTCGAGAGCACGGAGTCGATGCAGCGGGCGATGGCCCGCGAGGCCGAAGCCGAGCGTGAACGCCGCGCCAAGGTGATCACGCCCGCGGCGAGCTCGTGGTCGACAACCTCAACCATCGCGGCTGAGCACCGGCGTATGCCGCCGCGGCGACCAGATGCCAAGCACTCCAAATACTTTCGTTGTTGAACAGGTGTCAATCAGGGCAGCTTACAAGGTGAACACAAGATGAATACAACGTGAACTACAGCTGAATTCTGCCTGGTGCGCGCCGTGAATTAAGCAAAACCCCGCGAGCATCGGCCGCACCTGCGACTTTTAGAGGGCCCGAAAACCGAAGGTCCTTTTTCTGCGATGCCCCGTGCGCATGCTCCGCCAACGCGATAAGCGCCACGCTGCCCGCTAGACGGCCGTGGCGCGATCGCGCCGGGCCGCCCTATCACCCGACGCGGGGGTGAGCTTTGCCGACCGGCAAAGCAGATCCGGGAGCGGCCACATATTTCAGGAAACGCCGATGCGGTCACCGCCGGCGCCGGAGGCGTCTGTCCGCAAATCACACATTGAAGGGAATGCATCACCATGGATTGGGCTTTTCTTCCACCAGAAGTCAACTCTGCCCGGATGTACAGCGGCCCGGGACTGGCCTCGCTGCTGGCCGCTGCGGGAAGCTGGGACGCGGTGTCCGCCGAACTGGCCTCCACCGCCGAGTCCTACGAATCGGTGCTCGCGGGCCTGGACCTGCAGTGGCGCGGCCCGGCCGCCGAGGCGATGGCGGCCTCAGCCGCCCGCTATGTGACGTGGTTGCAGACGACCGCCGAGCAGACCAAGCAGACGGCCATGCAGGCGCGTACCGCCGCGGCGGCCTACGAGCAGGCGTATGCGATGACGGTGCCGCCACCGGCGGTCGCCGCGAACCGCACCCTGTTGGCGTCTTTGGTGGCGACGAACATCGTCGGTCAGAACACCGCGGCCATCGCCGACACCGAGGCACAGTACGCCGATTTCTGGGCGCAGGACGCCGCCGCCATGTCGGGTTACTCCGTGTCTTCGAGGGCGGCGGCCCAGTTGCCCCGGTTTGTCACCGCACATAAGTCGACCAGCGAGTCCGGGTTGAGCGCACAGCAGAGCGCCAAGGCCACCGCCGCCACGAATAGTGCTGTCACGCGGACCTTTTCAACGTTAGACGACCCGACTACGGGAAACACCTACAACTATTACGACCTTTCATCGGCTACTTCGGCCAACAACAACGCCTTCCGCGTCCTCGACGCCATCCAGGGGACCGGCCTCGGTTTCAGCGCTCCCTACAACATGGAGCAGTTCGTGTCCGGAATCATCGGCGCCGAAAACAATTTGGGCATTCTGGCCAAACCAGGGGCCGCCGCCGCCAATCTCGCACCCGCGCTGGCAGCACCCGCACTCCGCGGCGCCACATCGGGCCTCGGCGGGGGCCTGGGCAATGTCACCGCAACTCTCTCGCACGCCGGCTCGATCGGGCCGATGTCCGTGCCGGCAAGTTGGTCGGCGCCCACCAGCACCCACATCTCGCCGTTAGAACCCGCGGGGTTCACCACGCTGCCCGGAACCGAGGAGCCGATCGCGTCCGGATATCCCGGCTACCCCGGCATGCCAGGCGGCGGTGCCTCGCGCACGGTCGGCGCGGGTGTCCCACCCCGCTACGGCGTGCGGCTCACCGTGATGCCACGCCCGCCGGCCGCTGGGTGACATGCTGCCAACCCACCAACTGCCGTCGGCCGCAGAACGAACCGTTGGCCCCACGCAGTTTCGCTGCACGCGGCTCATAGAGCTGTAAGACAATGCATTTCGGCTTCCTTCCGCCCGAGGTCAACTCTGGCCGGATGTACGCAGGTCCCGGGTCGGGCCCGCTGTTGGCTGCCGCCGGAAGCTGGGACTCGCTGTCGGCCGAGTTGGCCATCACGGCCGCGGTGTATGAATCGGTGCTCTCCGGGCTGACGGGCTTGTACTGGCACGGACCCGCATCCCGGGCTATGGCAGCCAGCGCGGCGCCCTATGTGGCGTGGCTGTACACGAGCGCCGAACGTGCACAGCAGACCGCCATGCAGGCTCGGGCGGCCGCGGCAGCGTATGAACTGGCGCATGCCATGACGGTGCCCCCATCGGCGGTCGCGGCCAACCGCCTGCAGTTGGCGATGCTGATGGCGACAAACTTTTTCGGCCAGAACACAGCGGCCATCGCGGCGACCGAAGCTCAGTACGCCGAATACTGGGCGCAGGACGCCTCGGCGATGTACACGTATTCGGCCAATTCAGCTGCGGCAGCGCAAGTTTCGCCGTTCTCCTCGCCGCGACGGACCACCACTGACGATGGGATGACGGCACAGCAGGACACGGTCGCTCGCGCCGCCGCCGACGCCTCGGGCTCGGGCTCGGGATCGCAGGCGGCAACTCCCCCGTCCCCCGGGGGGCCGGAAATCCCGCTCGATTTCCGAATCCTGGACACCATCCAGGGCGCCCAGACCGTATTCAGATCCATTTTCACCGCGGAGGGGACCCCCGCCGGAATCATCCAGGCCGACAAGAACTTGGGCATTTTGCCAAACCTCGCGGCGGTTCCCGCCACACTCCCCCAGGCGCCGGCGCTCAGCGGCGCGGCAGCGGGTCCGGGCAACGTCAACGCGGTGCTCGCGCGTGCCGCGCGGATCGGCCCGATGTCGGTGCCGGCCGGCTGGGCAACCGCTTCCGGCAATCCCGTTACGGCATTGCCGTGCAGCGGCCTGTCGGACCTGACGGCGACCGAAGTGATGTCCCCAACCGGTTCGGCCGCGTCCGGCATTCCCGGAATTCCCGGCGGGACGGTCAGGCGAGCAGCACTTGTGGTCCCCCGCTACGGCGTTCGGATCACGGTCATGGGGCGCCCGCCGGCGGCCGGCTGACCGACGCTAGCTCGCGGCCGGCGGCTCAGGTGGCGCTGGTGACTCGGGCGCCGGCCCGGGTGGCGCCGGCGGTACCGCGGGAGCGAATTTCCAGTTGTCCGGATTCTTCGGCGAATACACCACCGGAAACAGTTGGCCGATGCTCGGCCACTGATCCACGTCCACGGCCATGCGCTGATACACCGCGTGTTCGTTCACCGTCGGCCCATTGATCACGCCGGCGATGGTGACGAATTGCTCGCCGGTCGCATCGGGTCGGGGACTTATTCCGGTCACCAGCAGCGTGCCGCTCAGCAGCTCCCCGCGTGGGCCACGCGGGACGAAACGCTGGACGAGAAATACGCCCAGTACGGCCAGCAGCAGGATCAGCAGTCCTAATTCCCACACGAGGCCATGGTAGGTCCGTGATAAGACTGCGTCATGAGTCGGCACCGGCGACGACGCAGTGCGATGCGGTGAGGAGGAGCGGTGCGGTGAGTCAGGACGATCTGGCGCTGGCGCTGACGCTGGCCGGCCGCGCTGACACGTTGACTTCGGCCCGATTCGGTGCGCTGGACCTGCACGTCGACACCAAGCCTGATCTGACGCCGGTGACCGACGCCGATCGCGCGGTGGAAGCCGAGCTGCGTGAGGTGCTCGCCGGCGAACGGCCGGACGACAGCATCGTCGGCGAAGAGTTCGGCGGCGACATCACCTTCACCGGACGTCAATGGATCATCGACCCGATCGACGGCACCAAGAACTTCGTCCGCGGGGTGCCGGTATGGGCCACTCTGATCGCGTTGCTTAAAGATGGTGTCCCCATTGTCGGTGTGGTGAGCGCCCCGGCACTGCAGCGCCGGTGGTGGGCCGCACACGGCCGGGGCGCCTTCGCCGCGGTCAACGGTGGGCCCGCGCGACGCCTCTCGGTTTCCTCAGTGGCACAACTGAATTCGGCAAGCCTGTCGTTCTCCAGCCTGTCCGGGTGGGCGCAGCTCGGTGTGCGGGACCGATTCATCGCGCTGACCGACGCGGTGTGGCGGGTGCGCGCCTTCGGCGACTTCCTGTCCTATTGCCTGCTCGCCGAAGGGGCGGTTGACATCGCCGCCGAACCGGAGGTGTCGGTGTGGGATCTTGCCGCGCTCGACGTCCTGGTGCGCGAAGCGGGCGGGACGTTCACGGCATTGGACGGCACCGCCGGACCGCATCGTGGCAGCGCCGTGGCCACCAACGGCCTGCTGCACAAGCAGGTGCTCAGCAGCCTCACGGCCACGCCGGTGTGAATTAGTTAACAACTGTTCTCTCCGATCTTACTCCGGAGTAAGATCGGAGTTATCCGCATTGCCCGTCAAACCTGAGGCTGCTGAAATGACCGTTACCGGTTCCAAACAGACTTCGAAAACCGCCCGCTCACGCGTCAAACGGCGCGATCACAAATCCGCAGTCGGACTGCAACCGCACAAGCGCACCGGCATCGATATCGCCATCGCGCTGCTCACCCCGCTCGTCGGGCAGGAGTTTCTGGACAAATACCAGTTACGCGACCCGCTCAACCGCGCCCTGCGCTACGGCACCAAGACCATCTTCTCCACCGCCGCAACCTCATCGCGGGAGTTCAAGCGCATCCAGAATCTGCGCGGCGGGCCGACCCGGCTCAAGTCCAGCGGCAAAGACTATTTCGACCTGACACCCGACGACGACCAGAAGATGATCGTCGAAACCCTCGACGAGTTCGCCGAGGAAGTGTTGCGGCCCGCGGCACACGATGCCGACGAGGCGGCGACCTACCCGCCCGACCTGATCGCCAAGGCCGCCGAATTGGGCATCACCGCGATCAACATTCCCGAGGACTTCGACGGCATCGCCGCGCACCGGTCCAGCGTGACCAACGTGCTGGTTGCCGAGGCGCTGGCTTACGGCGACATGGGTCTGGCGTTGCCGCTACTGGCCCCCGGAGGCGTGGCCTCCGCGCTGACCCACTGGGGCAGCGCCGACCAGCAGGCCACCTACCTTCCCGAATTCGCCGGCGAGAACGTGCCGCAAGCGTGCGTGGCCATCGCCGAACCGCAACCACTCTTCGACCCCACCCGGTTGACGACCACCGCGGTGCGCACCCCGAGCGGATACCGCCTCGACGGTGTGAAGTCGTTGGTCCCGGCCGCCGCGGACTCCGAGCTTTTCATCGTCGGCGCGCAGCTGGACGGTAAGCCGGCCCTGTTCATCGTCGAGTCCTCGACGAAAGGCCTGACCGTGAAAGCGGATCCGAGCATGGGGATTCGCGCGGCGGCCCTGGGCCAGGTCGAGCTCTCCGGGGTGACGGTGCCACTGAGTGCACGGCTCGGTGAGGACGAAGCGACCGACGAGGATTACTCCGAGGCGATCGCGCTGTCCCGGCTGGGCTGGGCGGCGCTGACGGTCGGTACCTCGCATGCGGTGCTCGACTACGTCGTCCCGTACGTGAAGGAACGGCAGGCTTTCGGCGAGCCGATCGCCCACCGGCAGGCGGTGGCCTTCATGTGCGCCAACATCGCCATCGAACTGGACGGGCTGCGGCTGATCACCTGGCGCGGCGCGGCGCGCGCCGAGCAAGGGCTGCCGTTCATCCGCGAAGCGGCGCTGGCCAAGCGGCTCGGCGCCGACAAGGGCATGCAGATCGGCCTGGACGGCGTGCAGCTGCTCGGCGGCCACGGCTACACGAAAGAGCACCCCGTCGAACGCTGGTACCGCGACCTGCGGGCCATCGGCGTCGCCGAGGGCGTCGTAGTCATCTGAGCCGTTATCCAATTCGAGCTGAAAGTTCAATCATGGCAATCAATCTGGAACTTCCCCGCAAGATGCAAGCGGTGACGACGAAGACGCATCAGGGTGCCGCCGAGCTGATGCGGCCGATCGCCCGCAAGTACGACCTCAAGGAACACGCGTACCCGGTCGAGCTCGACACTTTGTTCAGCCTCTTCGAAGGAGCCTCGGAGTCAATCGAATTCGCGGGAGCCAACGCGCTGGGCGGCGAGGACGAAGAGCGCGACAAGAACCACAACGGCGCCAACATGGCCGCCCTGCTGCAGACGTTGGAAGCCAGTTGGGGCGATCTCGCGATGATGCTGTCGGTGCCCTACCAGGGGCTGGGGAACGCGGCCATCTCCGCGGTCGCCAACGAGGAACAGCTGCAACGGCTGGGCAAGGTCTGGGCGGCGATGGCCATCACCGAACCCGGCTTCGGATCGGACTCGGCGGCGGTGTCCACGACCGCCACCCTGGACGGCGACGAATACGTGATCAACGGCGAGAAGATCTTTGTCACCGCCGGGTCGCGCGCCACCCACATCGTGGTGTGGGCGACGCTGGACAAGTCACAGGGCCGCGCGGCGATCAAGTCGTTCGTGGTGCCACGCGAGCATCCCGGTGTCACGGTCGAACGACTCGAGCACAAGCTCGGCATCAAGGGCTCCGATACCGCGGTCATCCGGTTCGACAACGCCCGCATTCCCAAGGAAAACCTGCTCGGCAACCCCGAGATCGAGGTCGGCAAGGGCTTTTCCGGAGTGATGGAGACCTTCGACAACACCCGACCCATCGTCGCGGCGATGGCCGTCGGTGTCGGCCGCGCCGCGCTCGAGGAGATTCGCAAGATCCTCACCGAGGCCGGTGTGGAGATCTCCTACGACAAGCCCTCGCACGTCCAAAGCGCGGCGGCCTCGGAGTTCTTGCGGATGGAGGCCGACTGGGAGGCCAGCTACCTGCTGTCGCTGCGGGCGGCGTGGCAGGCCGACAACAAGATCCCCAACTCCAAAGAAGCGTCGATGAGTAAGGCCAAGGCCGGCCGGATGGCCACCGACGTCACGCTCAAGACGGTCGAATTAGCCGGCACCGCAGGCTATTCCGAGCAGTCACTGCTGGAGAAATGGGCGCGCGACTCGAAGATCCTGGACATCTTCGAGGGCACCCAACAGATTCAGCAGTTGGTGGTCGCACGCCGGCTGCTGGGCCTGTCTTCGTCCGAGCTCAAGTAAGTCCGGGGTCGACGAAACTACGCGGCGACCGCGTTCAGCTGCTCACGGGCTTCGTCGTCCAGTTCGATGGACCCGACGTTCAGGTTCTCCTCCAGGTGGCCCAGTGACGACGTACCGGGGATCAACAACACGTTGGGCGCCACGCTGAGTGTCCATGCCAGCGCGACCTGCGCCGGCGTGCACCCCAGTCGCTGCGCGGTCTGCTGCAGCGCCTGGTGGCTGAGCACCGGATTGGGCTGCATGAAGGCCGCGCCCAGCGGGAAGAACGGAACGAAGGCAATCCCGCGCGCCGTGCATTCCTCGAGCACCGGGGCCGCGTCCCGGTGCACCAAGTTGAATGCGTTTTGCACACAGGCGATTTCGGTGCGTTGCACGGCATGCCGCAGATGCTCGAGGTTTACGTTGCTCAGCCCGATCCCGCCGATCAAGCCCTGGTCTCGAGCCTCGATCATGGCCGAGAGCTGGTCGTCGAATTGTTGGTCCGGGCCGTCGCTTTCGAACAACCGCAGGTTGACCACGGCCAGTTGCTCGATACCGAGGCTGCGCAGGTTCGTTTCGATGTCGCTGCGCAACTCGGCCGGCGCGCCGGCGGGCAGCCAACCGCCCTTGTCATCGCGGCGGCCACCGACCTTGCTGACCAATGCCAAGTTCTGTGGGTAGGGATGCAGCGCGGCACGAATCAGTTCGTTGGCGACGTCGGGCCCATAGAACTGGGCGGTGTCGATGTGGTTGACGCCGAGTTCGACCGCGCGGCGCAGCACGGCCAGCGCTTCGTCGCGGTCGCGCGGTGGACCGAACGCATTGGGTCCGGGCAACTGCATGGCACCGAAGCCGACGCGGTTGACCGAAAACGCACCGAGTGGAAAGGGATCCATACGGTGAGGTTAGCGTCGGAGCATGGACACGTTTCAAGCGCTTGTGGCGCGACAAGATGGTGACCGGATAACCGCCTCGGTCGAAACGCTGAACCACTCCGACCTGCCGCCCGGCGATGTGACCATCCGGGTCCTGTATTCGAGCGTCAACTACAAGGACGCGCTGGCACTGACGCCGGGTGGCGGCGTGGTGCGCAACTATCCCGTGGTGCCGGGAATTGACCTGACCGGCGAGGTGGTGGAATCGACCTCGGCCGACTTCGCCGTCGGCGACAAGGTGCTGGCGCACGGGTATGCGATCGGCACCGGCCACCACGGCGGCTACGCCGAATACGCACGGCTGCCCGCCGATCAGGTGGTAGCGCTCGGCACGTTGAGTCCACACGAGGGCGCCGCGATCGGGACCGCCGGCTTCACCGCCGCGATGAGCGTGCGGGCGCTGATCGGCTGGGGCATCGCGCCCGACGCCGGCCCCATCGTGGTCACCGGAGCCACCGGCGGCGTCGGCTCGGTCAGTGTGGATCTGCTAGCGGCCGCCGGATACCAGGTGGTCGCCTCGACCGGCAAAGCCGAAGCCGCTGACCGGCTCAAAGCCCTTGGCGCCGCGGAAGTTATCGGCCGCCTGCCCGCCGACCCCGACGCCAAACCGCGGCCCCTCGGCAAGGCGCGCTGGGCGGGCGGGGTGGATTGCGTGGGCGGCGCGACGCTGGCCGACGTGCTCAGCACCGTCGATTACGGCGGCGCGGTAGCGGCCAGCGGCCTTACCGGCGGGCCGGCCCTGCACACCACGGTGATGCCCTTCATCCTGCGCGGCATCGCATTGCTGGGCATGGACTCCGTGCTGATGCCGATCGGCCCGCGCCGCGAATTGTGGGCCAAGCTGGGCGATTCGTTGCGCCCACGTCGGTTGGACTCGCTGGTCAGTGAGGTCGACGTAAAAGACGTCGTCGACGTGATCGACCAGGTGCGCGCCGGCAAATTCTCCGGCCGGGCCGTGGTGCGGGTCGCGGGCGGCTTTTGAGCCGGCAGTAGGCTGATCAAGCGCTTTTCCGATGACAATGACGACGGAGGTGGCATGCGCGCGATCCAGGTGACGCGGCTCGATGGTCCAGACGCGGTCGAGTTGACCGACATCGATGAGCCGTCGGGCGACGGGGTCGTCGTCGACGTGCACGCCGCCGGGGTGGCGTTCCCGGACGCCCTACTCACCCGCGGCCTCTACCAATACCGCCCGGAGTTGCCGTTCGTGCTCGGCGCCGAGATCGCCGGTGTGGTCCGGTCGGCGCCGGAAGGCGCGCAGGTCCGTGCCGGCGACCGCGTCGTCGGCCTCACCATGCTGTCCGGCGGCATGGCCGAGGTCGCGGTGCTGGCCCCGGACCGGGTGTTCAAGCTGCCCGACAACGTCAGCTTCGAGGCGGGCGCCGGCCTGCTGTTCAACGACCTCACGGTGTACTTCGCGCTGACCGTCCGGGGCCGGCTGCAGCGCGGTGAGACGGTACTGGTGCACGGGGCGGCCGGGGGCATCGGAACCTCGGCGCTGCGGCTGGCGCCCGCGCTGGGCGCATCCCGCACCATCGCCGTGGTCAGCACGCAGGACAAGGCCGATATCGCCACCGCGGCCGGCGCGACGGACGTGGTTTTGGCCGACGGTTTCAAGGACGCGGTGAAGGAATTGACCCACGGCCACGGCGTCGACATCGTCGTCGACCCGGTCGGCGGCGACCGGTTCACCGACTCGCTGCGCTCGCTGGCTCCCGCGGGTCGGCTGCTGGTGGTGGGCTTCACCGGTGGCGAGATTCCGACCGTCAAGGTAAACCGGTTGCTGCTCAACAACATTGACGTGGTCGGTGTCGGCTGGGGCGCCTGGGCGGGGACGCATCCGGGCGCGCTGGACGAGCAGTGGGCCGGACTCGAGCGATTGCTCACCTCCGGTGAGCTGACTCCACCCGAGCCGGTGACCTACCCGCTGGAGGAAGCGGGCGCCGCCGTCGCCTCGCTGGAGAACCGCAGCGCCAAGGGCAAGGTGGTGCTGCGCGTCCGCGGCTAGGCACCGCAGCGCGGGTTCGCCCGGGCGCAAGTCCCATCCGCCACAGTGGTTTCGGCGCCCGACGATCGGCTGTTTGCCCGCCTCATAGCGACGATCGTCCGCCGGTGCGGGTGCCACCGGAGCTGTCGCTGCGAGGCGGGCACCAAGCGAGTCTCGTCCGGCGGTGTGTGTGACTAACGCGGCAGCGACGGCGACGCGCTGACGGCCGCTCTTGTGCGAGCCAAAAAGAAAAAGTAATGTCACTTTCAGTTTTATAGTCTGAGCGCCACCCCAGCTGGTCCCGTCGGAGGAGCCGTCCATGGAATCCTTTGTGCACCTGCGAAAAGGCCGAACACCGCACCGTCTGCACGCCGATCTCGACGGCCTCAAGGACGACGAGTTGGGCCGGGGCGGATTCACCGGCCGCACCGCCAACCTCTACCGCCGCCACGACCCCACCGCCTATCGGTCGGTCGGTCCGCTGCGGCCCATCGACGTGCTGTCCAGCGAACTCAAGCCCAGCGATGCCACCGACGCCGACGGTGGGCCGCTGCTGATGTTCAACAACGACGACTGCCGAATTATGTTGAGCCGCCGCCACGAGCCGATGCCGTTCTTCGCCCGTCATGTCGACGGCGACCTACTGTGCTTCGTCCACCAAGGCAGCGGTCTGGCCGAGACCGAGTTCGGGCCGCTGCGCTACCGGGAAGGCGACTGGCTGTACATCCCGAAGGCATGCACCTGGCGCCAACTGCCCGACCCCTCAGCCGAAGGGGCCACGACGATGCTGATGATCGAGGCCAGCGACGAGTTTCGGGTGCCGCCGCCCGGGGCGCTGGGCCGTCACTTTCCCTTCGACCCGTCGCAGGTCATCATCCCCGAGCCGGTCCCGGCCACCGAGGACGAGGCCGACGGCGAATACCAGGTCCGGCTCATCCACGAAGGTGGCCCGACAACGCTGTTCTACCAACACAATCCGCTCGATGTCGAAGGCTGGCGCGGTGACAACTTCGCGTTCACCTTCAACATCGCCGACTACAATGTGGTCACCTCCGACAGCGTCCACCTGCCGCCGACGGTGCACCTGTTCATGCAGGCCACCGGGGTCTACGTGATGAACTTCCTGCCCAAGCCCGCCGAGGGGATTCCGGGTACCGAACGCACACCGTGGTATCACCGCAACGTCGATTACGACGAGATCGCCTTCTTCCACGGCGGCTCGCTCTACGGCATCCCGATGCCGCCCGGTCTGATTTCGCATGCGCCACAAGGGGTTCATCACGGCGCGCCAGAGAAGGCCCGGGAACGAGCGCGCCGCAAATTCGACGACTACTCCCGCGTCGACTGGCAGGTAATCGCCATCGACACCCGCCGGCGGTTGACCCCGTCGGCCGAAGTGCTGGCCCACGACCTAGGACAACATTGATGACCCGCGCCAGCGACGATGCAGAACGAAGTGATGAGGAGCGGCGCTAATGACGCAAGCGGTGAAGCCCAAGAAGTTCGAGTACGACCGGATCCCCTATCTCGTTGCCTTCCAAAACAATTCCGGGGTGCGCGACGTCTACGGCGGCCTGGCCGAGATCACCGTGCTGGAGAGCTACCTGCTCAAGCCGAAGGACAAGCCATCGGACACCGTGCTGGTGTTCATGCACCCCATCGGGGGCGGGGCCTACCTGCCGATGATCAACGCACTGGCCCGGGCCGGCCACCACGTCATCTACTGCAACAGCCGCTTCCGCGGCACCGACTCGGCGCTGCTGATGGAGAAGGTGGTCGAGGATCTCGGCGAATGCATCAAGGACGCCAAAAAGCGGCTGGGCTACTCCAAGGTGGTGCTGGCCGGATGGAGCGGCGGCGGTTCGCTGTCGGTGTTCTATCAGCAGCAGGCGCAGAATCCGACGATTACGTGCAGCCCGACCGGTGACGGCCCCGACCTGACCAAACTCGACCTGCCCGCCGCCGACGGCATCATGCTGCTCGCCGCGCACGTCAGCCGGCACGGCACGCTGACCGAATGGCTGGACGCGTCGATCCTCGACGAATCCGACCCCACCAAGCGCGATCCCGAGCTGGACCTGTACAACCCGGACAACCCCAATCAGCCGCCGTACAGCCAAGAATTCCTGGACCGTTACCGGCAGGCGCAGATCGACCGCAACCGCCGCATCACCGCGTGGGTCCGGGACAAGCTGGCCGAGCTGAAAGCCGCCGGCCGCCCCGACGACGAGTTCGGCTTCGTCGTGCACGGCACCATGGCCGACCCGCGCTGGCTGGACCCGACCGTCGATCCCAACGAACGCGCCCCAGGAACCTGCTACCTGGGGGATCCTCAGGTGGTGAACATGAGTCCGGTCGGGTTGGCCCGGTTCTCCACGTTGCGCGGCTGGCTGTCGCAGTGGAGCTACGACGACGCGCGCGGCGACGCGGTGGCCTGCGGGCCCGCCATCGCGATCCCGGCGCTGGTGATCGGTAATCTGGCGGATGACGCCTGTACTCCCAGCCATACCCGGCGGCTGTTCCATGCGATCGGACACGTTGACAAGGAGATGCACGAAATCCCAGGCGCCACACACTATTACGCGGGACCCGATCAGCGCGACGCGCTGCGGGCCGCCGTAACCATTGTCACCGACTGGCTGGTGCGGCACGATTTCGCGAGCGAGGGATGAGCAGCCGCCTGCAACGATGCAGAGGAAGCGATGAGGAGAAGCGGCGCATGACACCGGTGACACCAGCGGGACCGCTGGATGGCGTCCGGGTGCTCGAACTGGGCACGCTGATCGCCGGACCCTTCGCCGGCCGGCTGCTCGGCGACATGGGCGCCGACGTCATCAAAGTGGAACTGCCCAAAGCCCCGGACCCGCTGCGCACCTGGGGTCAGGCCGAACTCGACGGGCAGCACGTCTTCTGGACGGTGCACGCGCGCAACAAGAAGTCGATCACCCTGGACCTGCGCCATCCGCGTGGCCGGGAACTGTTCTGCGAGCTCGTCGAGAAATCCGACATCGTGGTGGAGAACTTCCGCCCGGGCACCCTGGAAAAGTGGAACCTGGGCTACGACGTGCTCAGCGAACGCAATCCGGGCATCATCCTGGTCCGGGTGTCCGGCTACGGGCAGACCGGGCCCGACGCCGCCAAGGCCGGTTACGCCTCGGTCGCCGAGGCGTCCAGCGGACTGCGGCACCTCAACGGCTTCCCCGGCGGACCGCCGCCCCGGCTGGCGCTCTCGCTCGGTGACAGCCTGGCCGGCATGTTCGGCGCCCAGGGCGCGCTGGCCGCACTTTACCGACGCGGCATCACCGGACGCGGACAGGTGGTGGACGTCGCGCTGACCGAATCATGTTTGGCCGTACAAGAATCCACCATCCCTGACTACGATGTCGGCGGCGTGGTGCGCGGACCGTCCGGAACCCGCCTGGAGGGCATCGCCCCATCCAACATCTATCGCAGCGCGGACGGCTCCTGGGTGGTGATCGCCGCCAACCAGGACACTGTGTTCGCCCGGCTGTGCAAGGCGATGAGCCGCCCGGAGCTGGCCACCGACGACCGGTTCGCCACGCACGTCGCACGCGGCCGCAACCAAGACGAACTCGACCACATCATCGGCGCCTGGGCGGCAGAACGCCAGCCCGGCGAGATCATCGAAACCCTTTCCGCCGCAGGCGTGATCGCCGGGCCGATCAATACGGTCGCCGAGGTCGTCAACGACCCGCAGCTGCGGGCCCGCGGCATGCTGGTCGAGCACTACGACGAGCGGGTACAGCGCAACGTGCTCGGGCCGGGCATCGTGCCGGTGCTCTCTGAATCACCGGGGCAAATCCGCAACGCCGGACCGGCGCGGCCGGGCCAGCACAACGACGATGTCTACATCGGGCTGCTGGGCAAGTCAGCCGAGAAGCTCGAGGAGCTGCGCGCTGAGGAGGTGCTATGACCGTCCACGTCGACATTCGCGAGGTCGCGCTGCGCGACGGTCTGCAGATCGAATCGCCAATCCCGTTGTCGGCCAAGCTCGAGCTGCTGGCAGCGGTGGCCGCCACCGGAGTGCGCGAGGTCGAGGTGACCGCATTCGTCTCGCCGTCGAAGGTGCCGTCGATGGCCGATGCCGCCGAGCTGGCCACCCATCTGCATGACTACCCCGACATCGAATTCTCGGCGCTGGTCGCCAGTCCCAACGGTGCCAATCGCGCCGTCGCGGCGGGATTGCGCTCCATCGAATACGTGGTGGCCGCCGACGACACGTTCAGCAAGGCCAACGTCGGACGCACCAGCACCGAGGCCACCAACCAGATCGACGAGATCGTCGCAATCGCGCACGACAGCAACGTCACTGTCGAAGTGGTGATCGCCACCGCCTGGGACTCGCCGTTCGAAGGCCCGACCCCGCCACAGCGGGTGCTCGAGATCGCCGCGGCCGCCCGCGACCGCGGCGCCGACCGCCTGTCGATCGCCGACACCATCGGCACCACCACCCCTGGGCGAGTGAGTTCTTTGATCACACAACTGCTTCCGGTGATCGGCGACCTGCCGCTGGGCGGCCACTTCCACAACACCCGCGGCTCCGGGCTGGCCAGCGCCTACGCCGCCGTCAGTTCTGGGGTGACCCGGCTGGACGCCTCGGTCGGCGGCCTGGGCGGCTGCCCGTTCGCACCGGGCGCCACTGGCAACATCGCCACCGAGGATCTGGTGTACCTGCTGCGCGACAGCGGCATCGACGTCGACGTCGACCTGCAGACTGCCATCGCCGCGGCCGACGTGGCGAAGTCGGTGGTGGGACACGACCTGCCGAGCGCCCTGTTACGCGCCGGCGACCGGCGGAGACATTAAGTGCGGGGGAACTGATGTCCGCCCCGGAGGCAACCCGTGCGCTGACCGCCAAAGGCCGCCAGACCAGGCAGGCCATCGAGCAGGCCGCACGTAAGCTGTTCGCCGAGCGGGGCTTTCACGGCACCACATTGGCCGACATCACGTCGGCTGCGGGAAAATCACCGGCGGTGTTCTACCGATACTTCGCCGACAAAGAGGATCTGCTGGCCGCCCTGGCGGAATCGTTCCTGCATGAGGTGGTGACACCGTCGGGGCTGAGCGTTCACCTGCCAGACTCGCCTGACGACGACGCCTTCTTCACCTCGGTGGTCACCGGCTACTGGAACATGTTCAAGCAGAACATCGGCATCATGATCGCCGTGGCCCAGTTGGCCGCCACCCAACAACGTTTCGCGGCCGTTCAGAACGAATTCCGACGGTTCGGAATCGATCTCGTCGCGGCGTCGGTGCGCCGCGCCCAGGAGCAGGGTTACGGCACCGAACTGCATCCCCAGCACACCGCGGCGGCCATCGCGTTGCTGTTCGAAAACTTCACCACCGTGTTCGTCGGACCTTCCGGCCCTGCCGGCCTGGGAGTCAACATCAGCGACGAAGACGCCATCGCGACCTTGTCCACGATCTGGAAGAAAACCTTGTACGGCGGCCTCACGAGATCTTAGGAGTAAATGTGGATTTCACATTGCCAGAGCACCTTCCGGGCGTACTCGCCGAGATGGATGCTTTCATTGAGGCCGAGATCAAGCCGCTGGAACGCGAGAACATGCAGTATTTCGACCAGCGTCGCGAGCATGCGCGCACCGACTGGGACAACGACGGAATCCCGACGCGCGAGTGGGAGGACCTGCTCTCCGAGATGCGCAGGCGCGCCGACAAGGCCGGCTGGCTGCGCTACGGATTGCCGGCCTCGCTGGGCGGCCGCGACGGCAGCAATGTCGACATGGCGGTCATCCGGGAACACTTGGCGCACAAGGGTCTTGGCCTGCACAACGATCTGCAGAACGAATCGTCGATCGTCGGGAATTTCCCGCAGGTGATCATGATGGAACGATTCGGCACCGATGAGCAGCGCCGGGCGTGGTCGGAAGCGTTGATCACCGGAGAACGTTCCATGGCATTCGGCCTGACCGAGCCGAAGCACGGATCGGATGCCACCTGGCTGGAAACCCGCGCCGAACGCGACGGCGACAGTTGGGTGATCAACGGCACCAAGCGGTTCAACACGGGTGTACACCGGGCGACCCACGATCTGGTTTTCGCCCGCACCTCCGGTGAGCCCGGCGGCGCGGTGGGCATCACCGCGTTTCTGGTGCCTACCGACGCATCCGGCTTCAACGTTCCCTACTACTGGTGGACGTTCAATATGCCCACCGACCACGGCGAGGTCGAGCTGACCGACGTTCGGGTGCCCGCCGATGCGGTGCTCGGAGAGGTGGATCGCGGCCTGGAGGTTGCGCAAACCTTCCTGCACGAGAACCGGATTCGGCAAGCGGCCAGCAGTTTGGGTGCCGCGCAGTACTGTATCGATCGCGCCGCCGAATACGCCGGCAGCCGAACGGTGTTCGGCAAGCCGCTGTCGGTCAACCAGGCGGTGCAATGGCCGCTGGCCGAGCTGGCGACCGAAGCGCAAATGGTACGGCTGCTGGTGCAATACGCCGCCTGGCATCTGGACCGCGACCACCACATGGAGGTCTCCGACAAGGTGTCGATGGCCAATTACCGCGCCAACCGGCTGGTGTGCGACGCAGCCGATCGCGCCATGCAGATCTTCGGCGGCCTCGGCTACAGCCGCCACGAGCCGTTCGAACACATCTACCGCCACCACCGTCGCTACCGGATCACCGAGGGCGCCGAAGAAATCCAGATTCGCCGGGTGGCCCAGCGGCTGTTCAAATTCGGAAAGAAGTGATGGACGTCGAGCCAGAGATACTGAGCACCAAACTAGCCGGGCTGCTTACCGACGCCTTCGGCGCCGACACCGCAGTCGAGAACCTGCGTGCGCTGACCGGGGGCGCCAGCAGAACCACCTGGGCGTTCGAGGCCGTCACCAATGCGCAACGGCGCGCGCTGATCTTGCGCACCGGCCCGCCCGACGACATGCATGCCAGCATGGAGCTCGAAGCCAGGACGCAGGCCGCGGCGGCGGCCGCCGGCGCGCCGGTCCCCCACGTGCTGATCGCCGACAATTCGCCTGCCACACTTGGTAATCCGTTTTTGATCTGCGATGAGATCAAAGGCGAGACAATCGTGCGGCGCATCCAGCGTCAGCTCGACGGCGCCGACGGACATGCGGCCCGCACCCGATTGCTGCAGCAGTGCGCGCACGCCGTGGCCGCCATCCACCGCGCCGACGCACACGACGCAGGGCTGACCCACCAGGACCAACTTGCCGAATGGCGCCAGCGCCTCGACGACATGGGCGACACCACTGCAACTTTCGAATGGGGGTTTCGCTGGCTGGCCGCGCACCCGCCCGAGCCGTCACCGGCGGTGTTGGTGCACGGCGACTTTCGGATGGGCAATCTCATCGTCGACGGATCCAATCTTGCCGCGGTCCTGGACTGGGAGCTGGTGCACGTGGGACAGGCGTATGAAGACCTGGCGTGGTTCTGCATCCGGGCCTGGCGATTCGGCGCTCCGGCCGACCTCGGCGCCGGCGGCTTGGGCAGCATCGAGAGCTTCCTGCGGGCCTACGAGCAGGCCAGCGCGACGACCGTGGACCGGTTGGCGTTCCACTGGTGGCTGGTGCTTGCCACGTTGCGCTGGGGTGTCATCTGCCGCTTCCAAGCGGAACGGCATTTGAGCGGTCAAAACCGCTCGGTCGAGCTGGCGACCATCGGCCGTCGGGTCTGCGAGACCGAATGGGACCTGCTCAACCTGCTCGAGGCTCGGCCGTGATCGGCGCCTACGGCCGCCCGCTGGCCGCCGAACTGGTGGCCGCGGTGGCCGAATTCCTGGAAAGCGACGTGCGCGCGGCGACCGAAGGACAGGTCAACTTCCACGCCAGAGTCGCGGCCAACGCGTTGCGCATCGTCGAGCGCGAACTGCTCGACGAAAGCGAGGCAGAATCCCATGCCGCGCTGGCCGGCCTGGGTTTCGCCGATGAGGAACAGCTGGCCGCCGCGATACGGGCCGGCGCACTGGACGGGCGAGCAGCCGAAGTCACCGCCTGCCTGCGCACCCTGGTGCGACGACGGTTGGCCGTTGCCCACCCCGGATATGACAGCGAATAGTTCGGCGATCAGATTAGGAGCAAGACATGCCCGCTTCCAGCGCCGAGACGGTCGTCGACACGGCCAACCGCCTGTTCACCGCCATCGAGCGAAGCGATATTGCCGCGGTGGCCGCGATGTGGAGCAACGATATCGCGGTATGGCGCGCCGGCTCCCGGCGTGACGACGACAAGACTCGCGCGATGCGGGTCATCGATTGGTTCATCGGCGTGACCACGCAGCGCCGCTATGAAATCCTGGACCGGCAACTCTTCGACGACGGGTCAGCCCGAGGCTTCGTCCAGCAGCACATCCTGCACGCCACCGGGCATGCCGGGCAGTCGATCTCACTGCGGGTCTGCATCGTGATCAAGGTGGGCACCGACGGCCTGATCGAGCGGATCGACGAATATTTCGATCCCGCGGGTATCGCGCCGTTGATGAACTAGCGCTAGATTCGCCACGACACAGTGAGGGTGACAATGACGACTTTGGAGACACTGCTTCACGATCCCGACCTGGCCGGCGTGTGGAACCTGGTTCAGGATCGGTCGGCCATCACTTTCAAGATCAGAAACATGTGGGGCCTGGTGAACGTCAAGGGCCGCTTCACCGACTTCACCGGCGACGGCCAACTGACCGGCAAGGGAGCGGTTTTCGGTCGGGTCGACATCCGGGCCGCCTCGCTGGACACCGGCATCGGCCGTCGCGACAAGCACCTGCGCTCGGCCGACTTCTTCGACGTCGACCGCTTCGGGGAGATCAGCGTCGTCGTCACCGCGGTGACCCCGACGCAAGGCAAGTCCGCCGACCTCCGTGCCAACCTCACCATCAAAGGCGTCACCGAGGAGGTGCCGCTGCCCGTCACGATCTCCGAGCTCGATGACGGCTCGATCCGAATCACCGGCGAAACCAAGCTCGATCGCGACCGGTTCGACCTGGGCTGGAACCGGCTCGGCATGATCGGCTCGACAGCAACGGCCACGGCCGAAGCCATCTTCGCGCGGGCATCGCAATAACGATTCCGCGGGCACCCCGGTGATCGCGGTGCGACACCAGTAGCATCTGCACCGTGTCCGATTCCAGCCCCCAATCCAGCGTCGCCCTGCGGATCCTCGTCTACAGCAGCAACGCCCAAACCCGCGAACGGGTGATGCGGGCGCTGGGCAAGCAGCTGCATCCCGATCTGCCCGAGTTGAGTTACGTCGAGGTGGCGACCGGGCCCATGGTGGTGGCGACCATGGACAAGGGCGGCATCGACTTGGCCATCCTGGACGGCGAGGCCACCCCGACCGGCGGCATGGGAATCGCCAAGCAGCTCAAAGACGAACTCGAGACATGCCCGCCGCTGGTCGTGCTGACCGGACGCCCCGACGATGCGTGGTTGGCGTCCTGGTCGCGCGCCGAGGGCGCGGTGCCGCACCCCATCGACCCCATCTTGCTTGGCCGCACGGTGCTCAGCCTGTTGCGCACCCCGGTTCGCTGACCCGGTCCCCGCGGCGTCTTTGCCGCGGCCGTTGAGTTCCTGCCGCCGGGCGCGGCAGTGCCGACCACTTCGCCGTCCACCGGCGAGACAATTGCCGATGTTGCGACGTTGCTGACAACGGTCCATCCGCACTGGCGACGCCGTTGATCTCCGGCGCCGCAGCGATCCGCGCGGCGCCACCTTTGCTAGTGCTCTGTCTGCGGCCGATGCGTCGATGGCGTTCGGTGCCGGGCGTTGGTTTAACCGTCTATCGAGTTTGCGCAGCACAGCGCGACGCAGCCCGCCAATACTGCAAAACGGCCACCCCGGGCAAGCGCGCCGCCGCCCGCGACGCTATGTTGTAAATCACTGTGACGGGCTCGGGACCCGGTTCGTCACAGCAGCCCGGTTACCGCCTGGCCGCTGCAGGCGGCTCGTACGACGGATCATGGAGCGAGTTGAACGTCTACATACCCATCCTGGTGCTAGGCGCCATTGCCACTGCCTTTGCCGTGGGCTCGGTGGCGATCGCGAGCCTGGCCGGCCCGTCACGCTTCAACAAATCGAAGATGGCGGCCTACGAGTGTGGAATCGAACCCACCGAGACGTCGGTAAGCGGCCCGCATGCGACGGCCGGGCAGCGTTTTCCGGTGAAGTATTACCTCACCGCAATGCTGTTTATCGTCTTCGACATCGAAATCGTGTTCTTGTATCCCTGGGCGGTCAGCTATGACGCGCTGGGCACATTCGCTCTGGTCGAAATGGTGGTGTTCATGCTGACGGTTTTCGTGGCCTACGCCTATGTGTGGCGCCGCGGCGGCCTGACGTGGGATTGAGGTCAGACGTGGGTCTTGAAGAACAGCTGCCCGGCGGGATTCTGCTGTCAACAGTCGAGAAGGTCGCGGGCTATGTCCGCAAGAACTCACTGTGGCCGGCGACGTTCGGGTTGGCCTGCTGCGCCATCGAGATGATGGCAACGGCCGGGCCAAGATTCGACATCGCGCGGTTCGGCATGGAGCGGTTCTCGGCCACCCCCCGCCAAGCCGATCTGATGATCGTCGCCGGACGGGTCAGCCAGAAGATGGCTCCGGTGCTGCGGCAGATCTACGACCAGATGGCCGAGCCGAAATGGGTGCTGGCCATGGGGGTATGCGCGTCATCCGGCGGAATGTTCAACAACTACGCGATCGTGCAGGGCGTCGATCACGTGGTTCCGGTGGACATCTACCTGCCGGGCTGCCCACCTCGACCGGAGATGCTGCTGTACGCAATCCTGAAGCTGCACGAGAAGATTCAGGAGATGCCACTCGGCGTCAACCGGGAAACCGCCATCGCCGAAGCCGAGCAGGCGGCGCTGTCGGCCCGGCCCACCATCGAGATGCGTGGACTGCTGCGATGAGCTCGCCGGGCCAAGATCCCAAGGAGGCAATCAGCCGCGCCGACGAAGAGGTAATCGACGTGCGCCGCGGTATGTTCGGCGCCAAGGGCACCGGTGACACCTCCGGTTATGGACGGCTGGTGCGCGAGGTCCTGCTTCCCGGCAGCAGCCCGCGACCCTACGGCGGCTATTTCGACGAGGTGGTCGACGGCCTGGCCGAGGCGTTGAACCGGGACCACGTCGAATTCACCGACGCCATCGAGAAAGTCGTGGTGTACCGCGATGAACTGACCCTGCACGTCCGGCGCGACGCGCTGGAGCGGGTTGCTCAGCGGCTGCGCGACGAACCGCACCTGCGCTTCGAATTGTGCCTGGGCGTCAGCGGGGTGCACTACCCGCACGAGACGGGCCGTGAACTGCATGCCGTGTATCCATTGCAGTCGATCACGCACAACCGCCGCGTCCGTCTGGAAGTGTCTGCGCCCGACGGTGATCCGCACATTCCGTCGCTGTTCGGGATTTACCCGACCACCGACTGGCACGAGCGGGAGACGTACGACTTCTTCGGCATCATCTTCGACGGGCACCCCTCGCTGACCCGTATCGAGATGCCCGATGACTGGCACGGACATCCGCAGCGCAAGGACTATCCCCTCGGCGGAATTCCCGTCGAATACAAAGGCGCACAGATACCCCCGCCCGACGAGCGGAGAGCCTACAACTGATGAGCACTACCACTGAATCGACGCATGACGGCGCCGGCGAGACATTTGTGGTCGCCGGCGGCCAGGACTGGGACAAGGTCGTCGAGGCCGCCCGCGGTGCCGATCCCGGCGAACGCATCATTGTCAACATGGGGCCGCAGCATCCGTCCACGCACGGGGTGCTGCGGCTGATCCTGGAAATCGAGGGCGAGACGGTCACCGACGCCCGTTGCGGCATCGGGTATCTGCATACCGGCATCGAGAAGAACCTCGAATACCGGTACTGGACCCAAGGTGTCACCTTCGTGACCCGAATGGATTACCTCGCGCCGTTTTTCAACGAGACGGCGTACTGCCTGGGTGTGGAGAAGCTGCTCGGCATCACCGACCAGATACCGGAGCGGGTCAACGTCATCCGGGTGATGATGATGGAGCTCAACCGAATCTCGTCGCATTTGGTGGCATTGGCAACCGGCGGTATGGAATTGGGCGCCATGACCCCGATGTTCGTCGGTTTCCGGGGACGCGAGATCGTGCTGACCCTGTTCGAATCGATCACCGGCTTGCGGATGAACAGCGCCTACGTCCGCCCCGGGGGGGTAGCCCAGGACCTGCCGCCGAACGCGGAGACCGAGATCGTCGAAGCTCTCAAGGGGCTCAGGCAAGTTCTGCGCGAAATGGGCGGTCTGCTCAATGAGAATGCCATCTGGAAGGCCCGCACCCAGGACGTCGGTTACCTGGATCTGACCGGTTGCATAGCGTTGGGTATCACCGGCCCCATCCTGCGTGCCACCGGGTTGCCTCACGATCTGCGCAAGAGCGAACCGTACTGCGGATACGAAAACTACGAATTCGACGTAATCACCGAAGACACGTGTGATGCTTACGGGCGCTACATGATTCGCGTCAACGAGATGTGGGAGTCGATCAAAATCGTTGAGCAGTGTCTGGACAAGCTGAAGCCGGGCCCAACCATGGTTGAGGACCGCAAGATCGCCTGGCCGGCCGACCTGAAGGTGGGCCCGGACGGCCTGGGGAACTCACCGGAGCACATCGCCAAGATCATGGGCGGCTCGATGGAGGCATTGATTCACCACTTCAAGCTGGTCACCGAGGGCATCAGGGTGCCCGCCGGCCAGGTATACACGGCGGTCGAGTCGCCGCGCGGAGAGTTGGGCGTGCACATGGTCAGCGATGGCGGTACCCGGCCCTACCGGGTGCACTATCGAGACCCCTCATTCACCAATCTGCAAGCGGTCGCCGCGATGTGTGAAGGCGGGATGGTCGCTGACCTGATCACCGCGGTCGCCAGCATCGACCCGGTCATGGGCGGGGTGGACCGGTGACCGGCCCGCAGGGACAGCCGGTCTTCCTCCGGCTCGGCCCACCGCCGGACGAGCCCAACGCATTCGTCGTCGAGGGTGCGCCCAAGACGTATCCACCCGAGGTGCGCGCCCGGTTGGAGGTGGACGCCAAGGAGATCATCGGCCGCTACCCCAGCAAGCGTTCGGCGCTGTTGCCGTTGCTGCACCTGGTGCAGTCGCAGGATTCCTACCTGACACCCGCGGGCCTGGAGTTCTGCGGTGAGCAGCTGGGACTCACCGGCGCCGAGGTATCCGCGGTGGCGAGTTTTTACACGATGTATCGCCGCGGACCCACCGGCGATTATCTGGTGGGTGTCTGCACAAACACGTTGTGCGCCATCATGGGTGGCGATGCCATCTTCGATGCTCTGAAAGAGCATCTGGGCGTCGGTAACGACGAGACGACGGCCGATGGGTCGGTCACTTTGCAGCACATCGAATGCAACGCCGCCTGCGATTACGCGCCGGTGGTGATGGTGAACTGGGAGTTCTTCGACAACCAGACGCCGGAGTCGGCGCGCGAACTCGTCGACTCGCTGCGTTCCGGCGAGCCAAAGCCACCCACCCGCGGTGCGCCGCTGTGCGTTTTCCGCGAGACGTCGCGCATCCTGGCCGGCCTGCCAGACGAGCGCCCCGACCAGGGGCAAGGTGGCGCGGGTGCGGCCACCCTGGCCGGCCTGAAGGTAGCCAAGGAACACGGCATGCAGGCGCCCAGCGCGCCGGAAGGCCAGTAATGACAACAACTTCCGATACTTCGCAGGCGACTCCGCTGACTCCGGTGATCAGCCGCTTCTGGGACGAGCCGGAGTCCTGGACCCTCGAGACCTATCACCGTCACGGCGGTTACGAGGCGATGAAGAAGGCGCTGGCGATGGAGCCCGACGCGGTGATCGGGGTGGTCAAGGACTCGGGGCTGCGCGGGCGCGGCGGCGCGGGATTCTCGACCGGCACGAAGTGGTCGTTCATCCCGCAGGGTGATACCGGTGCCGCCGCCAAGCCGCATTATCTGGTGGTCAACGCCGACGAGTCGGAACCCGGGACGTGCAAAGACATTCCGCTGATGCTGGCGACACCGCATGTCCTCGTCGAGGGGGTGATCATCGCTGCGTACGCGATCCGGGCCAGCCACGCGTTCATCTATGTGCGCGGGGAGGTGCTGCCGGTCCTGCGCCGCCTGCAGAACGCGGTGGCCGAGGCTTACGCCGCGGGCTACCTCGGCCGTGACATCAACGGCTCCGGCTTCGATCTGGAGTTGGTGGTGCACGCCGGCGCCGGCGCATACATCTGCGGCGAGGAGACCGCGCTGCTGGATTCGCTGGAAGGCCGCCGCGGCCAACCGCGGCTGCGCCCGCCCTTCCCCGCCGTGGCCGGACTCTACGGTTGCCCCACGGTGATCAACAATGTCGAGACCATCGCGAGCGTGCCGTCGATCATCGACAACGGCGTGGACTGGTTCCGCTCGATGGGCAGCGAGAAATCCCCGGGCTTCACGCTGTATTCGCTGTCCGGTCACGTCGCCCGCCCCGGCCAGTATGAGGCCCCGCTGGGAATCACGTTGCGGGAGCTGCTCGCCTACGCCGGTGGCGTGCGGGCCGGGCATCGGCTCAAGTTCTGGACACCCGGTGGATCGTCGACGCCGCTGTTGACCGACGAGCATCTCGACGTGCCGCTGGACTACGAGGGCGTCGGCGGCGTCGGCTCGATGCTGGGCACCAAGGCGCTGGAGATCTTCGACGAAACCACCTGCGTGGTTCGTGCGGTTCGGCGCTGGACGTACTTCTACAAGCACGAGTCCTGCGGCAAATGCACGCCGTGCCGGGAGGGCACCTTCTGGCTCGACCAGATATACGAGCGGCTGGAAACCGGTAAGGGCACCAGCGAGGACATCGACAAGTTGCTGGACATCTCCGACACCATCCTGGGGAAGTCGTTCTGCGCCTTGGGGGATGGTGCCGCCAGTCCGGTGATGTCGTCGATCAAGTTCTTCCGCGACGAATACGTCGCGCACGTCGAAGGAGGCGGATGCCCGTTCGACCCCCGCGACTCCATGCTGACGGCGAACGGAAAGGCGTGACCCGCTCATGACCAGTGCGGCCAAAACCGAGGCCGGCGACGAGGTGCGTCCGCCGGACATGGTGACGCTCACCATCGACGGTAACGAGATCAGCGTTCCCAAGGGAACTCTGGTGATCCGGGCCGCCGAATTGATGGGCATCCAGATCCCGCGCTTCTGCGATCACCCGCTGCTGGAGCCGGTCGGAGCATGCCGGCAGTGTCTGGTCGAGGTCGAAGGCCAACGCAAACCGATGGCCTCGTGCACCACGGTCGCGACCGACGACATGGTGGTACGCACCCAGCTCACCTCGGAGGCCGCCGACAAAGCCCAGCACGGCGTCATGGAGCTGCTGCTGATCAACCACCCGCTGGACTGCCCGATGTGCGACAAGGGCGGCGAATGCCCACTGCAGAACCAGGCAATGTCCAACGGCCGCGCCGATTCTCGCTTCACCGACGTCAAGCGCACCTTCGCCAAGCCGATCAACATCTCCGCTCAGGTGCTGCTGGACCGGGAGCGCTGCATCCTGTGTGCTCGGTGCACCCGGTTCTCCGAGCAGATCGCCGGCGACATCTTCATCGACATGCAGGAGCGTGGCGCCCTGCAGCAGGTCGGCATCTACGCGAATGAGCCGTTCGAGTCCTACTTCTCGGGCAACACCGTGCAAATCTGCCCGGTGGGCGCACTGACCGGAACCTCGTATCGGTTCCGGGCCCGCCCGTTCGACTTGGTTTCCAGCCCCAGCGTCTGTGAGCACTGCGCTTCCGGGTGCGCGCAGCGCACCGATCACCGCCGCGGCAAGGTGCTGCGCCGGCTGGCCGGTGACGATCCCGAGGTCAACGAGGAGTGGAACTGCGACAAGGGCCGCTGGGCTTTCACTTACGCAACCCAGGCCGATGTCATCACCACTCCCCTGATCCGCTCCAACGATGGCTCGCTGCAACCCGCCTCATGGTCACACGCCATCGCCGTCGCGACGAAGGGCCTGGAAGCGGCGCATGGCCGGACCGGTGTGCTGGTCGGCGGCCGGGCAACCCTGGAAGACGCTTACGCCTACTCCAAGTTCGCTCGAATTGTGCTGAACAGCAACGACATCGACTTCCGTGCCCGCCCGAGCTCCGCCGAAGAGGCCGACTTCCTGGCCGCCCGGATCGCCGGCAAACCGATCACCGTCAGCTACGCCGATCTGGAATCGGCTCCGGTCGTCGTGCTGGTCGGATTCGAGCCCGAAGACGAATCACCCATCGTGTTCTTGCGGTTGCGCAAGGCCGCCCGCAAACACGGGCTGCCGGTCTACGCGATCGCGCCGTTCGCCACCCGCGCGCTGACCAAGATGTCCGGTCGCTTGATCAAAACCGTTCCGGGCGCCGAAGCTTCGGCGCTGGACGGGTTGGCCACCGGCGAGGTGGGCGACCTGCTCTCCACTCCGGGTGCGGTCATCATGGTCGGCGAACGGTTGGCCTCGGTGCCGGGCGGGTTGTCCGCCGCGGCCCGGCTTGCCGACACCACCGGCGCCCGCCTGACCTGGGTGCCGCGACGTGCCGGTGAGCGCGGCGCGCTGGAGGCCGGTGCGCTGCCAGGGCTGTTGCCCGGCGGCCGCCCGATCGACGACGAAACCGCTCGGGCGCAGGTTGCCCAGGCGTGGAACGTGTCCGAATTGCCTTCCGGCACTGGACGTGACGCCGACGGCATCCTGGCCGCCGCTACCGACGGCACGCTGGGCGCGCTGCTGGTAGGTGGCGTCGAGCCCGATGACTTCACCGACCCGGCGGCGGTGCTGGCGGCGCTGGACGGCGTTGGTTTCGTGGTCAGCCTGGAGTTGCGGCACAGCGCCGTCACCGAGCGTGCCGACGTCGTCTTCCCGGTCGCGCCGACGACCCAGAAGGCCGGCGCATTCGTCAACTGGGAGGGGCGCTTCCGACCGTTCGAAGCGGCGCTGCGCAACACTCAGGACGCCAGCCAATCCGACCATCAGGTGCTCGACACGCTCGCCGACGAGTTGGGCGTGTATCTGGGCATGTCCACCGTCGACGCGGCCCGCCAAGAAATGGCGGCGCTGCGGCACTGGGACGGCAAGCGTGCCGCGAACCCGGACGTCGCGGCCGCGGAGCCTGCCCAGCCGGCAGCGGGCGAGGCGATATTGGCCGGATGGCGGATGCTGTTGGACAACGGCCGAATGCAGGACGGGGAGCCCCATCTGGCCGGAACCGCGCGTAAGGCTTTCGCCCGGCTGTCCGCCGATACGGCCGCCGAAATCGGGGCCGCCGACGGCGACGCCGTCACCGTCAGCACCTCGCACGGATCCATCAGCCTGCCCTTGGTGATCACCGACATGCCCGACCGGGTGGTGTGGCTTCCGGTGAACTCCCCCGCCTCGGCGGTACACCGCCAACTCGGCGTATCCCCGGGCAGCACAGTCAAGATCGGAGTTGGCTCATGACCGGCTTGACCGCTTTCGGACACGACCCCTGGTGGCTGGTGCTGGGCAAGGCACTGGCGATCTTCGTGTTCCTCATGCTCAACGTGCTGGTGGCAATTCTGCTGGAACGCAAGATCCTCGGCTGGATGCAGCTGCGGCCCGGCCCGAACCGGGCGGGCCCGTGGGGGGTACTGCAGAGCCTGGCCGACGGAATCAAGTTGGCACTCAAGGAAACGATCACCCCGGGTGGCGTCGACAAGTTCGTCTACTTCGCGGCACCGGTGATCTCCACGATTCCGGCATTCACCGCCTTCGCGTTCATCCCGTTCGGTCCGGTGGTGTCGGTGTTCGGTCACCGCACCCCGCTGCAGCTGACCGACCTTCCGGTCGCGGTGCTCTTCATTCTGGGCCTGTCGGCGATCGGCGTGTACGGAATCGTGTTGGGCGGCTGGGCTTCCGGGTCCACCTACCCGCTGCTGGGCGGCGTGCGTTCCACCGCCCAGGTCATCTCCTACGAGGTGGCGATGGGCCTGTCGTTCGCGGCGGTCTTCCTCTACGCCGGCTCCATGTCGACCTCACGGATCGTCGCCGCACAGGACCGCGTCTGGTTCGTGTTCCTGCTGCTGCCGTCCTTCGTGATCTACCTCATCTCGATGGTCGGCGAGACCAACCGGGCGCCTTTCGATTTGCCCGAGGCCGAGGGTGAGCTGGTCGCCGGATTCCACACCGAATACTCGTCGTTGAAGTTCGCGATGTTCATGCTGGCCGAGTACGTCAACATGATGACCGTTTCGTCGCTGGCCACCGTCTTGTTCTTCGGCGGCTGGCATGCGCCGTGGCCGCTGAACATGTGGGACGGCGCCAATACCGGCTGGTGGCCGGTGCTTTGGTTCACCGCGAAGATGTGGACGTTCCTGTTCGTCTATTTCTGGCTGCGGGCCTCACTGCCCCGGCTGCGCTACGACCAGTTCATGGGGCTGGGCTGGAAACTGCTGATCCCGGCCTCGCTGGTCTGGGTGCTGATCGCCGCCGTGATTCGCACGCTGCAGAACCAGGGCTATCAGCATTGGACCCCGATCCTGGTGGCCAGCAGCATCGTGTTCGCCACGGTGCTGGTGCTGATGCTGCGAAAGCCGTTCAGCGCGCCGGGTATTCGCGCGCTGGAGAAACAGCTCCGCCGCGAGGCGAAGAAGCTTCCGACCGCACCGGGCTCCACACCGGTATTCCCGACACCGCCGCTGCCGGCGAAGACCCAGAAATCGCTGGCGGCCGCGAGTAAGGAGAAAGCACGTGGCTAAGTTCTTGGACGCCGTAGCCGGATTCGGCGTGACGTTCGGGTCGATGTTCAAAAAGAACGTCACCGAGGAGTATCCGGAAAAGCCGGGCCCCGTCATGCCGCGCTATCACGGCCGCCACCAGCTCAACCGCTATCCGGACGGTCTGGAGAAATGCATCGGGTGCG